>DATDKX010000265.1:0-3395 GCA_036519615.1 Propionibacteriaceae bacterium
GAGATCAAGAGCCAGACCGTCTTCATGGGCGACTTCCCGTTGATGACCGACAAGGGCACCTTCGTCATCAACGGCACCGAGCGGGTCGTGGTTTCCCAGCTGGTCCGTTCACCCGGCGTCTACTTCGAGCAGACCACCGACAAGACCTCGGACAAGGACATCTTCACTTGCAAGATCATCCCCTCCCGTGGCGCCTGGCTTGAGTTTGAGATTGACAAGCGGGACATGGTCGGGGTGCGTCTGGACCGCAAGCGTAAGCAGAACGTCACTGTGCTGCTGAAGGCACTCGGCTGGACTGACGCTCAGATCCTGGAGCAGTTCGGCGACTACGAGTCCGTGCGGCTTACCCTCGAGAAGGACCACACCACCACTCAGGATGAGGCGCTGCTCGATATCTACCGCAAGCTGCGCCCAGGCGAGCCGCCTACTCGGGAGGCCGCGCAGGCGCTGCTTGAGAACTACTACTTCAATCCCAAGCGCTACGACCTGGCCAAGGTCGGCCGTTACAAGATCAACAAGAAGCTCGGTCTGGAGCTGCCGTTCGATCGTACGGTGCTGACGATCGAGGACATCATCGCTGCCATCCGCTTCGTGGTCGCGCTGCACGAGGGCAAGGAGACTCTCGAGTCACCTCGTGGCGAGCTGCTCGTTGAAGAAGACGACATCGACCATTTCGGCAATCGGCGGTTGCGTACGGTCGGTGAGCTGATTCAGAACCAGCTGCGTACCGGACTAGGGCGCATGGAGCGTGTGGTTCGGGACCGGATGACGACCCAGGACGTCGAGGCCATCACGCCGCAGACCTTGATCAACATCCGGCCCGTGGTTGCGGCACTGAAGGAGTTCTTCGGTACTTCGCAGCTCTCCCAATTCATGGATCAGACCAACCCCGTTGCCGGACTGACACACAAGAGGCGGCTCTCCGCGCTCGGGCCGGGTGGTCTGTCGCGAGATCGCGCCGGCATGGAAGTCCGCGACGTGCACCCATCCCATTACGGCCGGATGTGTCCGATCGAAACCCCTGAGGGTCCGAACATCGGCCTGATTGGTTCGCTTGCCTCCTTCGCGCGAGTGAATGCCTTCGGGTTCGTGGAAACCCCGTACCGGAAAGTCGAGAAGGGCCACGTCACCGATCAGATCGACTACCTGACTGCCGATGAGGAAGATCGGTACGCCAAGGCGCAGGCTAACGCCAAGCTCGACGACAAGGGCCGCTTCACCGAGGACCGAGTGCTGGTCCGCAAGCGCCATGGTGAGGTGGACACCGTGCCGCCGAGCGAGGTGCACTACATGGACATGTCGCCGCGGCAGATGGTATCGGTCGCGACCGCGATGATCCCCTTCCTTGAGCACGACGACGCGTCTCGAGCTCTGATGGGCTCGAACATGCAGCGTCAGGCGGTGCCGCTGATCCAGTCCGAAGCGCCTTTCGTAGGCACCGGTATGGAGTACCGCGGCGCGGTCGATGCCGGTGACGTAACGGTCGCAACCCAAGGGGGCGTAGTCACCTCGGTAAGCGCCGATCTGATCGACATCACCCAGGACGACGGCACGTTCAAGACCTACCGGCTGAGCAAGTTCCGTCGCTCGAACCAGGGCACGTGCATCAACCAGCGCCCGCTGGTGACTGCTGGCCAACGGATCGAGAAGGGCATGCCGCTAGCCGACGGGCCGTGTACTGACCAGGGCGAGATGGCCCTCGGCCGTAACCTGCTGGTCGCGTTCATGCCGTGGGAGGGTCACAACTACGAGGATGCGATCATCTTGAGCCAGCGGCTGGTCCAAGACGACGTGCTTACCTCGATCCACATCGAGGAGCATGAGGTCGACGCCCGGGATACCAAGCTCGGTGCCGAGGAGATCACCCGCGACATCCCCAATGTGAGCGAGGAGATGCTGGCTGATCTTGACGAGCGCGGCATTATCCGGATCGGCGCTGAGGTCTCCACCGGCGACATCTTGGTTGGCAAAGTCACGCCCAAGGGCGAGACGGAGTTGACTCCGGAGGAGCGGCTATTGCGCGCGATCTTTGGCGAGAAGGCGCGCGAGGTTCGCGATACTTCGCTCAAGGTCCCGCATGGCGAGTCAGGCACGGTCATCGGCGTACGCGTCTTCGACCGCGATGCCGATGATGAGCTGTCGCCTGGTGTCAACCAGCTGGTCCGGGTCTATGTGGCTCAGAAGCGCAAGATCCAAGACGGTGACAAGCTAGCCGGCCGGCACGGCAATAAGGGCGTGATTTCCAAGATCTTGCCCGTCGAGGACATGCCATTCCTCGAAGACGGCACTGCGGTCGACATCGTGCTGAACCCGTTAGGCGTACCGAGCCGGATGAATGTCGGCCAGGTCCTGGAGACCCACCTTGGTTGGGTCGCCAAACAGGGTTGGGACATCGACGGTGTCAAGACTGTCTGGTCGGATCGGCTGCGGAGCGTTGGCCTCGGTAATGTGCAGGGGCCGGCGCACCTGGCGACTCCGGTCTTCGACGGCGCCACTGAGGAGGAGATCACCGGTCTACTGGGGCAGACCTTGCCAAGTCGCGACGGCCAGCGCCTAGTGAATGCCGACGGCAAGGCCAATCTCTTCGACGGTCGTTCGGGTGAGCCGTTCCCGGAGCCGGTCGGTGTTGGCTACATCTACATGCTGAAGCTGCATCACCTGGTGGACGACAAGATCCACGCGCGCTCCACCGGTCCGTACTCGATGATCACTCAGCAGCCGCTGGGTGGTAAGGCCCAATTCGGCGGACAGCGGTTCGGCGAGATGGAGGTCTGGGCCCTGGAGGCGTACGGCGCGGCATGGGCGCTGCAGGAGCTGTTGACGATCAAGTCCGACGATGTTCCGGGCCGCGTGAAGGTCTATGAGGCCATCGTCAAAGGCGAGAACATCCCTGAGCCTGGCATCCCAGAATCGTTCAAGGTGCTGGTCAAGGAGATGAAGTCGCTGTGCCTCAACGTCGAGGTGCTATCCAGCGACGGTACCGAGGTGGAGCTGCGAGATTCTGAGGACGATTATCGGTCGTCTGAGGACTTCGGCATCGACCTATCTCGTCGCCCCGGTGACTCCCTCGGCGGAGTCGAAGAAGTCTAAGTGCCTCACTCTGTTGCCAACTTGTCAGCGTCCCAGCGTGCTATAGCCCTCTGAGACGCTGACAGGTCGGCGGAGTGAAGGTTCAGTTCATTGACAACTTGAGATATCGCGTTAGTTGAGAGAAGAGAGATAAGCAAAGAATGCTCGACGTGAACTTCTTCGACGAGATCCGCATCGGCCTGGCCACTGCCGACGAGATTCGCAAGTGGTCGCATGGTGAGGTGAAGAAGCCGGAGACGATTAACTACCGCACGCTCAAGCCCGAGCGTGATGGCCTGTTCTGCGAGAAGATCTTCGGTCCCACC
>DATDKX010000266.1:0-14814 GCA_036519615.1 Propionibacteriaceae bacterium
GCAGAAAGGTGCCGGGATCTTTCGGGTCTTCTCTTGGGCGTCCCAGGTAGTTGAAGATTGCTGCCAGCACAGCTGTGAGGAGGCAGAGAAAGATGAAAGTCACAAGTAGCACTTGCACCAGTGGAGGGTATCAGCGTTGAAGGTCACGCCACCCTGGCCAACTCATAGCCGCTTCCACACACGAAGGGCGGCCAATTCGACGACGGCGTTGGACAAGACCCGCATCGTGTCGGCAACCAGCTTGTCGAAGGCGGCGGGGCTGCTGATCGTCGGTTTCTGAGGCCACTTGACAACTACCGCATTCGGTAGATCGTTGCCAGTCTCAACCAATTCGATGGTGAGCGTTTGGCCGTTAAGGCTGCCGGCGGACAGCGGGGTTACGTTACTCATGGGAGATCTGGATTCCTTCCGTAGTTGTGGGTTGGATCTCCTGGCCCGTCGGGTGTTCCAGCACCTGGCGGGCACTTCTGTTAGTTGATCTTGCTTAGAGTTGGTTCATCGATCACCCCCTTTGACACACTGGTGACACAGCAGGGCCGTATCCGGTCAACAACAGCCATCAATCCCAAAGCTGGGATTTGCCTTATCTGCAAGGGAATTCCACAACCATCAACCACAGTCGTTAACTGCGGGATGGATCTCGTAATGCGTAGGTCTGGGGTTCGATTCCCCAAGGCGGCTCCTAGTCGTTTGTCCTAACCAGCGGCTTGTTCGGGCGAATTCTCGAAGGGCAGCACGCCCTGGTTGGACTGGATTGGGCGCCTTGCGGTCCGCATTTGGTCCGCATTCAGTTTCGTGTGGGCTCGGTCGAGCTGGTCCGCCACCCGGTCGAGATCGTCCGCGAAGAGACCAGCGTAGACGTCGAGGGTCATGGCCGCCGAGGCGTGCCCGAGCATCTGCTGCACCGTCTTGACGTTGGCGCCTGCCGCCACGGCGAGGCTGGCCGCGGTGTGACGCAGTTCGTGGGGGGTTAGTCCAGGTAGTCCCGCCTTCTCGGCGGCAGGGTCGAAGAACCGCGGTCGAAAGTTGGTGTTCCGCAGCACTCCGCCTTCGGGGGCGGTGAAGACCAGGTCACCAGGCGCCTTTCCGGCCAGTTCGGCCGCCAGTTCGTCGGCAAGGAAGCGCGGGATCGGCACTGAGCGTCGCTGGTGGGTCTTGGTCGACCAACGATCACCCGGCCATGGACTTCGGTGATCGCCGCGACAACCTCAATCCGTCGGCGCTTCAGGTCGACCCGGCGAGTGGTCAGGGCCACCAGCTCGCCCCACCGCAGACCGGCGTACGCCAGGACCTTGATCAGCGTCCCGTACGGGCCACCGGCCTCCGCCAGGGCCTGCACCTGGTCGTGGGTCAGGAAACGCTTGGGCTTTCCGACCACACGGGGGAGAGGTACGCCCAGGTCGTCGTAGAAGCCGTCGGCCCAAGCTAGGCGGGCCAGCCGGTGTGAGCGGTAGGCGAACGCGTCCTGCCGCTCGCGGGAGATGTCAAACTTCTCCTGTAGCTGTTCGTTGGACTCACCGAGCGAGACGGTCCATTCCGGCGGCATACGCTTGTTCACCAGCCGCCAGCCGAGTGCGGTCGAGACGGCATTGATGTCGCCGGGAGGAAAGGGCCGGTCCGGTTTCATCAACACCCAGGGCGATCGGGTCATCGACTCCGCGCCGCCGGCAATGACGATCTCGGCGTCGCTGGTCTCGATGCTCCGCGAACCGATCATCGCCGCGTCCAGGCTCGAGCCGCAGAGCCGGTTGACCGTGGTCGCCGGCACAGTGACTGGCAGCCCGGCTAGCAGGCCGGCCATTCGACTGAGGTTCCGGTTGTCCTCTCCGGCACCGTTCGCATTGCCGAAGATCACCTCGTCGACCGCGGCTCCCTCCAGGAGCGGGTTGCGTTCGAGCAGGGCAGTGATCACGTACGAGGCCAAGTCGTCGGGACGGACTCCGGCCAGGGCGCCGTTGAACCGGCCGAACGGCGTCCGTACCGCGTCATACAGGTAGGCGGCTGTCATGATCACCTGTTATTCAAAGATCGTGCGCGTTTCACCGTTGTCTTCGGGGGATCGAACGCGCACGATCTTGGTGCACCGTGCCTTCATAGCACCTTGGAGCCGTACATCTCGCCAAGCGGGTCGGAGATGAGCTCCATACGCGCTCCATCTGGATCACGGAAATAGATCGAAGTTCCGCTCTCCATCTGGTACGGCACCCCAGCAGCGTCAAGCTTGCCTTTCAAGTGTTCCCATCTGTCTGGCTCAACGGAGATCGCCATATGGTGCAGACCACCGAGAACCTCTGCGTACGGACCCAGGTCTAGGCCTGGGAAGTCGAAGAACGCCAGCAGGTTGCCGTTGCCGATATCGAAGAAGAAATGGCTGGAACCCTTGTAGTCGCGATTCTCAAAGATCTCCGTGAGCGGGAACTCGAGCACGTCCTGATAGAAGCGGATCGTGCGTTCTACGTCGGCACAGAGCACCGCGACGTGGTGCACGCCGCGAGCAGAGGACGGTGACCTTTGGTCGGCCGCTCGCAAGTGGGTGGTGCGTATTCGTCCCCTCTGTTCTTCGATAGCGGCCAGGTCGATGTCAGTCATGATGTTGCTCACGTGGTCTAGATGCGGAAGAACATGCCGAGGAACCGGTCGGCGAGCTTCTTGTCGCCGCGGACCGTTCCACCGTTGAAGCGTCCGAACGCAGTGAGGACGAAGCTGCCAGGATCGAACTCGATCACTGCCGGGACGTCGCCGACGTTGCCCGGTTCGTATGTCATGCCTTCTTGCGAGACGCTGATGCGGTTATCACCAGCGTTCGGTCCGCTGAGGATGCGCACGCCGATAGTGAACGGCTCGACGCTCTCTGCGGTACGCATCGTCCCGGCCCAAATCCCGAACATGAACGGCGTGAGCAGGTCGGCCACATCGCTGTGCAGGCCGTGCTCACGTCCTGTGCCCTCCCGGATGTCCCAGGAGTGGACCCCGTAATCCATCAACTGGAATGCCGGATAGAAGAACGCCGGCACCGGGCCCATGTAGAAGTGCGGCACCATCAGTCCCGTCCAGTCCTCCGGTGTCAGCCCCTCGAAAATGTCCATCATCTTGTCGAAGTCAGTGCGCAGTCTGTCGACCATCTCCTTCTGTGGAGAATCTCGGAACGACTTGCCCTGTTCTTCGGCGCGCTTCGCCATGCCAACTAACCCGTAGGCGGGCTCAACTTCAGCTTGGCTACGGGCGGCGTCGAACGCCGGGAAGTACGTCTCCGTGGTGTCGGCGATGTGGCCAACGATGTCGCGCACCTCCCACTCGGGGCACGCCGTCTTGGCCTTCCACGTCTCCGGTACCTCTGCCAATGTGAAAAAGCCTTCGGCCTGATCGCGCACGACGCGAAGAACCGTGTCCTTGCCGTCGTAGGTCATCGCATTCCAACCCATGGCCAACCGTCCTCCTTTGGTGATGTGAGCGTTTCCCGCGTCCCAACTGCTTGCCGCAACATGTTCGCATAGCGAACAATCGTGCGCATATGGACTTTCAAAGCGTCTCGCCGGAACCGAACAGTGTCAATGAGGATCCCTCGCCGAACATGTACACCCGCTGAGGAGCGCTGATCATCGTGGTCGAGTCCGCCCGGCCTCCGGCCGGCCATGTACATTCACTCGAGCGAGGGCTGGCAGTGATCCGCTGTTTCTCGGCCGAACGGCCGCGGCTCACCTTGTCCGAGGTGGCACGCCAGACTGGTCTATCCCGGGCTGCCGCTCGACGTTCGCTTATTACGCTGCACACGCTGGGCTATGTCGGCAACAATGATCGACAGTTCTACCTGACTCCGCGCGTGTTGAGTCTTGGCTACGCGTACCTTTCGTCGCTGTCCGTCGCCGACGTGGCACAGAGCCATCTCACCGACCTCGCCAACGACGTGCACGAGTCGTGCTCAGCATCGGTGCTGGATGGCTTCGACATCGTGTACGTGGCCCGCGCAGCGACCAAACGCATCATGACTATTTCCTTGTCAGTCGGAACGCGGCTGCCCGCCTACGCGACGTCGATGGGTCGCGTACTGCTTGCCGCCCTTTCCGACGACCAGCTGGATGCCTACCTCGATGCGGCAACGCTGACGCCGTTGACCGAGCGCACCATCATGGATCGGAACCGGCTGCGTGCGGAACTGGAGAGGACCCGGACCCGCGGATGGTGCTTGGTCGACCAGGAATTGGAGCACGGCGTGCGATCCATAGCGGTCCCCGTACACGATGCCGCTGGTCGGGTCGTGGCCGCCGTGAACACCAGTGCTCATGCGACGAGGGTGCCGCTCACGACGCTTCAGAGGTCTTTCCTACCCAAGCTCAGAGATTGTGCGGCGGCGATTGATGGCGAGCTTCGAACGGTCCGTTGAGCGAATAGTACGACTCACTCCGACACGCTGACGGGGGTTGGGCAAGTAAGGTTCCGGCGTGGCTCACACGTCCTCGGCCGAGCTGCTTGCACTGCACGGGCTGCGGGTGAAGGGGATGGCGGACGCTGCGGCCGTCGCCCAGCGGTTTGCTCTCGATCGTGAACTCGCAGATGAGTTGCTGCTCGACTATCAAGCCTTCGGATGGGTCACTCGTGTGCATTTTGCCGATGTCGACGGATGGTCACTGACTGCGTCGGGGCTGGCCGAGAACGAGCGACGTCTTTCGGCCGAGTTGGATCAGACCGGCGCACGCTCAAAGGTCGTCGCCGCACATGAGGCGTTCGTCACACTCAACTCACGTTTCCTGGTTGCGATCACTAACTGGCAGATCAGGCCGAGGGGAGGGGATCAGCTGGCAGCAAATGATCACACCGACTGGTCCTGGGACGAACGCGTTGTCGATGAACTGCACGGTCTCCAGGGTCGGCTCCAGCCTGTTGGCGAGCAGCTCGCAGCTGCGTTGGAGCGCTTCGCCGGATACACCGAGCGGTATTCAGCAGCCCTCGACAGGGTGGATCGCGGCGAACGAGCCTGGGTGGCCCAACCCAAGATCGAGTCCTGCCATACGGTTTGGATGGAACTCCACGAGGACCTGCTGGCCACTCTTGGCCTGGAGCGCGGCTCATAACACGGCCTAGTGCGTCTCGAGTGTGGGATTACCCGCCGGCCCTCTAGGACCAGACGCGATTCATTTGCTGCTGGTCGTAGTGGTGGCTCCAGAGCTCGACGAACTTGCCGTCCTTGGATGCGCAGCACCAGCACTGCCCGTTCACCGTCGAGCGCCTCGTCCCCGACGTTGCCGGCCAGTTCGACTAGCGCTACCGCGAAGCAGTCGTCGGTGAGGGCTTCGCGGAGGTTGACTCGCGCGGTTCTTTCGGAGCGCTCAGCGAGCCGTTCGAAGAAGCCGAGCACCCTGGTAGTCGGCCGACAATGTGTGGTTGCCGGCGATCTGTGGGCAGATGCTGTCGGGACATTGTCCTTCACGGGCTCAAGCCCGAGGCACTGGATCGAGTCTGTGCCGAGTTCAGCGCTCAGTACGGCGATGTGAAGCGCACCGATCCGCTGCGCTACCTAGTGGCTGACGTCGATTACATGGCGCGGCAGTGCTTCTTCATCCGCCCGGCGTTTCAGGCCGCGCTGAACTCGGTGCCGCGGATGCCTGGCATCACATGGAGGCTGCGATCGACGGCCGTCTTAATTCATGTGCCACGCCCCTTCGGCAGGTGCTCCCCGGGTGCTCGACGATGAGATCCGCAGCCTCGGCCGCAGCTTGCAGCACACCCTCTTTTCGGCGCTCATCGACCGCTCGGTGAGCCCCGATGAGATGCGCGGTGAGATGCTCTCCCTCATCCGGGGTTGGCCTGCTCGGTCCGCAAGTCGCGGGCGCCGAACGTCTACTGATCCTCGCGCCAGCGCAAACATGCGGGTACCGGCTGAAGGCGAAGGAGCGAAACTCGCTACCAGTCTGGGCCAGGTGCGCTTTCGCGTCCTCGTAAGTACCCACAGGAGTCGATTCGGACGGGGCGTAGATGAGGTACAGACCGCCCGTCGTGAAGGCCTGGGAGGAGGGCCGGTGCCCGAGCGGCGGCGGACACGGCGTATCGGCAGGCGGGACTACGTGCTGACCGGGCAGATCTTCGCCGGTTCCTAGATTGATTTAGGAGTGATCATGGCGCCCAGTACAGCGATTCAACGCGAGTGGCGCTTCTGTTTCATGTCCCAGAGCCGGTAGTTCCGCAAGACGATCCATGATCGAAGTAGCATCGCCATCGCATGAATCGCATCAGTGCAATATCGATCACGCCAATGGGAGATCAGGTGCGGTCTGTCAGGTCAGACGTAGGCCGGACCGTGCGCGCTCGACTGAGCACGAAGGCGGCGGTGATAAATAGCAGCATCGCGACTGGGCCAAAAGGTGCGGCATGATCGATTGCTCCGATGACTCCGGCCAGACCCAATGGAATCGTTGCAGTGCGCCGAGCTCCGGCCTGGCTCAGCGCAACTGCAGCGGCGATGACGGCGACTGCCCAGGCAGCAGCTGCACAACGTGGATGGCAATCCATAGGCCCGCATGGCCCTTCAGCCCGCTGTAGATGTCGGGAACGTCCCCGTCAGCGACGAGATGGAGGAACCCTGTGATAGCGAACGCGATCGGGGTTCCGAATACGATCAGAATCCTCCCGGGGTGGGCTCGAAGTTCGGTAATGCCCATGACTTGGATCGAGCCTGCCACCTCGCCAGTACACCAGTTCGCGGCGATCCGAAGTAAGCCTCGCAACAAAGATGTGGGTCATATCGGGTCGAGAAGCGCCTCGTCCACGTAACACCACACCCAGTCCATATCCCGCTCCTTGTAGGGCCGGGTCAAGGGATGGCCAGTTTGGCGGAAATGCTCTCGGGCGTGCTTGTTCTTTGACTTGTCGCAGCAACCGACGTAACCACACAGCAGGCACATCCGAAGCGCTGGCCATGAGTCTCCAAGTGCCACGCACTCTACGCACACTTCTGATGCGGGACCGATGTCAGCTCGAGCGAGATGCACATGGGAACACGGTTTGGAGCGGAATTGCCCGGTCCACACCCGCCGCAAGAAGATATTGATGATCTTCGTGGGAGTTTCTCCCTCAGGGAATCTGGGTCAGGCAACGTTTCTTCCTGTCCACTGATCGTCGCATGAGTGCCCGCTGGAGCGTCAGTGAATGACACTCGCAAGAGCGGCTATCGGCCGGCGCTCCGACCCGGGAGTGCAGCTTCGTACCGAGCGTGGTTTGGGTCCCGCGACATCAACTTCGGACGCCGCTCACGGTGCGTGATGACCCGTCTCAGTTGGCTGCGCCGCTGGTCCGGCCGCGTGTCCCAGTGGCAGGGTTTGGATGAGGACAGAGATCGTGGGAGGACACATGTCGCAGCCCATCGTGTATGTCGATACATCGGAGGTTCGGCCGGGACGGCTAGAGGAGCTCAAGGCCGCCATGAATGACTTGGCTCGGTTCGTGCAGGCGAACGAGCCGCAGTTGTTGGCCTACAACGTGTACTTCAATGACGACGGGACCCGTATGAGCGTCCTGCACATCAATCCGGACTCTGCGTCGGTTGAGTTTTCATATGAAGGTGGCAGGGCCGAAGTTCCCGCCGATCGGCGAGTTCATCAGGTTGCTCTCCATCGATGTGTACGGCCGACCTGATGCCGGGCTGGTAGCAGGACTACGGCAGAAGGCGGAGATGCTCGGCAGCGGGACAGTGCGCGTGCATGACCTCCACGCCGGATTTACTCGCTTGCCTAAGTCTGACCTTCAGTAGCGGCGCGGTATGGGCGGAGCGAAGACAAGCGCGCAAGGCTCGGCCACTCCGCCCTTTCGATCACCAGCGACATTACAGATACCTGCTCGAAGGGTGCCGATGATCGCGTGATGCCGGTAAACGCGGCAGGGCTCTGAGTGCAATCGCCTGGGCCACGTAGGAAGGCGCTGATGGAAGGCCGCGTGGGAATCGGGCCATCGAGGCGGCTGCGATCAATTGATCATTACCTTGGAGAGGACCGCGGGTCGGACGGCCGTGGACGTACCTATAAAAGCTGTGGTGGCTTCCGTCCCTATACACCAACTATTTCGAACTTCCTGGGCCGCTGGGCTGCGGCTCTGCTACGTCAAGTATCGACAGGAGCGCCCGACATCTTCAGTATTAATGACGCTCCTCATAGAAGCCCGGCGCTGAAGAGGTTCAGCAGGTGTGATCACGACGATTTCCGCTGAACGTTCGGCTTACGGTGAGGCGCTTGTGAAGTTGTTGAGGTAGTTCGTGAGCGACTCAAGGCCCACGTTCGCGCGTCGCTGGTCCACGTGTTCCTCGTCTTCGATCGGCCACGGCGAGGCAACGCCATTGGTGATGTCGGCGACTTGGGTGCCGAAGAGCTGTGGTCGTCCTTCGTTCATGCGTATGCGGTCGGTGAGGTAGGCGAGATGCGACGCGGGCGCGTCGCCGTCGTGGACGGCTCGTTCGAGCAACGCGAGCGCCTCGCGCTGAAAGTCGAGCTGGTGGTCGGCGTGCTGCGCGATCAGCCATGCCGCCTCTGCACCGTCATCGCCGACGAGCGCTCTTCCCGGCCAGCCATGTTCGGCGATGATCGCTCGCAGCCGGTCGGTATTTGCGACGTCGATGCGGGCGGCCTCCATACCTTCGGCCACCGCCATTAACCGCACGAATTCGGTGGGATCGGAAGGAGGCGTCCGGATGCGCTGATCCTCGGCCGCCATTCGGGCTAACTCGGCCGCGAGCGCGAGATCCACGTCCACCACATGGCCGGTTTATCCACACCCGCGCATCTCATTCATCACCTCGGTTGCGGGACGGAGCGGCGCACGGCGTCGACAGCGCCAGAATGTCGATGTGCTCCAGCGCTTGCACCACGCACAGTTGGCGATGCCGCGCGGCGAGGAATCCGCCGCGTGAGCGTTCTACGCCGGCGTGCTGGGCATGATCCAGATCAGCAAGCCTCCGTCGCTCGCCGCGCGACGGTGCATGGTTCCCGTTGACCTCGAGTTGCGTCTCGGCGCATGAGACGACCTCAGGGCCACCCGCAACGCCCACCCTGGCGTTCTCGTCAACGACCTCGATGCGCTCATCGGTCGCCTCGCCGCCGCCCAAGCAGGTCGTTGCCTCGGGCGCCGACCTTCAGGTTTGCCACGGATCTACGCCCACGACCCTTCGGAACCGCGTGGAGTTCCTGCAGCTGTCCAAATAGACGGATCCTCTTGCGATCACCGCAAGAACCCGGGGGTCGTCTACCGGGCGACCGCAGAAGGATCCCGAATGGATGCTGGAGCACGGCGCAACTGCCGACCGCTATCTCGAAACCGCCGACCGGATCGATCAGTGAACTATCTCGTCGACGAGGTCGATGATTCGTCGAGTCGGCCGTTCGTGGCGGATGCGCTGTCATGGTGCAGCACGAACCAGCCGGCTCGCACTCGACGGCCCGCACCTCGCTGGCGCGTAGCGCACTGGACTGCCGGCGGTGGCCGCCTGGTCCCTCCCAGTCGCGTGGCATGGGTAGCGCAGCCGACCACGCGCGACAGGGATGTGGGAGCCGTGGCCGTGGAGATGATGCTCGTAGCCGGTGACGGGCAGCGGTACTGAGCGTGGTGTCGAGGAGCTCAGCTGCTGGAGCCGGTCGAGCAGGGTCTGGTCGGCCAGCCTCGTGGTCACTTTTGGGCGAGCACAGTTCGCGCGGGCCGTGTTAGTCCCAGGCGGGACCCGGCGACCGAACAGATTGGTAGAGTCCCGAGTTGGACCCCTTGGTGCAGAAAACGCTGGGGACACCAGTTGTGTGGCAACACTCAAGGACGCGTGGTGGCGAAGAAGCGGCCCACCGACAAGAAGCTGGCATCCGACGAGCGCGTCCCCATCCCAGCGCACCTGCGCCCTCGCCCTGCCCTCCACTACGAGCTCGAGAAGAAGCCCGAGCACGGAGTCCTCTGGGTGCTGCGCAGTCTCACGCCCGGTCTGAACTACCTCACTAAGAGGTACTCGCGGCGGTGGCTCCGCGCGGACGGCATTGCGGGGGTCGCTGTGGCGGCATATCTCATCCCGCAGGTGATGGCCTATTCGGCGATTGTCAACGTGCCTCCGGTGGCGAGCCTGTGGGCGGCGCTTGCGGCGATCGTCGCCTATGTCGTGCTGGGGAGCTCGCGCATCCTGTCCTCCGGGCCCGAGTCCACGATCGCCCTGATGACCGGCGTGGCGATTGCTCCGCTGGCCGAGCAGAACCCTGACCGCGCCGTCGCCTTGAGCGCTACCCTCGCGCTCATCGTCGCCGGGTGGGCCTTGTTGGCTCGGCTGCTGCGGGCGGGTATGATCGCCCAACTCTTGTCCACCCCGCTGCTCGTCGGCTACCTGGCCGGCGGCGCCGTACTGATGGTCGTCGGCCAGCTCGGCAGGGTGACCGGGACCTCCTTCGAGGGCGGCACGATCGTCGAGGAAGTGCGTGGTTTTCTCGGCGTCGCGACCGACACCGACTTGCTGACGCTCGCGGTCGCCGCGAGCACGCTGGCAGTCATCTTGCTGCTGCGCTGGCTGGGCCCGTCGCTGCCCGGGCCGCTCATCGCGGTGGTGCTGGCCACCGTCGCATCGGTCGTGTTCGACCTAGAGTCACACGGGGTGGCGGTGGTGGGCCAGGTTCCTTCGGGGCTGCCCATGCCGCACCTGCCCGAGGTGACGTTCGAGGATGTCAAGATGCTCCTGCTCGCTGGCCTGGGCATCACGATCGTCGGCTACAGCGACATCATGCTCATTGCCCGGGGATTCCCGCTCGCCCCCGCCGAGGGTGAGACCGCGGCTGACCTCCGGCCCGACCCGCAGGCCGAACTTGCCGCGATGGCGGGTGTGCACGCGTTGGTCGGCGTTTTCAGCGGCTATCCGGTCTCCGCGTCCGGGTCGCGTACGGCCCTGGCGATCGCCGGTGGCGCGCGCAGCCAGCTCTATTCGCTCGTCACCGGGTTGTGCATCGTCGCCGTCTTGTTCTTTGCCGGTCCGCTGATGGCACCGCTGCCGTGGGCGGCCCTCGGCGCGGTGGTCTTCTACGCGGCGGGCAAGCTCGTGTCTATCCCGGAGTTCCGGCGGCTGTGGCGGTTTCGCCGGCGCGAGTTCATGCTGGGCGTGATCACCCTGGTCGGGACGGTCGTCATCGGCATCCTGCAAGGGGTCGTATTGGCTATCGCGCTCAGCCTGTTGGAGATGCTGTACCGTCTGGTGCGCCCGCACGAGGGCGTCCTCGGGCGGGTGCCGGGCGTCGACGGCATGCACGATGTGGCCGACTACCCTGATGCGCGGACGATCCCGGGGTGCATGTTCTATCGCTATGACGCTCCGCTGTTCTTCGCCAACATCGACGACCTGCGCGAGCGGGTCGGCAAGCTGATAGCCATAGAGAACGAGGCCTACCCGGACTCGCCGGTGCGGTGGTTCGTGCTCAATGTCGAGGCCAATGTCGAGCTCGACATAACCGCGACCGATGGCCTGCGAGAGCTGGCCCGAGAGCTCGCCGATCGCGGCATCCACCTGGGCTTGGCTCGCGTTAAGAACGACGTATACCAGCCGCTGGAGCGCGCCGGGGTCATCGACGTCATCGGCAAAGAGATGCTCTTTGCAACGCTGCCGGTCGCCGAGGAGAGCTACCTGCGCTGGGCCCTGGCTCACGAGCCGGCGCAACCCACGGAAACGCCCGTGCAGGCGATCGAGGACGAACCCGCCGGCAGCTCGCTGCCCTGGCACCGGCCCGAGTCGGACGATGAGCCGGCCGAAGGGCGTGATCCCGACCGCGGCCACTGACCACCGTCCTCGTTGCCGCGTAACAACCGTCATGTGAGCAAGCTCCGCGGGCGCGAAGCGGGATAAGGCGGGTGATCAGGATGCGGCGTCGTAGGCGTCGCGCAGCCACCTCGCGACCTCGTCGTCGACTTGGTCGGGATCCCTGATTTCGAGGTGATGCATCCAGACCTTCGGCGATGGATGCACCACCGACTTAAAGCGCTTGGATTTGTGCTCGGCGGGTAACGGGATCGACAGCACGACGAGAACGTCGTTGTCGACATACCGGCCGGGCCGCCACACGTGCGCGAACCCACGCCGCGCTCGAAAGGCAATCTGGCTCTTCGACACCCGGACCTCGGCCTCGCCGAGTCCGTCGATCATCTCGGTCACCCGTCGATAGATCGCAAGGCCGTCAGGATATCCGTCGAAGAACTCCTCCGGTGTCCGCGCAGCGCCGCTCACGGCTCACATTGCACCACCACCACCACCACGAGCGCCGCAACGCGAGCCGAGATCGTCTCTCGCACGCCGCTCGGCTTGCGGTACGCGGGTGTCCTCGGCCGTAGGTCCAGGCACCCGTCCCGGAAATCAGACGTAGCAGACCTACGGACCAGGTAGTGATCGTTTGGCCTAACCAGCGCCCTGTTCGGGGGGATTCTCGAAGGGCAGCTCGGTCTGGTCTGACCGGCTCGGGCGCCGTTTGGTCCGCATCTGGTCCGCATTCAATTTCACGAACGCCCGGTCGAGCCGGTCCGCAACGGCATCAAGGTCATCGGCGAAGAGGCCCGCATAGATATCGAGGGTCATGGCGGCGGAGGCGTGCCCGAGCATCAGCTGCGCCGCCTTGACGTTGGCGCCGGCGGCTATAGCCAAGCTGGCTGCAGTGTGCCGCAGTTCATGCGGCGTCAGTCCAGGCAGGCCGGCTTTCTCGGCGGCACGGTCGAAGAACCGTGGTCGGAAATTGGTGTTCCGCCAGCACGCCGCCTTCGGGGGCTGTGAACACCAGATCGCCGGGCGCCTTCGTGGCCAACTCCACTGCCAGCTCGTCGGCGAGGAAGCGTGGGATCGGCACGGTGCGTCGCTGATGGGTCTTGGTCGTGCCGACGACCACGCGGCCATGGACTTCGGTGATCGCCTCGACAACCTCAATCCGCCGGCGCTTGAGGTCGATCCGGCGGGTGGGCCAACAGTCCCGTCGGTCGGCAGCTGCGTCGACGGGCGTGCATGTACGGGCGTTCGTGTCCAGCAAACGTGAGGGCGATGCCATCCGACCGCTCCGGTAGTTAGGCCGCCCGAGCGCGGGCGCCATCCGCCCACTAGACCCGGCTGAACGGCGCACTCTCCCAGACAATGAAGCCCAGCGGGCACTTGGTGTCGCCCTGGCACATTCGCTGTGGATCGGCGTTCTTGAAACTGATCCGGATGGCATCTCCCTCCAGCGCGTACTCGAAGACAGTCTCGTCGCCCCCCGGTTCGGTAACGACGACTGTGCTGTGGTCGATTACCTTGTACGTTGCCACGAAACCGACCCCCTCACGACTGCCGTCATAGTTGAAGGACTGGGTCCACTGCCCGCGCTGGAGCGTGAGGGTAAAGGTCGCGGTCTGGCTAATGCGGTCCCGCGCCAATGCTTGCTCGGCTTGCGCCCGGGTGAAGCCACGCTTCACTGCCGTGGCGATCAGCTGTTCGCGGGTCAACTCCGGCGTTCGGTATGTGCCCTCCGGGAGAAGCGAATTGGTCGCTGCGGCAACCGCCCGTGTTGTTGCAGCGGAGGCGGAGGCAGTGCTTTTCGCCAGCTCCGGATCCGGGCCGCTCCCACAGGCGGTCAAGACAGCGAAAATCAGCGAACTCCCTAGCAGTGCCGCGGCTCGACGAGTCAACTTGGCCATCAGCCACTCCTTTCTAACCCAAAACAGCCATAGGTAGCCGGCCACCTTTACCGGTACCAACCCCACTTTTGCGCCGCCCATGCGCGCGGCTGCGAACCAACTTGTGGTCGGGCGATTGCGATCGGCCGCTTCTGGTCGCACTCGAAACATCGGCCCACGTCGCCGGGCAGAATGTGGCCCATGGCTCGCACGAGTGATCGCTTACACGCCTTGCCGTGACGGCGGTCCTTCAGCTCGTCTCAGCCGGACACCGACGGCGGCCGCTTAAAGGGGTTCGATCGGGCTCCGGAGGTGACCGAGGGCCAGCTGGGTGCGGCGCACACCGTCGACTACCGCGGTGATGAAGGACGCCCTGCTTCGGCGCCACCGGCGCCATCGGATCTCGGCCGGAATGACGGGACTGCTGTTGGCCTCAGAGATCTCCCTTGTGTGCGGGACTGCGGCAGTCGATGCGTTCGACGCTGCGGGCGTCACCGCGGGCGCGAGGTGCTGGTCGTCGGCGCCACCCGGGGCGTGGGTCAGCAGGGGCTGCAGCTGGCGGTGCCTGCCGGCGCGACGGTGATCGCGACCGACGCGTCACCCAGTCCCTGATGTCTGCCTTCTCAGATCCGTTGTTCGAGCCTCTGCAGCGGCAGGTTGCAACGTGGCTCCAGGAGGGGACTCACTCTTCGAGTTCCGCGACGATCTTGTGCATTCAGTCGGGGGGCACGAAGTCCGGGGTAACGGATCCGCCCGATTCATCAGAGAGCATCCCCGCAGTTCGGGTGTGAAGCAGCAGATGACCGCGGACGAGTTGGACACTGTCGTGCTGCGGCTTTCCGATGTGACGGACGAAGACGTCCGCATTCACATGCGGTAAACGCCGCCAACCCTCCGCCCCCATCGCGCAGTGGACCCGCTCGTAATGCGTAGGTCTGGGGTTCGATTCCCCAAGGCGGCTCTGACCATCACCCCTAGCCAGACCCCCTATGCACGCCCGCCCGGCGGAGGAGTGCTCACTATCGCCTGAGCGTGTCCCCGAGGTGCACCCGAGTCGCGTTGTGCGGTTCCGGTTCATGCTTGACCATTGGGTTCCGGTAGCTGCTTGACAGTTTCAAGACGCAGTTCCGGTTCCTGGGCGACAGTCGTTCCGGTAGGTGCTTGACACTTTCGCCCTGCCTGCGGTTGTTGCGGTGT
>DATDKX010000267.1:0-17735 GCA_036519615.1 Propionibacteriaceae bacterium
CTCGCTGGGAATGTAGTACCGGGCATCAGCCAGTTCGTCAGGCAGGTACTGCTGAGCAGCGATACCGTGCGGCTCGTCATGGGCGTATGCGTACTCCTGGCCGTGCCCCAGCCGCTTGGCGCCCGGATAGTGCGCATCCCGGAGATGGCGTGGCACCAGACCGATCCGGCCGGCGTTGACGTCTTCGAGCGCCGCATCGACGGCCTTGATCACCGCATTCGACTTCGGCGCCAGAGCGAGCGCGATGACCGCTTGAGCCAGGTTGATCCGGCCCTCCGGCATGCCGATGAACTCCACAGCCTGGGCGGCGGCAACGGCTGTCTGCAGCGCCGTCGGATCGGCTAAGCCAATGTCTTCGGAAGCCAAGATCACCAACCGTCGGGCAATGAAACGTGGGTCCTCCCCGGCGGCGATCATCCGCGCGAGATAGTGCAACGCTGCCTGAACGTCAGACCCTCGAATCGACTTGATGAACGCGCTGATGACGTCGTAGTGCTGATCACCGGCACGGTCGTACCGCACCGCGGCCTTGTCCACTGCACGCTCAACAAGATCAGTGGTGATCAAGGTCTGCTGAATGGCAGCTGCCCCGGCGGCCGCCTCTTCCAGAAAGGTCAGGGCGCGCCGGGCATCAGAGCCAGCAAGCCGGATGATCATGTCGCGAGCCTCAGAGTCCAGCTGGTAGGTGTCGGCAAGTCCACGGTCCTCGCTCAGCGCGCGATCGAGCAAGGTCGAGATGTCCTCATCGGTGAGCGGCTTGAGGGTCAGCAGCAACGAGCGGGAGAGCAGTGGCGAGATGACCGAAAAGCTCGGATTCTCCGTGGTGGCCGCTATCAGGGTGACCAACCGGTTCTCCACCGCTGGGAGCAAAACGTCTTGCTGAGTCTTCGAGAAGCGATGCACCTCGTCGATGAACAGCACGGTCTGTCGCGCCGTACGCAAGTCGCGTCGGGCCTGGTCGAGAACCGCCCGGACCTCCTTCACACCGGCGGTGACGGCGGAGAGCTCGACAAACCTGGAATCGGTCTGCTGAGAAACCACCGCAGCAATGGTGGTCTTGCCAACTCCCGGTGGTCCCCAAAGGAAGACCGACATCGGCTCGCCCGCGGCCAGCCTGCGTAGCGGCGAGCCCGGCGCCATCAAATGATCTTGACCGAGCATTTCCTCGAGGGTGCGAGGCCGCATCCGTACGGCAAGCGGCAGGCCGGCGCGGTCGGCATCGCCCAGGCTGCCACTAGATGCGGCCGTCGGACCGCCGACGGTACCGCCGAAAAGATCCTCGCTCATCGCCAGTGATCCTACGGACACCCGCCCAAGACCGGATGGCGGCCAGAAAGCGCGATCCGATGTTCGCGCCGCCGATCATCGCAGCGAGTGGAGCGAGCCATTGGACACAGCGAGCGCAGCGCACGACGCAATCAAGCAGCAGGCATGATGCGCATCATGAGTGAGAACGATGTGAGAGCCCTGTACGAGCAGCTGATTGCTGGATGGAACGCTCATGATGGTGAGGCGATGGCGGCGCCGTTCGCCGAAGATGGCGTGATCATCGGATTCGACGGCAGTGTGAGCTCGGGCAGGCAGGCAATCCGCACCGAAATGTCAAACATCTTCGCCGACCACGAAACCGGTCGCTATGCCGTCAAGGTGCAGTGGGTGAGGGCGCTAGGACAACAAGCCGTGATCTTGCGCGCCATCGCCGGATTGGTCCCGCCGGGCGGCCAAAGCGCCATCAACGCCGAGACCAACTCACATCAAACTGTCGTTGCCGAGGCGCAAGACGGCCAATGGAGGATTGTGCTGTTTCAAAACACTCCAGCACAGTTCCATGGCCGCCCTGAGCTGGTCGAGGACATGACACGGGAGCTGCAGGCTGTCGCGGACTCCTAGCCGGTGACCGGGTGGTTGGACTGAAAAGGTTCTCAGGGTCGTAGTGCTGCTTGATCTCGCGAACGCGGTCGAGGACATCCGGTGCGAATATTTGGGTGATGTCGAAGCTCTCCTCCACGAAGTTGAAGTATCGCCCAGCCTCGTATGGCTCGAGGGCCGCCTTATAGGCCCCGGGCCAGGCGCGGGTTGGCGCTATGGCCTCGACCACGGGACGGAGCCGACGGCGAAGAGCCGCCGCTGCCCAGCTCGCACAGAGTCAACCATGGAGCAGCTATGCCTGCCCTCTCTCAGTTGAGTGGTTAAGACGTGGCCTGAAATTCACTCTTGGGCGTCCGAATTGACGTTCAATAAGTACTTGGGGAACGGGAACCGACCTCAAACGTCCGGTTGGACGTCGATTCCAGCCTCTTTGCGCTGCTCGTGCGTGATCGGAGCTGGAGCATCGGTGAGCGGGTCCACGCCCCCGCCGGTCTTCGGAAAGGCGATGACGTCACGGATGGATTCGGTTCCTGACAAGAGAGCACAGATCCGGTCCCAGCCGAACGCGATCCCGCCATGCGGTGGCGGGCCGTAATTGAACGCCTCCAGCAGGAAGCCGAACTTTTCGTGCGCTTCCTCCTTCGGCAGGCCCATTACGGCGAATACCCGCTCTTGGATGTCCCTGCGGTGGATACGGATGGAACCTCCGCCGATCTCGTTGCCGTTGCAGACGATGTCGTAGGCGTACGCCAGCGCAGAGCCGGGATCGACATCGAAGGTTTCCAGGTTTTGCGGAGCCGTAAAGGCATGGTGTACCGCGGTCCAGGCACCAGCTCCGACTGTGACATCGCCGGCCGCCAGCGCGACAGTTGCCGGCTCGAAGAGTGGGGCATCAACGACCCAGCAAAAAGCCCAGGCGTTCTCGTCGATCAACCCGACGCGGCGGCCAATCTCCAAACGGGTGGCGCCGAGGAGCGACTGCGCCAAGGTAGGAGGACCGGCAGCAAAGAATATGCAGTCTCCTGGTGCGGCACCGATTTCGGCAGCAAGCCCCGTACGCTCCGACTCCGAGAGGTTCTTCGCAACCGGGCCGCCAAGCTCGCCATCCTCGCCGACCAACACGTACGCCAGCCCGCGATGCCCGCGTTGCCGAGCGAATTCCTGCCATGCGTCCAGCTGCTTACGCGGCTGGCTCGCACCACCCGGCATCACCACCGCACCGACATACTCCGCCTGAAAGACCCGGAATGGGGTCTGGGCGAAGTACTCGGTCAACTCGACGATTTCTAGCCCCAACCGCAGGTCTGGCTTGTCGGTGCCCAAGCGATTCATGGCCTCGGCGTACGTCAGCCTGGGCAGCGGGGTTGTTACCTCGACCCCGATCAAGCGCCAGATCGCCGCAATCAGCGCCTCGGTAAGTTCAATCACGTCGTCTTGGTCCACGAAGCTCATCTCGACGTCGAGCTGAGTGAACTCTGGCTGTCGA
The DNA here is from genome assembly GCA_036519615.1 of Propionibacteriaceae bacterium. Taxonomy (GTDB): domain Bacteria; phylum Actinomycetota; class Actinomycetes; order Propionibacteriales; family Propionibacteriaceae; genus Microlunatus. Next base: position 3,356 of record DATDKX010000267.1, read on the forward strand.
TCTGCCCGGAAGTCCTCGTCGCGATAGCAGCGAGCGATCTGGAAGTAGCGCTCCAAGCCGGCGACCATGAGCAGCTGCTTGAACAGTTGCGGGCTCTGCGGCAGGGCGTACCAGCAGCCGGGCTTGAGTCGCGCCGGAACGAGGAAGTCCCGCGCCCCCTCGGGAGTGGACCGAGTCAACGTCGGCGTTTCGATCTCAACGAAGCCGCGTTCGGCGAGCAACGTACGAGCAACCCGATTGACCTCGCTGCGCAACCGGATCGCCGCTGCTGGGCCTGGGCGGCGCAGGTCAAGGTAGCGGTATTTGAGTCTGGTATCTTCACCGACATTGACGCGCTCATCGATCTGGAAGGGCAAGGGTGCCGACGGGCTCAGCACCTGGAGCGCGGCAGCGACCACCTCTACCTCACCCGTGGGTAGCTCCAGGTTGGCATTGCCCTCAGGGCGCAACTCGACCGAACCAGTGACCAGGATGCAGTACTCGTTACGCAGATCGTGCGCACCCGATGCCGCCAACATCTCGTCACGTACCACCACCTGGACCAGGCCAGATGCATCGCGAAGATCAAGAAAGGCGACGCCACCATGATCACGGCGGCGAGCTACCCAGCCAGCCAGGGTTACCGTGCTTCCGGCATGCTCGGCACGGAGAGTGCCGGCGTCGTGGGTGCGCATCACGAGCTATTCGTCCTTTCGCGGGAAGGGAGCGACATTCGATCCTACGGGCCGGCTGCCTCCGGTCCGCATTGGTTTTCCCCCAACCGCTCGCTGGGAAGCACCAAGCGTTTGTGTTCCACCGCAACGCCGCCGAGACTGGCCACGTGACCAGGCTTACGCTGCGCCTGTTCATCCTGGTGGCCTCGGTGCTGCTGGGCACCTGCGCTGCGCTTGTCGATGCCAGACCAGCATTCGCCTGTAGCTGCGCCGGCATTTCGACAAATCGCGCGCTGCGAGAAGCGGATGCTGTCTTCCGAGGCAGCGTGATCAGCAAGGAGATTGTCGGCCGCGGTGACGCCGCCCGCACCGACATCCGGTTCGCCGTCGACCGGGTATACAAGGGCACGGTCTACCAGGAACAGGTTGTGGCGTCCCGCCATGACGCCGATGCGTGCGGCCTTGACCCAGAACTCGGTAGCACTTGGGTGATCTTCGCGATCGAGGGCATCGAGGGAGAAGGTGATCGAGCCGTCAACCGGCTCATCACCACGTTGTGCAGCGGCAACTTGCCAGCCGGTACCGCGCCTGGAGTTCTCGGCATTCCGAGACCCCCGCTGGGTGGAGCCTCTGATCGCGAGGAGAGATCCACGAATGCGGACCGGATCATCTCTCGAGGGCTCGCCATTGTCGGGATCGGTGGGCTCTGCATCGTCGCTGTTGCCGTGATCGGCGTGGGGCTGCTCTGGCGACCCGGTCGCTCGCGCTGATCTCTCCCTGGGATCGAACACAGTTAGGGACGATAAACCGAGCCCGTCTTTTGCAGCGCCCCCTCGACTACCGGGAGAGCTCCCTTTCGCACTGCCTTCAGCAACGTCGCATGGTCAGCCTCGGTCTGGTCGGCATACGCTCGGGCAAACTTCGCCAGCGCTTGATCCAACTTGTCGCTCATCCCGGCATAGGCGGCAATCATGGAGGCGCCGCTCGTGCGAGCGTGGCCCTTTGCCAGTAGGTGACCCACGATGCCGGCGTAGTCGATGAGCGCGGCCGCGTCGATGGCATCCAGCGGGATGGTGCCCTTCATATTGCGGAACTGCCGCACGTAGTACTGCAAGTCACCGATCGTGGTCCACCCCAGCAGCGGGTCGCTGACCGTCTGCAGAGCCTGCTGGTACTCCACGACCCGCTGCCCCTGATGCGCGTGCCAGGCAGACTCGCCATGCACGTAGCGCGCGAGGACAGAGCGCCGAGCCTGCTTCAGCTGCAAAAAGATCACGTCGTCGGAGCTGCTGCCTTCGAGCAGTGCCACGTACGCGCGCAAGCCAACGCTGCCGACGCCGACGACCTTGTGCGCAACGTCGATCAGTGTGTAGCCGCCAACAACCCGCCGCCAATGGGACGCGAGAGTCTGCAAGTAGTCGTCCAGCGACTGCGCGACCGCCTCATAGTCCTGAGCACTGAGCCGGGTGATCAACGGCGGCTCTTCGACGATATGCCGCTGTCCGTCCCGCTCCGCCGTAAAGCGCGGCAGCGCACGATCACTGGTCCGTGAGCGGGCCCGCTTGGCCGAGCGTTCGATCTCCTCGCGGAGCGACTTCTCAGTTGCTGTCTCGTGGAGACGGCCGACATCGAGGCGGTTGAAGCTGCGCATCAGCAGGGGCTGCTCAGCCAAGAACCGGACTTCGTTGCGGTACGCCGCGACGCACGCCAAGACCGCCGACCGACACTGGTCCTCAGATGAGGAGTTCTCCCGGCCTGCGACCCAGATGCTGGCGACCAGCCGCCGCAAGTCCCATTCCCAGCTCCCCGGATGCGCCTCATCGAAATCGTTCAGGTCGATGACCAGTTCACCTTCGGGAGAGGCGTAGAAACCGAAGTTGCCCAGGTGTGCGTCCCCGCAGACGACCGGATTAATGCCCGTGGCAGGTAGTCGCGCCACGTCATCGGCCATCACAACCGCCGTGCCGCGCAAGAACCCGTAGGGCGAGCTGACCATTCGGCCCACCCGGATGGGAATCAGCCAATCCAACCGGCCCTTGTGCGATTCCATGATCAACTCGACTGGGTCGGGACGATCATCCGAAGCCCGCCAGATGCCCAGGCTCTTACGTGGCACCTCGCGCCGCAGCGCTCGACCCATCGCATACCGCTCCGCACGCGTACTGGGACGCTTGCGAACGGAGGCGTAGACCTCGCTATCCGCTGACGCCAGAACGGTATGGCCGGACGATCGCACGGTCACGATCTCCTCCTCGGCTGATTTGCACGTCAGCCTATCGGGCTCTATAACGTCAGCCAGTGATCGATAGCTCCAGTTCCTTTCCGACAAAGGTTGCCAGGCCAGCAGCGGCAGCCTCGACCAGCGGCTCAGAGCGTGCTCTGAGACCTGGAGCGAGCGTGACTTCCACGATCATCTTCCGGCCTTTGAAGGTACGCCGCCAAAGACCAACATTGGTTTCGGTGATGATCACGGAGCCGATAAACAGATCTTCACCGGGCCGATGCGGATGACCGTCCGGCTGCGGAAAGTTGATCATCGGATAGCTTAAGGTGATCTCGTCGTACAGCGGCAAGAGCAGCGCAACTGGTGACGGCTTCGCTCTGGGTCCATCGGGATCGAACCACAACTCGACTCCTTCGACGGTCGCACAGTCCAGCTCGTCCTTGACCGCATCTACGGCCTCGCGGCATTGACCAATGGCGAGTGAGGACCAGCGCGCCAGGTCCTGCACACTCGCCGGGCCGTGACCGACGAAGAACCGGCGTGCCAGCTCGGACGCATCTCCCGTCTTGGCTGCCGAACCCGGCGAACGCTCATCCAATAAGGCGTAGGTCTGCTGCGCACCGCGCACCGACCCGCTACAGATCAGTCCTTCAAGCTCAGCATTCATCACGATGTAAGCCAAATGCACACGCTGGCTGGCCAGCCCTCGATCGGCTAAGGCTTGGGCCAGCTCGGCTCGAGTGCGGTACCGCCCGCCCTGCAGCTCCTCGACGATGATCGCAGCGCCGCGATCAAGGGTGGCCTGATCGAGGCCCTCCTGTCGGTAGATCGTTTGATTGAGCCGCTGGACTCGTGGCGCGGTCACCTGCAAGATCCAGCGGATGTCCTCAGCGGCTACGAAGTGCCAGGTAGGGCGCAGAATGTGGGTTCTGAAGAAGTCGCCACGGTCGAACGCAACCTGCACGTCCGCGGCCCTGAGACCCGAGCTTCGCATCCCTAGTGACCAGAGTGCGTGGGCATACTCCTGAGACTGCACACAAACCAGCAACCGGACCACGTCGGCGGCGGTTGCGAAGCCAGCACCGTATAGCCCCTGCGTTGCGAGCCGGCTGCGCAGCACCTCGGGGCGCGTCATCGCTGTCACGATGTCGCGACATTAGCCGACGCTGTAGGCCCTCCGAGAGGGCATGCCACAGCCCCTACAAGGCCCAAATTTCGACACGCCGGGTCACTTTGCCGTTTTCCGCACCGGCGGCGTCGCGCTGTCCTAGACTCCCGAAGACAGGTTCCACCCAGACGCGAGGATGCCCCCCTGTATGCCTCAGATCCTGATCCGGGCACACAAGAACCCGTTTAACGTTGCCGACGCTGATACGACGTATCGGCAGAACCTTATTGGCAACAACACTGGCAATCTGGTTTTCAGCCAGGCGGTCTACCGGCTGCTGTCGACCGCCAATGCGGACCTGGAAACCTCCGGATTGGCCAAGAGCCACCCGCGCGTCATCAACTCCAGGTTCGACCATGTCGTCATTCCGCTCGCCAACGCGTTCCGACACAGCTACCTCGAGACGCTGGACGCGCTCAGCACCCTTATCGAGCAGCTGACCATCCCGGTCACAGTGCTCGGCGTAGGAGAGCAGGCTTCGTTGAAAGGCGTCTACAAGGGCGCCGACAGAGTCAATCCGGCCGTCACTCGATTCGTCAGTGCGGTTCTGGACCGTTCGCCATCAATCGGCGTACGCGGTGAACGGACTCGTGACTACCTGAATTCGCTTGGCTTCGGTGATGAGCACGTCAAGGTCATCGGGTGCCCGTCGATGTTCATGTACGGGCCCAACCTGAAGGTGGAGCGAAAAGCGGAGTCGCTCAGCCAGGATTCCGCGATCGCCTTCAACGTCTCGCCGTATGTGCCCCAGATGGGTCCGATTTCCCTGTATGCGGCGGAGCACTTCCCGAACCTGGTCTACATGGCCCAAAACATTCAGACCCTTGAGCTGATGCTGTACGGGAGCTATCCCAAGGGCAAGAAAATGACGGCCATGGTAGCCTCGGGCGCCCCGATCACACTCGATCATCCACTGATCCGATCCGACCGCGTCCGCTTCTTCCTGGACCCGAAGACCTGGTTCGATCATCTCGCCGAGTACGACTTCTCTTTCGGCACCCGAATCCACGGCAATATCGCGGCCCTGCTGGCCGGGACCCCGGCATTACTTCTCGCCCATGACTCGCGCACGCTCGAGCTGGCGGAATACCACGAGATTCCGCATCGCACGATCACCAGCATCGAAGACGACGCTGACGCCATCAGCCTCTACGCCGAATCGGACTGGAATCGGCTCAACAAGGCCCATCCTGATCGCTGGGACAGCTTCGCGGCATTCCTCGAAGACCATTGCCTCACGCACGTCTACGAAGAGGGCCAAGACGCCAGCGCCTTTGACGAAAAGCTCGCGGCAACCGAATTCCCGCCACCGGTGCATACCCTGATGGGCTTCTCGCCTGAAGAGCTGTACGAAATGCGCCGCACCGTCACCGATCTCGGCCGTGAGCTGCACATCGCGTACAACGACCTCAACGCTGCGGCCCGCAGACCGCGCAGGCTGCATCAGCGGGCATGGAACCGGATTGACCGGGCAGTCCGCAGCCTCAGCATGATGGGGTGAGGCTGACGACCGTCGGCTTCAGGTCTTCGGTGCTCGGCATCCATAACGCCGGATCAGCGGCAAGCTGTTCGCCGGTCCGGATGTCTTTGACTTCACCGCCGACTGTCCCACCGAACCATACGTACGGGATGCGCCGGCGGTCGGCGTAACGGATCTGACGTCCGAACTTCTCTGCCCGGGGCGCGACCTCAGTCGGGATTCCACGGGCCCGCAGCCGCTCAGCAACCTCGATGGCGGTAGCCCGGGTCTCTTCGCTGTCGACAGCGACCAGCACTGCGGTAGGCACCGGTCGTGAGGCTCGCAACATTCCCTTGGCCAGCAACGGCGCCAACAGTCGAGTCACTCCGATGGAAAGCCCCACGCCGGGATAAGTGATCCGGCCGTCACTGGCCAGGGAGTCGTAACGCCCACCGGAAGCGATGGATCCCCAGGACTCAAAGCCGACCAGCTCAGTCTCATAAACCGTGCCGGTGTAGTAGTCCAGTCCGCGTGCAATCTTGAGGTCGGCGATCAGCCGGCCGGGAACATAGCGAGCTGCAGTGGTCACGACCTCGGTCAGCAGCTCGAGTCCCTCGGTGAGCTGATCATGCTCGACCCCCAGCCGCCGCACCTGGTCAACGAATGACGCGTCGGCAGAGCGGATCTGGGCCAGCTGTACACACCGCCGAGCCTGGTCTTCGGTGATCTTGACCTCACTGATCAACTGCTCGATCACCCGATCGGGGCCGATCTTGTCGATCTTGTCGACCTGTCGCAACACCTCCGCGGGATCGCTGATTCCTAAGCCGAGATAGAAACCCTGGGCCAGCTTGCGGTTGTTCACTCGCATCAGCACCGGCGGCATGCCAAGATCAACATGCAGTCGCTCTAGGGCGGCCAACGTCACAAGCGGCAACTCGACGTCATGATGTGCGGCGAGGGTTTCGGCGTCGACGATGTCGATGTCGGCTTGGGTGAACTCGCGATAGCGGCCCTCCTGCGGACGCTCACCCCGCCAGACCTTCTGGATTTGGTAGCGCCGAAAGGGAAAAACGAGCTGATGGGCGTTCTCCAGCACATATCGGGCGAACGGCACGGTGAGATCGAAATGCAAACCAAGATCAGCCGGTCCGTTCTCGCCATGCAGCCGCTGCACGGCGTAGACCTCCTTGTCGATCTCGCCTTGCTTGGCCAAACGATCCAGTGGCTCTACCGCCCGGGTCTCGATGGATGCGAAGCCGTGCAGTTCGAAGGTCTCTCGCAGCCGGTCCAGCACGAACTGTTCGATGATCCGAGCTTCCGGGGTGTACTCCGGAAAGCCGGAGAGCGGCTTGGGGCGACTCACGCTACTCCTTGCAGTCAGTCCGACCGCGGAGCGGCCGGAGGGGACAGTTCTGCCAGATTCTGCAAGTACGGGTTGCCAACCCGTTCGCGGGCCATGGTCGTCTGCGGGCCATGTCCCGGAAGCACGGCGACCGCGTCCGGCAATGGCAGCACCTTCGTACGCAGGCTCTTCAGCATGTCGGCCAGATTTCCGCCTGGCAAGTCAGTTCTGCCGATGGAGCCGGCGAACAAGACATCGCCGGAGAAGACCACCGAGTCGATGTCAGGGTGCCCGGAGTACGGAGTCTGAAACATGGTCGAACCAGGCGTGTGCCCGGGTGCATGCATCGCCTGGAAGGTGAGACCTGCAAGTGCTACCTCGGCGCCGTCAGTCAGCTCCCGTACGTCGTCAGGCTCGGTGAAGCTTGTCGGGCCGCCTGTGAGGCGTTCCAACAGCAGCCGTGTCTCCGGCCACGACGCCCGCAACGGGTCGGTCAGCAGTCCCCGGTCGGCTGGATGCACCCAGCAGCTTGCGGCGTACGAGCGACATAACGGGGTGACCGAAAACATATGATCAATATGCCCATGAGTGACCATCACGGCCACCGGCTTGAGTCGATGCTGCAAGATCAACTCAGCGGCAGCAGCCGCCGCATCCATCCCTGGATCGATGATCACGCATTCCTCGCCTGGTCCGGTAGCCGCCAGGTAGCAGTTGGTTTGCCACGGCCCAGCAGGAAATGAGGCTAGGAGCACACGTTCGAGACTATCGAGACAATCGGGCAGGATTGAGCTATGACCGAACGCGCTGGGCCCGAAAACATGGGCCCGGCCGCCTTCGGCCGGGTCGATAGCGATGGCACGGTCTATGTCCGCACGTCGGCCGGAGAACGCGCCGTCGGTCAGGTGCCCGGGGTCCCGGCTGATGAGGCTCTGGGCTTTTTCACGCGGCGCTTCGAGGCGCTGGAGCTGGAGGTCGCGCTGCTAGAGCGGCGCATCGCCACCGGGGCAGTGTCACCGGACGATGCCATCGCCTCGATCAACAAGCTGCGGAATGCGATTGCCGACGCCCGAGCGGTCGGTGATCTGGACGGACTGCTGGCACGGTTGGAAGCGCTGTCTCCGCTGATCGCTGACCAACGGTCCGCCCGGCGAGCGGAACGAGCCAGGCAGCAGGAGCAGACGCGCGCCGCGAAGGAGCAGTTTGTTCTCGAGGCGGAGCGGCTGGCTGCCGGGAATGACTGGCGCGGCGGTGTGAACCGATTTCGCGCCCTGTTGGAGGAGTGGAAGGCGCTCCCCCGTCTCGACCGGGCAACCGACGACGCGCTCTGGCACCGGTTTTCGAGTGCCCGTACCACGTACACCCGGCGCCGCAAGGCCCAGTTCGCTCAACAGAACGAGCAGCGCGAAGCGGCGCGGGTGATCAAGGAGCGACTGGTCGCGGAAGCGGAGGCACTGGCAAACTCCACGGACTGGGGACCGACGACGGGGGCCTACCGTGATCTGATGGCGCGCTGGAAGGCGGCCGGACCAGCTCCGCGTGACGTCGATGAGTTGCTGTGGAAGAGGTTTCGCGGAGCCCAAGATCGCTTTTTCATGGCCAAGCAGGCGGCACTGAGCGAGCAGGACACCGAATTTCGGGTCAATGCGCAAGCGAAGGAGAAGCTGCTGGCCGAGGCCGAGGCACTGCTGCCGGTCCGTGATCCCGGCGCTGCTCGGGCCTCGTATCGAGACATCCTGCAGCGGTGGTCGGCGATTGGGAGGGTGCCGCGGGACGCCGTACGGCCGCTGGAGTCTCGACTCCGTGCCGTTGACAACGCGATCAAGGCTGCGGAAGAGGAGCGGTGGAGACGCAGCAATCCTGAGGCAAAGGCGCGTGCGACAGATACCGCGGCAAAGTTGGAGGCCCAGATAGCCGCACTCGAGGCGCGGGCGGCGCAGGCCGAGGCGCGTGGGGATCATCATGCAGCACAGGAGGCGGCTTCCTCAGCTGCTACTTATCGCGAGTGGCTTGCGCAGGCTCAGCGGACAGCAAGTGATCTCGGTGGTTAATCTGTGCTTGATTGCTTCGCGCGCTGAGCGAGCTCGGCTGGCGAACCAATAATTATTGGTGGATGCGGTACGCCTCGTAGACGGCGGGCACGCTGCGTACGGCGCGGAGCACGTGGTCCAAATGGGTGGGATCGGCGGTCTCGAATGTGAATTTCGCCCGGCAGATGCGGTCCTTGCTGGTGTTGAGGGCGGCGGACAAGATGTTCACGTGCTGGTCGGAAAGCGCGCGGGTGATATCAGAGAGCAGCCGATTCCGATCAAGAGCCTCGATCTGAATGGCGACCAAGAATGAGCTCTTCGCGTTCGGCGCCCACTCCACCGGGATGAGGCGCTCTGGCTCCGCCCGCAAGCTCGCGGTATTGCTGCAGTCGATGCGGTGCACCGAGATGCCCGATCCCCGGGTTACGAAGCCCAAGATTTCGTCGCCGGGCACCGGCGTACAGCATTTCGCCAGCTTGACGAGCAGGTCGCTCGCGCCGATCACCCGGATACCGCAGTCGATGGCGCCACTGCTCCGACGCCGTCGACCGGTGACGACGCGGTCTTCGCTGATCTCCTCGGCGACCGTTTCGTCCCCGCCCTCAACGGCGATCAGCCTGTTCACTACGGCTTGCGCACCCACCGTGCTCTCGCCGACTGCGGCGTACAAGGCGGAAACGTCGGGCAGCTTGAAATATCCAGCAACAGCAGTCAGGTGTTCGAGGGTAAGCAGCCGTTGCAGCGGCAGCCCGCCCTTGCGCAGCTGGCGCGCCAGCAGCTCCTTGCCGCTTTCGATGGACTCCTCGCGACGCTCACGCGTGAAGTAATGCCGGATCTTGTTGCGCGCCCGCGGGCTACGAACGAAGGTCAACCAGTCTCGAGTCGGTCCGGCGTTCTCGGCCTTGGAGGTGAAGATCTCCACCACGTCGCCGTTCGCTAAGACCGACTCCAGCGGAACCAGGCGGCCATTCACCCGGGCACCAATGGTCTTGTTACCGACCTCGGTGTGAATCGCGTACGCGAAATCGATGGGCGTGGAGCCTTGCGGAAGTGAGATGACGTCGCCTCGCGGGGTGAAGGCGTAAACCTCGTTGGTGTTGATCTCGAAGCGCAGCGAGTCCAAGAATTCGCCGGGATCGGCAGTCTCACGCTGCCAGTCCAGTAGCTGCCTGACCCAGATCAGCTCGCCAGCATCGTCAGCGCCCTTGACCGGCAGCAGCGCTCCGCCTTTGCCTTCCTTGTACTTCCAGTGGGCTGCGACGCCGTACTCGGCACGACGGTGCATGTCGTCGGTCCGGATCTGCAGCTCGACGGGCTTGCCTTCTGGCCCGAGAACCGTGGTGTGCAAGGACTGGTACATGTTGAACTTCGGCATCGCAATGTAGTCCTTGAACCTGCCAGGCAGCGGGTTCCAGCGGACGTGGAGCACACCGAGCGCCCCATAGCAGTCACGGCTCGACTCGACCAGGATGCGCAGGCCGACCAAGTCGTAGATCTCCTGGAAGTCTCGGCCACGAACCACCATCTTCTGGTAGATCGAGTAGTAATGCTTCGGTCGTCCCGTCACGGATGCTTTGATCTTGGCGGCGCGGAGGTCGGCCTGCACCTGATCGATGACTTGCGATAGATATTGGTCCCGGCTAGGGGCGGCCTCGGCTACCAGGCGCACGATCTCGTCGTAGACCTTGGGATACAAGGTGCCAAATGACAGGTCTTCCAGCTCCCACTTGATGGTGTTCATGCCGAGGCGATGCGCAAGTGGGGCGAAGATCTCCAGTGTCTCCGCGGCAATCCGGGATTGCTTGTCTGGCCTCAGGTAATGCAGGGTCCGCATGTTGTGCAGCCGGTCGGCGAGCTTGATCACCAGAACCCGGATGTCCCGGCTCATCGCGACGACCATCTTGCGGATCGTCTCGGACTTCGCCGACTCTCCGTACTTGACCTTGTCCAGCTTGGTGCAGCCGTCAACCAGCAGCGCGATCTCTTCGCCGAACTCGTGCGTGAGTTGGGCGAGGGTGTAATCGGTGTCTTCCACCGTGTCGTGGAGCAATGCGGCGCAGAGCGTGGCCTCCGTCATGCCCAGCTCGGCGAGGATCGTTGTCACCGCCAACGGATGCGTGATGAACTCGTCCCCGCTCTTGCGCATCTGACCGGTATGCAAACTCTCGGCTCTGCGGTACGCGCGCTCGACAAGTCCTAAGTCGGCCTTCGGGTGGTTGGCGCGGATGATCCGGAACAGCGGATCGAGAGCGGGTGTTTGGGGCCGCCCGGAACCGAAGCGTGCGATGCGCTGACGCATCTTGACTCGCTGCTGTTCGGCACCGGCGCTGATTCTGACGGGGAGGCTGGGGCTCGGCTCGCTAGCGTTATCGGTCTCCGGCTCCGGAAGAATGAGGGCCCGGCGCGGCTCATGGGCGACGTGGCCTCGCGGCCCTGGCGGCTTGGCGCCGTCTATTGACGACCGAATGGCCGCCCCGTGATCGCTCACAGCGCGTTCCTCCTCAGCAGGATGCCATTCTAGACAACAGGTTGCTTGCCTCCGCAGAAGTCTGCGCCGGATGGGACCAAGACCGCTGTTTTTCTTGCTGCGAGCGTCGGAATTGCGGGAGCGGCCATATCAAATTGTGTCGTGAGGTTGGTCACGTCGCGATCAGCTTGCTTGCGCCGCACGGTTTCGTCGACTTGCGCTGATGGTCTCTTGCTCAACTTCCTCCGCGGCGTGACGCACGACAACGACTTGGTCGCCCGCCTCCAAAGCGGCAACCGTGGGGTCGTAGAAGCGACGCAGCGTCTTGTTGCGGACTACCGCTATTACCCGTTCTCCCTCGACCTCACCGGGAGAGCGGCCGATCTCCTCCTTCGTGACCGGCCGTTCCGCCACTTCTAGACCCTCGTTGCTCGACAGCAAGTCCTCGATGACTGCGCCAAGGTTCGGGCTGACCGCCGACAGCCCGAGGACTCGTCCGACTGCTTCAGAGGACGTCACCACCGAATTTGCGCCTGACTGACGCAACAGCGAGGCATTGTCGTCCTCACGTACCGCTACCACGACATTCGCGCTGGGGTTCAACTGGCGCACAGTAAGCATGACGAGGATGGCCGAGTCATCGCGATCGACGGTGATGAGCACTTGGCGAGCCTTCATGATTTCGGCTCGGCGCAAGATCTCCCGCCGGGTGGCATCACCTTCGATGGCTGCGTATCCGCGTACGTTTGCATCGGTAATGGCGGATGGGCGGCTGTCGATGACAACCACCTGGCTGGGATTGGCGCCGTTGTTCTGAAGCGTCTCGACGGCACTTTTTCCCTTGGTGCCAAAGCCCACGACAACGACGTGATTGCGCATCCGTTTCCTCCAGCGTGCGTCCTTGAACATTCGACGGCCATGATGCGCCAACACCTCGAGAGTCGTCCCGACCAAAAGCACGAGGAAGGCCACTCGCAAGGGAGTGACGATGATGGCACTCAAGACCCGGGCGTGCGGGGCCACCGGCGTGATATCACCATAGCCCGTCGTGGTAATGGTCACTGTCGCGTAGTAGATCGCATCGATGAGATCGACCTGGCCGTCGTAGCTGTCGCGGTAAGAATCCCGATCGATCCATACCAACAAGACCACGAGAGATAACAGCAGCAGCGCCAGCAGCCCGCGCCGCAACAGCTGTACTGCTGGTGATGAGCTACGGGCCGGCAGGCTGACCAGCGCCTCATTGGTCCAGGACCGACTCGACCCGTCTCGGCCCGCCGGCTCGGTGAGGCTCATGTGCCTACTTCTTCCGCTGACTTCGCGGTTTGTTCTGCGGTTGGGGGCGCTTTGCTGCCCCGTCGCGATGTGCCCCTTCGCGATGTGCCCGTTCGCGATGTGCCCCTTCGCGATGTGCCTCTTCGCGATGTGCCTCTTCGCGATGTGACCGTACGTCGGGCTTGACGGTTACCTCGACCGGACCGACTCGCTTAGCGCCGTTGCCGGTAGCAGAACTCGCCTGCTCAAGTTCTGCATTGCTGGGTTCGACCGCCTCGGCAGCGCTTGGACGCGCAACCTCTGGGGCGGAACTCGGGGAAGATGCGGTGGTCGCGGCCACCCGCTCCTTCTGGGCCTCCTTGGCGCGGCGGGCTCGGACCCGCGCCGCCAACTTCTTCATGTCGGGCTCTCGCTCCTTCATTTGAGCTAGGAGCGGTGTCGCGATGAAGATCGAGGAGTACGCACCCGACACCATGCCGACGAAAAGCGCGAGTGCGAGATCCTTTAGCGGGCCCTCACCCAAGATGACGGCTCCCGCGAACAGCAGCGCGACAACCGGCAGAACACCGATGATCGTGGTGTTGATGGACCGGACCAGGACTTGATTGACGGCGAGATTGGCAGCCTCGGAGTACGTCCGCGTAGTACTTGAGCGAATGTCACGGACATTCTCGCGGACCTTGTCGAAGACGACCACGGTGTCGTAGAGGGAGTAACCGAGGATCGTCAGCACGCCGATCAACGTCGCCGGTGTCACGGTGAAACCCACGAGGGCATAGATGCCGATGGTCAAGATCAAGTCGTGAGCCAGCGCGACAAGCGCGGCGGCAGACATCTTGGCGTCTCGGAAGTAGATCCCTATGACAAGCGCCACGAGCGCGAGGAACACCCCGAGCGCGATCAGTGCTCGCTCTGTGATCTGGCCGCCCCAGGAGGCTCCAATCAGGCTGTATGCCACCTGGTCAGGGGGGATGCCGACCTCGTTGGCGATCGCGGTCCGTACCTTGGGCACTTCTTCGGTCGGGTCCAGCGTGCGGGTCTGCACTCTGACCTGGTTGTTGCCGATGGTGTTGACGGTTGCGTCGTCGAGGTTGGATACGCCGGAGTTGCGGAGCGCGTCCTTCATCGAGTCGACGGTCTGTGCGGTGACTTGGGTGGCTGCCTTGAAGTCCGCGCCGCCTTTGAATTCGATGCCGAAGTCCAACCCTCGCACTGCCAGCGCGAGAAGTGACACGGCAATAAGGATCGCCGAGACGATGTACCAGCGGCGACGATGCCCAATGAAGTTATAGGAGACTTCGCCGGTATAGAGGCGGTGACCGATTGCGCCTAGCTTCGACATCAGGCCCCTTCCTCGCTCACCGCTGCTGGACGTCCAACAGTTGGCCGGCGAGAGCGTGAACCTGGCAGTGCCTGTACGCCGAGGTGCGCCGGATCGAGTCCGGAGAGTTTGTGGCCGCCACCGAAGAACTTGGTTCGGGCCAGCAAGGTCATCAGCGGTTTGGTGAAGAAGAAGACCACCAGCACATCGATCAGCGTGGTCAGGCCCAATGTGAAGGCGAAGCCCTTCACTGCTCCAACTGCCAGGACGAACAACACCAGCGCCGAGAGCATGGATACGGTGTCTGCGATCAAGATGGTCTGCCGGGCTCGCCGCCAGCCTGTTTCCACAGCGGTACGCAAACTACGACCTTCGCGTACCTCGTCACGGATGCGCTCAAAGAAGATGACAAAGCTGTCAGCGGTAATACCGATAGCG
>DATDKX010000268.1:0-2356 GCA_036519615.1 Propionibacteriaceae bacterium
CGCGGCCCACCCAGCCCGGTTCGCCCGGCCGCCGACACCGCCCAAGCTGCCCACCGTCGCCTGGATCAACCAACCCACCCCGGAGGCGCGCATACAGACGAGATAACCGCCAGGTGTCTCACTCGGCTTGACAGCTTCCGGCATGCGCTACAAGGTCACCCTGGAGCCACTCAACCCCGCCTGACCAGACACATCACCGGCCACTCGCGGCTCACCGCGGATCTTCACCTCAGGCACGTCCGCGGGATGCGTTCAAGCAGCAAGAGCGCATGACGCCAGCGCAACGGTCGGATGGAAGTGACCGTGGTTATCCGCTCAGTACCGGGGTTGTCCGTCTGATGTGGCACGTTGGTGGCACGGGACCGGCGCGTTGCTCCGCCGCCATGTCCCTGGTGCCGCCGTGCGCGCTAGGCCTCGGCCCACACGCCCAGTTCGTTCCCGCTTGGGTCGGTGAAGTGGAACCTGCGGCCACCGGGGAACGCGTACGGCCCGTTCACCACCTGGCCGCCGGCGTGCTGCACCGCCTCCACCGACCGGTCCAGGTCAGTCGAATACAGCAGCACCAACGGGCCGCCCGCCCGCACCTCCTGGCCTGTGCTGAGACCACCCACCTCGGGTGCGGATGCACCCTGGGGGCTCTGGATGCCGGCGTACTCAGGCCCGTAGTCGTTGAACCGCCAGCCGAACGCTGCGCTGTAGAAGCGCTTGGCCTGGTCGAGGTCGGTGACCGTGAGCTCCACGTAGTCGATGGCGTGGTGTCGGTGTGCAGATGACTGAGACATGTCCTGCAGTATGCAGGTCGGGTACGACAAGGGTGCTTCGACGGCCAGCTCGCGCACAGAGGCGAGGCCCGCCTCGTTGGCAAGGGCCGTCGGCCCGCTGCAGCGAGAGGTGGGATTCGAACCCAGCGCCGGGCTGCTTCGGCCGTCCGAGGTCGTAGCGGTGAATGGCCTGCGACCTGCGATTCTGGCTCGCCGTCGGTGACCGCTCGTGCCCGCCGAGGACCAGCGGTTCCCGATGCGGCACGGACCCAGCGCGGACCAGCAGGTTCCCCTCCCGTCTGGTCGTGGAGGCTTCCAGCGCCCACCGTCCGCGACTCGGGACAAGATCGGCCGGCCGGGCACGGCAGGCCGATCAATGTGTGCAGACCAAGTCAAGCAGGATGACGCGGGGAGTTCGAACCCTGAGCCGGCATCCTTGATCGTCCGAGGTCTGGAGCGTGTAGCTCGCCGACCTCGACCTCTTCCCAATCCCTCCTGCCCGTTGAGGCCTCGGTGTAGGCCGGGTTCCGAAGAAGGTGGAGTTGACTCAACCTTGTCGTTGGGTATCCGCTGGACCAGGGTCAAGAAGGGGGCGGTCATGAGTACGTCTGATGGTTCGACACCGAATGCTGTTAAGCGGGAGGACAGCACTGGGCTGTCGGCCAAGAAGGGCGTAATGGAACGTGGCTTGGGTCGGGACTTCAATATCACCGTCATAGCGGCTTTGCTCAGTCTCGTAGTGGCACTCACGACGACAATGATCACGAGCCGGATAGCGGCTGGGAATGCACTGAAGGAGGCGCGACGGGATCAAGAGCGGGAAGCGATCGTCAGACTTGAGCAAGCGTTGTTGAGAGAGACACATGCAACCTTTGCCGTCGTGGCCGAGGGGGTTCCCGCAAAATTCCCTCCTGTGGGAGACGAATTTGCCTTTGACGGACTGAAAACTGTATCAGATCGTGTGATTGATTATCTATCGGCACGACGGGAATGTGACGCCGCCCGCACCGCCGTCGAGGATGCCCAGATCAGGGCAGTAACCAAGGAAGTTTCGGACCTTAACGCAAGTTTAGCCCATGCGCGGTCCGTAGAAGAAGCTCGGCGGTATGATTCGCAAATTCGAGAGGTGAGTCAAAAAGCAATAAGCTCAATCAATCAGGCCTTGCGACAGATGTAAGCGAGCACGGCACACGTAACCAACAGTCGCGGGGGCCAGCTGGCCCGCGTTGCACGTGGCCTCATCCTTATCAGGGTTTCTCCACCCGGGTCTGTTCCCCCAGGATCGTGCCCGCGACCTGCGCGAATGATGTACCGCTGGAGACCGTTGCGAACCGCTCGGGGTCCGATGGCGTGTGGACCAAACGTGGACCAACCCGCGACGCACAGCGGACCGGTAGCTTTGGATACGTGGCCGCTCATATGCGGCCGTCGCCGATTCGCTCAGGGCCAGGGGGCAGGGCTCCGTCAAAGTGCCGGAGTGTCTGGTTCATGGGCT
Organism: Propionibacteriaceae bacterium; assembly: GCA_036519615.1. Lineage (GTDB taxonomy): Bacteria > Actinomycetota > Actinomycetes > Propionibacteriales > Propionibacteriaceae > Microlunatus. Next base: position 2,257 of record DATDKX010000268.1, read on the forward strand.
TGTGATGCCGAGCAGGGGCAGGACTCGGGTGGCGTCGCGGGCATTGCGACGCAGGGCGGCGGCGAGGTTGCGGTGACCGTGCCGCCGCAGGATGCCGATG
>DATDKX010000269.1:0-5286 GCA_036519615.1 Propionibacteriaceae bacterium
TCTGACCGAACTTTCCTCGGGTGATCAGCTAGCTGCCCGTGTGACGCTGCAGGCGCTGATCGGTCGAATGGTGCGCATGGCGCAGCGCGATCCACGGTCCAGCATTGAGCACTACTTGGCATCTCTGTGGTGTGTGATCAATAACTACCCGCTGAGCCGACGGCCGGTACGGATTGCGGCAAACCTTTCGCTGGAAACTCTGAAGGCAGTCTCCAATGAGTACCGGTGGCTGAGGCGAGGTGAGGTCACGCTATGGCCGTCAAGTGAATCGCTAGAGGAACTACTCCAACCGGCCGGTATTGACGGGTGCTCCTACGACTCCCTTCCGCCAGTTGATGTCGAAGTCCGCCGAGCGCTCGAGGCCGGCAGCTTGTTGAGCTTGATCGACGATTCCGAGGCGGCACTCCTGCACAGCATCTACGCCGACGGGTTCAGCGGCGATCGAGCTGCTCGACGATTTCACATCAGCGAGGGTGCGGTCCGTGTTCGTTGCAGCAAGGCAGTGCGGCGGTTGGCAGATCATGCTCTGGAACTGGCCGACGCTGCAGCCTGACGTCGGTTCAGCCCGGCGACAAACGTTCCCGCGGGAACGTCTCTCAGCTCAGCCGCGTCACGGCAAGAGCGCCGACGACTACCGATTCCATCCCAAGGGCTGAGCGAGCGGATGCCGCGTGCCGGCAGCGGCCAGTGGATCACCCACGATGTCCGCTCGACGGCGCATTCGACGATGGTGGAGCATCGGATTACGTGGCAGTGATCGAGACAGGAGGATTGAGATGACCGCAGGCCCCCGTCCACCGTTCGACGCTGAGCTCCAACCCGCCCTCGAGGGCGCGCCCCCGTTCTTCACGACGCTGGAGCCCGATTCCATTGCGGAGTTCCGAGCGGCGACCACGCGTTCGTCGTCGCTCGACGAGGTCATTGCGGGACGGCCGGTAGAGGTCACCGATCACGATGTGACCGGTCACGGTGGCGACAAGATCGCCATCACGGTGCTGCGGCGCAGCGACCACGAGGGCGCGGCGGGTCCGGGCTTCTATCTCATCCACGGTGGCGGCATGGTCGGCGGGAGCCGATGGGCGGTCGCACCGATGCTTGTCGAGTGGGTCCTCGTGTACGACGCCGTCGCGGCCGCCGTGGATTACCGTCTCGCACCCGAGTTTCCCGACCCGGTGCCGGTGGAGGACTGCTACGCGGGGTTCGAGTGGTTCACCGGGCACGCTGAAGAGTTCGGCTTCGACCCGCGACGGGTGCTGATCGGGGGCCCAAGCGCCGGTGGCGGCCTCAGCATGGGGACGACGCTGCTCACCCGCGATCGCGGTAGGCCGATGCCGGCCGCGATGCTGCTCATGTGGCCGATGCTCGACGATCGGAATGAAACCGTCTCCGCGCAGCAGATCGACGGTGTCGGCATCTGGGATCGCACCAGCAACGAGACCGGATGGACAGCGCTGCTCGGCGATCGCCGCGGCACCGCCGACGTGTCGATCTACGCGGCGCCAGCACGTGCGACCGACCTGGCGGCCCTGCCACCCGCCTACATCGAGGCGGGGAGCGCCGAGGTGTTCCGCGACGAGGCCGTCGCTCTCGCGAGCGGGATTTGGGAGGCAGGCGGCAGCGCCGAGCTCCACATCTGGGCGGGCGGCTTCCACGGATTCCAAACGATCGTGCCGACGGCGGCGGTGTCGCAGACAGCCGTGCAGACACGTGAGTCCTGGGTGCGCCGCGCATTGGCGCCGTGACCCCGGAGTGCCTCGTGGGATCTGAAACCTGGCTCACACAGCCCTTGACTAGGTGGCCTAGCGCGGTACTTGCAATTTGATTTCGATTTGCAGGCCTGGGTACAAGTGGCGGTTTCACCATCAAACTGCGACCGCAACCGCTGGACCAAGATCAACAAGCGGCATAGCAAAGTCAGGAGAGTCACCTCGCCAGCCACTGACAACACATAGGCCGAGCGGACAACACCTCCAGCGGGCCGGACAACACCTCTGACAACACCTGCTTGACAGATTGAACTCGGGCAGACGACCGGAGGTGAATCCATGGACAACTCAAGTGACCGCTGGCTCACACCGTTCGGAGCTGTCGGTTACCGAGGTCCTGACCCGGCTCGGCTTTGTTGCGCTTTGACCCGACTGTCGCGGGCGCTAGCAAGCCGTGTCCCACGGAGTGAAATGCGGATCGACTATTTGCGAGGTGTCTGCGATTGTCGGGGCTTTCGAAGTGAGGAGACTGCGTGCCGCTCGGGGGACGAGGCTTCGTGACTGTCGGAGCCGCAGTGGCTTGCTGCGCGCTCGCTGCTGCCTGTACCCCCGATCCCGTGCCAAACAGCACGCCATCCCCAGGTCCAACAGCTACGACGCCAACTGAGTCGCAGATCGAGCGGCAAATGAGATTGGACTATGAGGCTGCCGAGGAGGCCTATCGGGCCAACATGGCGGAGCAGGACCGGCTGTACAAGACAGGTGGAACGACGAAGCCAACTCCTGCGCTAGAGGCAACCGCCACTGGCTCCTACTTGAGGATCACTCTCGAGTCGCTTCGCGATGTGCGACGGCTGGGGTGGCATTCGATCGGTGACACCAAGATCGTCGGTATCGTGCGAGACCGAGGGTGGAAGGGTGGCCGAGTCGGGCTGACCAGTTGTGAGGACAACGAGATCGTTAGGTTTGTCGACAAGTCAGGAAAGGATGTTACGCCTAAGGGACCGGCGCTCTATGTCCAGGCTTTAACCGTCATTAGAGAACGCGGGCGCTGGAAGGTCTCGACGGCAATGACAAGGAAGGTAAAAACACTTGAAGGCCAGCCGTGCAGAGCTTGAGGAAAATGGCAGCGTTTGGCCTTCTTGCCGGATTAGTCATCGCGCTCAGCGGGCATACTGCGTCGGCAGAAGAACCCAATGTGACCTGCACGCGGACGCGTTCCTGCACCGTCACCGCGGAGAAACCGGCGAAGGCGCCGCGTCCCAACGCCGACGACGGCCAGCGACGTAACCATCAAAATTCCGCAGGCCATCAGCGAGCGCAGAACGCGCAGAAAAGGTTCGCTGCCGCTTTGGCTGTCTATGATCGCCAGCTAGCTCGTTACAAGCGATGCCTCCGAGCAAGCCCGAACGCCGCCGCCTGTGGCCAAGCGCCCGAGTCACCGTGGCTCGGCGGAGACTCGTTCTCCGGTCCAGGAAATCGGCCGATCACTGCTGGCCAGGCAGCCGCAATCGCCGTCGCTCGCTTGCAGCTGCCCACCATCGCGCCAGGCATCGGCCCGTCTCCTGAGCTCAACCGATGGAACATGGCAGCGGTCGGATATCCGTTGTGGCTGTGGGCTGATGGCACTACCCATGTCGGTCCAATATCGGACTCGGTGAGCGGGCTCTCCGTATCGCTTGACGCCAAGGTCGGCAGCCTCACCTTCCGGATGGGCGACGGCCGCTCGGTCACATGCCCTGGGTTGGGCCAGCAATGGACCACCGCCGTGGAACCCGGCGCCAAGTCTCCCAGCTGCGGCTACTCGTATACCAAATCCTCACTGCCAAACGGCAGCTACACCGTGGCAGCAATCGCTAATTGGACAGTCACCTGGACCAGCAATGGTCAATCCGGTGTGATCAACGTACCTGCCGTTGATACCACTGAACTCCCGGTCGGAGAGCTGCAGGTGCTCGTTCGATGATCATTTCAGACCTGCCGCGAGACGATGCCCCTCGCGGTTGCGACAATCGCCTCGGGCTTCATGATCATGAAGCCTGCCCCCCGAAAGGAAGTCCATGAAGGTTCAGCAGTGGGCCGCGAGCTTGGTGGGATTCTTTGTCCTGCTGAAGAATCCACCGTCCCGCAACGAACGCGGCCTCAGCCAATCAGCGGAGAATGCGATTCTGCTCGCTGGCGCCGTCACAGTGGCTGGGATCGTGATCACCTTGATCACGGCCTACGTTCGCGCCAAGCTCCCTAAGCTCTGACTCGTGCAGATGAGGGCCCGCGACGAGCGCGGCCTCACGAAAGCGTGCAGTGGGCGGTTCTCTGGCCCGCTCTGATGCTACTTACTCTGGGGATCATCCAGGCCGGCATCTTCTTGCACGGCCGCAATGTCGCGCAACGAGCAGCCACCGCAGCCGTTGATGCCGCCCGCGGCAGCTACGGTTCTGCAGCCGACGCCGAGAATCTGGCTGCGAACATTGCCAGGTCGGGAGGCCTAAAGAACATTTCGGTACGTGTTCAGCGAACCGCTGCCACGGTGAACGCTGACGTCTCCGCATATGCACCCATGATCTTCGACCTCCGCCTGGGCCGAATCAATGAGATCGCAACGGCGCCTGTGGAACGTGTCACCGTGCCATGATCAAAAGTCCGTTAAAGCGACTACGCGACCAGCGTGGAGCTGCTGCCGTGGAGCTCACTCTGCTCGTGCCAGCCCTCCTCCTGACGCTTGGGCTGTTAGTAGCAGGCGGCCGGCTATGGTTCGCGCGTACGACGGTCAATGAGGCTGCCCAGACCGCGGCTCGCGCCGCATCCCTCACCCGCTCGGCCGACAGTGCGGCAAGCGCTGGGCGAGAGGCCGGAACACAATCGCTGGCCACCGCGGGCCTGCGCTGCAGCTCGACATCAGTCTTGATCAACACGGACGCCTTCGGAGTACCGCCTGGGACGCCAGCAACGGTCACCTCGACAATCTCTTGCATTCTGGACTTCTCCGATGTCTTGCTCCCAGGTTGGCCGGGCTCTAGAGAACTCACTGGACGCGGCTCCGCCGCCCTCGACACATATCGTGGTCGTTGATCATGAATGAGTCGATCAAGAGACGCGCGCGCGTGCTTCGCCGCGATGAACACGGGCAGTCGATCAGCCTATTCGTGTTGGTGATCATGGGCGCTTTGATCATTACCAGCGGACTTGTGATTGATGGTGGTCAGAAGGTCGCCGCAACCAGTCGCGCCGAGTCAGCCGCTGCGGGCGCCAGCCGTGCCGCCGGTAATGCGGCTGCTACCCAAGAGCTGGGCGGCGCGGATCCAGGGAGCGCCGCGGTGCTGGCCGCAAAGACCTACCTTGCCGGCCAACCCGGCGTAGAGGGGACAGTTGCCATCGCCAACGGCGTGGTGCTTATAACGACCAGCGCCCAGCAGCCGACGATCTTGCTGTCGATCATCGGCATCGGCTCCGTCAGCGGACGAGGCTCAGCTCGAGCGAACATCGTGCCTACGGGAGATTCCCGATGATCATGCCACTCATCAGACTCTGGGGACGAAAGCAATGACCATTGACATTGAGCCTCGCGCTGCCGTGTCCGCCC
>DATDKX010000270.1:0-5860 GCA_036519615.1 Propionibacteriaceae bacterium
GCGCCTTGAACCGCTGCCAGTCCGCCGGAATGCGCCACGGAATGTCGTTCCTGGCGCCGATGACGCCATTTGCCGCCACGGCAGCGATGCCAATGATCTCGGGCCTGATGATCTTGGACTCCATGATCTCGGGCATGATCAAACCGCGATCGGCGCTTTGATGCCGGGATGCGGGTCGTATGCCTCGATGGCGATGTCGTCGAAGGTGAAGTCGTCGATCGAGTCGATGCTGGGGTTCAGCACCAGCCTCGGGAGAGGGCGGGGTTCGCGACCCAATTGGAGCCGTGCCTGCTCGAGATGATTGAGATAGAGGTGAGCGTCACCGAGAGTGTGTACAAAGTCACCGACCTCCAAGCCACAAACCTGAGCCACCATCTCCGTCAGCAACGCATAGGAGGCGATGTTGAAAGGAACGCCCAAAAAGATGTCCGCCGAACGCTGATACAGCTGACAGGACAGTCGGCCTTGGGCGACATAAAACTGAAACATCGCATGACAGGGCGGCAGTGCCATGTCCGCGAGGTCGCCGACATTCCACGCGCTCACAATGTGCCGGCGAGAATCCGGCACAGTCTTGATGGAATTGATCACATTAGCTAGTTGATCAATGTGCCCGCCGGCCGGTGTTGGCCAAGAGCGCCACTGATAGCCGTAAATGGGTCCTAGCTCGCCATCGGGATCGGCCCATTCATCCCAAATGGTGATGCCCTGCTCGTCAAGCCATTTGACATTGGTCGAGCCTTGGATGAACCACAACAACTCACCGATGATCGACCGCGTGTGCAACTTCTTCGTCGTCAGCAGCGGAAAACCTTCACCAAGATCAAAACGCATTTGATAGCCGAATGTGCTCAGCGTCCCAGTGCCGGTCCGGTCACTCTTTTCGACGCCGTGCGTCAGGACATGATCAAGCAGGTCGAGGTAGGTTTTCACTGCTCATTCCTTCCTCCAGAGGACGGCCAGCAGAGCCGGCCGATCGAGCCACCGGTTCCAGCCGGCGCAGCTCGGCCACGAGCACGGGCAGTATGGCCCGTACCGCCCTCCCACGATGGCTGATTGCATCCTTGGCCGATGGCTCAAGCTCTCCGTTAGTCACAGTGTTTCCCTCGGCCACGAACAGCGGATCGTAGCCGAACCCATTGTGACCTGCAGGACTGACAGCCAAGTGCCCTTGCATCTCCCCGACACGTACATGTTCTGTACCGTCCGGAAGCACCAGCGCCATGGCGCAAACGAACCTCGCCGTCCGCTTCGCCGATGGAACGTCCTGCAGTTGACGCAACAGCAATGCGTTGTTCTCCTCGTCGCTGGCGCCCGGCCCGGCCCAACGCGCCGATCGTACGCCGGGCATCTGGTTGAGCATGTCAACCGCGAGTCCGGAATCGTCAGCGAGCGCCGGAAGTCCGGTGGCTGCCACACAGGCCCGAGCCTTGAGCAACGCGTTGCCCTCGAAGGTGCGCTCGGTTTCGGCTGGCTCGGAATAAGGGGTGACGTCAACCAGCCCCAGGACCTGGATATGCGGTGCCTCCGCCGCCACCAGGCGCCGTAGTTCCGCAAGCTTCTTGGCGTTATTGGTGGCCAGCACAACGCGACCGCCGACCGACGCTGCGCTCATCACGACGTCTGGCGGCCTTGCAGACCACCTACGAGGGGGGTCTGCATAGGTTGCTGACGGTCTGCACGCGTTGCAACCCATGCAAAGCGCCCGAAACCTACGTGAACATAGGTTTCCGACCAGGGGCAGGCGCAAGTGGGCAAGGTGGGATCCTCAGCTACGACGCAAGCGCTGCTTGTTGTAACGCGGTCAACTTCGCGCAGCCTTTAGCACCAAGATCGAGCAGCTCGTCGAGCAAGCTGCGATCAAAGGGAGCGCCCTCAGCTGTTCCCTGAACCTCGATGAAGGTTCCGTCACCGCTCATAACGACGTTCATGTCCGTGTCGGCGGTCGAGTCCTCGGTGTAGCAGAGGTCGAGCATCGCGGCACCATCGACCACTCCAACCGACACAGCTGCCACCGAACCCCGCAGCGGCTCACCAGCCAGCAATTCTCGCTCGCGCAGCCAACTGACGGCGTCCGCTAGGGCGACGTACGCGCCGGTGATCGAGGCGGTTCGGGTGCCACCATCAGCCTGCAGCACGTCGCAGTCCAGCACGATGGTGTTTTCCCCGAGCGCTTTGTAATCGATGATCGCCCGCATGCTGCGACCGATGAGGCGGCTGATCTCATGAGTACGGCCGCCGATCCTGCCGCGCACCGACTCGCGGTCGGTGCGGGTGTTGGTTGCCCTCGGCAGCATCGCATATTCGCTGGTCACCCAGCCGAGGCCGGAGCCTTTACGCCAGCGGGGAACGCCTTCGGTCACGCTTGCCGCCACCAACACACGGGTTTGACCGAATTCGACTAGCACAGAGCCCTCAGCCTGAGTCAGCCATCCACGAGTGAACCGGACCTCTCGAAGTTGATCATGGCTACGTCCGTCGGCTCGAGAAGTCACGACCCCACCCTAACCACCGATGTCCCAGGTGGCTCCGGGCGATGCGAGGGAAATGGGCCCGTCAAAGTGGGGTCTCGCCTCGGCCAGGACATCGTCTGATTTGTGCCACGGCGGAATGTGGGTGAGTACCACGGCGCGAGCTCCTGAAACTTTCGCGATGGCGGCGGCCTGTGCGCCAGAGAGATGCATTCCGGAAGGATTATCCGAACCGTCGAGAAAAGCCGACTCGATCAACAACAGGTCGGCCCCATGGGCAAGCCGAACCAACGCATCTGATGGGCCGGTATCGCCGGAGTACACGAGCACGCCGCCCCGCCGCCCCTCCTCCTCCACTCGGATTGCGTACGCTTCCACCGGGTGCTCAACCCGGACCGTGCGGACCTGAAACGGCCCGATTTGCTGGTTGGCCTGCCAGATATGCCATTGGAAGCGCTCAGCAATGGATTCACCCGACTCGCTGCCCTGGCCGTCAGGGCCCGTTACCTCGCATGCACGGGCAAGTCGGGAGGCGGCGTTAGCCGGCGCGTAAACGGGGCGTCGCGGCCACGGCGCGCTTGGCGAGTAGCAGGCCGCAATGTGATAACCACATAGATCTAGACAGTGATCGGCGTGCAGGTGGCTCAGCCCGATAGCATCGATCTCGCGCGGATCCAGGTAGCGGTAGAGCGCGCCCATGGCGCCGGGACCGCAGTCGAGAAGCAGCGAGAAGGTCCGATTGTCAAATGGCGCCTGCACTAGATAACTCGAGGCGGGCGAGTCCGGCCCGGAGAGGGAGCCGCTGCAGCCGACGACTGTCAATTTCATCATCGTGATCACACGAACTGCTCGACATCGGTGATCAAGCCGCCCATAAGACGATGCCCGACACCCTGGAATGCTTCTGGGCTACCCGTGGTCAAGAACCGATAGCTCGCCCTTCGCGGCTCATCATGGGTAAGTCCACGCCGCGTCAGGACGGCGTACACATCCTTGGCGCACTCTTCCGCACTGGACACCAAGCTGACGGTGTCGCCGAGAACATAAGAGATGACGCCAGTAAGCAGCGGATAGTGAGTACAGCCCAAGATCAATGTGTCGATATCGGCTTGCTGTAAGGGTTTCAGGTACTCCTCCGCGCACGCCAATAGTTCGGGGCCTCCGGTGATCCCCGCCTCGACGAAGGACACAAAGCGAGCACAAGCTGCGGTATGCAGTTCAATCTGCGGAGCCGCCGCAAATGCATCGTCATATGCCTGGGAGGTGGCGGTCGCTTCGGTGCAGATCACCCCAACACGACCTGATCGCGTCGCGGCGACCGCGCGGCGCGCAGCCGGCAAGATCACCTCGACCACAGGCACGGCGTAGCGCTCTCGGGCGTCGCGCAGTACCGCTGCGCTGCCGGAGTTACACGCGATGACCAAGATCTTGACTCCCTGGTCGACCAGATGATCAAGGCATTCGAGCGCATACTCCCGGACCGTCGCGATCGGCTGCTCGCCGTACGGGGAGCGCGCTGTGTCGCCCAGATAGATAATGTCCTCGTGGGGGAGCTGGTCGATGACCGCGCGAGCGACCGTCAGCCCTCCGAACCCCGAGTCGAAGATGCCAATCGGAGCATCAGTATCAGCCACCACGAGCGCTCAGCCTACAAGTACTCATGCCCAAACTTGGGTGTCCAGGAAGTCCTCGCTGGCATCGAGGTCGTCGGTATAGGCAGCCGTCGATAGATATTTCCAGCCGCCATCGGCAACGATCAACACGATGTCGGCGGACTCCCCTGCCGCGACGGCCTTGGCGGCTTGCGCCAGTGCCGTATGCACGATTGCTCCCGAAGAGAGCCCGGCAAAGATGCCCTCGCGTTCGAGTAGCTCCCGTACGCGGCGCACTGCGTCCCGGGACCCGACCGAAAACCTCGAGGTGACGTATGAGGCGTCGTAGAGTTCCGGGACAAAACCTTCCTCGAGGTTGCGGAGACCATATACCAGCTCGCCGTAACGTGGCTCCGCGGCGATGATCTTGACATCTGGTTTCTTCTCGGCAAAGAAGCGGCCTACGCCCATCAGGGTTCCGGTAGTGCCCAGCCCGGCTACCACATGCGTCACCTCGGGAAGATCTTCGAGAATCTCTGGTGCTGTTGTCAGGTAGTGCGCCTCGGCGTTGGCGGGATTGCCGTATTGATACAGCATCACCCAGTCGGGGTGCTCGGCGGCCAGCTGTTTGGCGACCCGGATTGCCTCGTTGGACCCTCCCGTGGCCGGTGAGAAGACGATCTCTGCACCCCAGATGGTAAGCATCTGCTTGCGTTCGGCCGAGGTGTTCTCTGGCATGACGCAGATCAGTCGGTATCCGCCTAGCTTGGCTGCCATAGCAAGAGCTATGCCGGTATTGCCGCTGGTGGGTTCGAGGATCGTCGCTCCGGGCCGCAGCGTCCCGTCTGCCTCGGCGGCCTTGATCATTTGCAATGCCGCGCGGTCCTTGATCGAACCAGTGGGGTTGTAATCCTCAAGCTTCGCCCAGAGCCGCACGGACTGGCTTGGCGACAACCGCTGTAGCCCCACCAGCGGCGTATGCCCCACCGACTCGGCGAGCGAGGCGTACCGGACCATAATGAAGCCGATCAGCCGCCGGCGACAGCAGGTAGCACTACAACGACATCACCATCAACGGTGGGGGCTTTGAGCCCGCCAGTGAAGCGGACATCTTCGTCGTTGACGTAGACGTTCACGAATCGGCGCAGGGCTTCGGCCTCGACAATCCGATCTTTCAAACCAGGATTGCTCGCGTCGATATCGTCGAGTACCTCTTGCAGGGTCGCACCATTCCCGTGGACCGCCTTCTCTCCGCGGGTGTACGTACGGAGGATCGTCGGGATCCTCACCTCAACTGACATCGAGTTTCTCCTGTATGCCTGGCTACTCCACCCAACGACTGGCCCTCGGGGCCTATTCCGTGATGTGAATCTCCTCCTCCGTGACCACACCATCGACGATACGGAAAGACCGTACGCTGACCCGTCCCCCTGAGTCGCCGGACTCGGTGGTCGACACGATCACGTAATGTGCCTGCGGTTCGCTGGCGAGTGAGATATCGGTACGCGACGGGTATGCCTCGGTCGCGGTGTGGGAATGGTAGACGACTACGATCTCCTCCCCCGTGGTACTCATCTGCTTGTACAAGGCGAACTGCTCTTCAGGCTCAAAGCGGAAGAAGGTAGGTGACCGCTCGGCGTTGATCATCCGTACCAGACGGGTGGGCACATCCGAGCCCTCCGGCCCAACGATCACCCCGCACGCCTCATCCGGATGATCTTCCCGAGCGTGGGCGATCATGGCGTCCACGTGCTCGGGGGCGATCTTCAGCACGGCGGTCAGACTAGGGGCGATGAC
>DATDKX010000271.1:0-2036 GCA_036519615.1 Propionibacteriaceae bacterium
CACCGATTCCGACGGCAGGTTCGTCCTCCGGGCAACTCCCAAACTGGAGGGCGGCCGGTATTTCGTCGTTGCCAAGATTCCCGCTCCGCTCGGCGAGCTCGCCCCAGTGTCCGAGAGCCGCACATTCGAGCCGTTGAGCACCACCGTCGATCTGACGTCGGAGAACCAGACTGTACGTATGGGTGTCTCTGTGGGTCGCACGGCCACCGAGCCCCCACAGTCTCAACCGACCACCGTGTCTCGCGGGTCGGATCGGCCCGAGCTCGCTCGGTTCGCTGTCGGCGATCTGGTCTGGCGAGACGACAACCGGTCCGGGATTCAGGACCTCAGCGAATCTGGGGCAAGTGGAATCAGTGTCCAGCTGCTCAATGCCGACGGCGACGTGGTGGCATCAACGGTGAGCGGACCGTCGGGACATTACCTGTTTGACAATCTGCCAGCTGGCACCTACTCCGTACGGTTTGCAGGCATTCCAGCGGACTTCCGGCTGACGCCGACGGATGTCGGTGATCAGCGGGGCGTTGACTCAGACCCCGACTACTCGGGCGCGACTCCACCGTTCACCTTGGGCGTGGGGGAACCCAATGTTCGACCGGCCACCGCAGCAGACGAGGTGGCGGCGGCGTACATCAATACCACGATGGATGCGGGTATCACTGCGCTCCGGTACGCCGTGGGTGATCGTGTCTGGTTTGATCTGAACAGCGACGGTATTCAGCAACCTGACGAGCCTGCCGGGTCGGCAACGGTCTCATTGCTTACCGAGGCTGGCAATGCGGTGGCCACGACGACCACCGACGCGACCGGCCACTACGAGTTCTCCAATCTGCGCGCTGGGCGCTATCGACTGCAGTTCGCGGGTCTGCCGCCCCATCGCACGTTCACGGCGCGGGATGCCGGGAATGACGCCGCGCTGGACTCCGACCCTGACCCCGCTAACGGACGGACGGCGGTTTTCGACCTCGCCCAGGGAGCACCTGACCTGGTCCCCGTCACGAGCGCTGATGCCGGATCCACCGATTTCGAGAATCAGACTATGAGCGCTGGCTTGGTCTGTGCCTACTCCGTGGGAGACAAGGTCTGGCGCGACAACAACGGCGACGGCGTGCTAGATGCCGGTGACGGCGGTCTGCCGGGCGTCACCGTCGAGTTGTTGGGCAACGACTCGCAGGTTCTCGCCACGACAGTCAGCTCCGAGAACGGTCGCTATGACTTCGACCATTTGGCGGCGGGGAATTACCGAGTCAGATTCACTAAACCTGACGGCCTGGTGTTCACGAGTCGGGATGCCGGCGAGAACCCGGCTGTGGACTCTGACGCAAATCAGGCTGGAATGACTTCGGTGTTCGCGCTCGGAAATGAGAATCCAGCTGACACCAGCATCGATGCTGGGCTGACCACGCCGGCAAACTATCGCAATGTGGCTGATGCGCACCGGCCTCCGATTGACGCTGCATTGTCATCGACCGGCGGCGTTGCGCTGCCGATTCCGATTGTCGGGGCGGTGCTTGCGCTGGCCGGCCTTACTTGTCTCGTCGTTTCTCGGCGGCGGCGCAGCATCTGATGTCAGCCTCGCCAGGCTAGGGTGCCGACAGCACTCCGTGTGCTACCAGCTGGTTGATCACGTTGCGCACTTGGTCGGTGCCGAGTCGGCGTACCCGGCGCCGGATCCGCAACTGGGCCTTTTCGTCCCAGGCAGCGAGGACTGGGCCGATTTGATCATGACTATGAGGTCCCATGAGTTCGGCAGCATCGTCAGGGCTGGCGCCGTCGATGAGCGCATCAACTGCTCGCAGCAGCGTCAGCCAGTTGGACTGGGATCGATTGGTGATCTTGAACGGCAGATCGGCTTCAATCAAGGTCGATAGCTGCTCGAGAGTCTGTGAGGAGTCGGCCATGCCGGTATCGATCTTTCCGTAGAGACCTGCAGCTTCGATCAGCTCGACGGCGCTCTGCCAGCCCGGCCCATAGGGCAGGCCGACGAAGACATCGATCTCGGGCACCAGCTGGGCTGCAGCCGATGCCACGCGGGCCGC
>DATDKX010000272.1:0-7439 GCA_036519615.1 Propionibacteriaceae bacterium
TTTCTATGGCGGTCGACAACGACCCGGGAGTCAGCGAGACGGCGGACGCGACCGATACCGAGGCCGAGCTGATCGAACCGGGACCGCCGTCCTCCTTGCTGCCGAAAATGATCAAGAAGGCGCGGAGCCGGCGACGTCGGATGGTGGCTGCAGTGGCCGGGATTGCCGCGGCGGTTGTGCTGGTGATCGGCGGCGTGGCAGTCGCTGGCGGGCTGCTGCCGCTGCGCCCGGAGAGCCCCGAGCGCGTCGCCTTCTCGCCAGTCGTACCGTCTGGGATTACTGCCGTCGCCGATGTCATTCCTGGCAAAGAGGGCACCCAAATAAAGGTGGAATGCGTGTACGCCGAGGTCAATGATCCGCGACCGGGCAGTGGTCACGACACGTATTCGATCTTTGTCGTTGACCGGTCCGGCAACGCCTCAGAGATCAAGGAATGGCCCGCAACTCCGAACAAGCAGATGCGACCAAGTGGCACGACTCCGCTGAAGCCGTCACAAATCGCTGATCTTGAGATTCGGGAGTCCGCCACCAACGAAGTACTGCTTCGCGCCCCACTTAGCTAACTCGGCGGACGTGTGACTCCCTGACTCCCATTAGGTTTCCTCGAGGAGCCGAGGGGTGCCGGCGTTAGCCGCGGGTGATCTCGGTGCTGAGCTGCAGATCGGTGACCGAGCGCCCGGCAAGCAGCTGATACGTTCCGGGCTCGGTCGCCCAGGCGTGAGCCGAGATGTCCCAGTGTCGGAAGTTGCGGTCGCCTACGGTGATCACAGCGTTCACCGTTTCCCCGGCCGCCGCTTCGACAGCCGCACAGCCGACCAGCCAGCGCGGTGCACGCTCCACGCCGCTGTCCGGTCGGCTGGCGTACACCTGCACTACTTCACGACCGAACCGCGAGCCGGAGTTGCGTACCGTCACGTTCACGGTGTCCCCGTCTACTGCGATGTCCTCGTACGCCCAGGTCGTATAGCCCAACCCATGACCGAATGGGAACGCCGGTACGCGCCCCGTCGCGAGATACCAGCGGTAGCCGATCAGCAGGCCTTCGTCGTACGGCAATTCGCCGTTGACCGGCGTTACCGAGGGCAGCCCCTCCTCTGAGGCCGGCCAGGTCACTGGCAGGCGGCCACCCGGCTCGACAACTCCGGTGAGAACGTCGGCCAGCGCATTTCCGAACTCCTGGCCAGGGAACCACGAGACCAGCACCGTAGCTACCTCGTCGATCCACGGCAGCAGCACCGGTGCGCCAGAGTTGACCACCACCACGGTCCGCGGATTGGCCGCTGCCACGGCTTGAACCAAATCATCTTGCCGGCCCGGCAGCGTCAGACTGCTCCTATCGAAGCCCTCGCTCTCCACTTCCTCGTTGGTGCCGACCACCACCACGGCCACATCGGACTCGGCCGCCAGGCGCATCGCATGATCGAATTCCCACTGCTCGTCGATCACCGGCGCAACGTTGAGCTGAACGGTCAGCATGGTTACCTCGGCACCACCGAGTTCCGTGCCACCGCCGGTCGGACGATAGGTCAGCTCAACCGGCACATCGCGATCCGCCTCGAGCTCGACGACCGCGAGCTGCTGCGGCGGCTTCATGATTCCCTCGACTACGTCAGCTCCGACTGGCAGCGTGATCGTTTCATCGAACAAGACCTCGCCGTCAACCACAAGCCGAAACTCACCAAGCCCGGACGTGCCGACCGAGTAACGGCCGGATTCGGGCACCCGCAACTGGGTGCTCAGTTGAAGATGATCGATATCGCCGGCATTCAGTCCTTCTTGCACCGGCCCCCACCACATCATGCTGCCGGCCTGGCGCTGCTGCCGGCCCAGCTCATGATCATCGGCATCGAGGAAGATCACCTCAATGCCGGGCGCGCCCCCATCGGGGAGTTGCAGCAGGTCTTTCGGGGCGATCTCGGTGCGCTCGCTGCTTCGCACGCCAATTGCGTGCACCATCCTGGTCTCCGCGCTGAGTGCTGCCCGCAGACCGTCAAGAGGCGAAACCACGTACGGGGGGAAGACGGTCGCACTCCCGCCACCTAGAGTGCGGGCCGTTGCCGCGTTGGGGCCAATTACGGCGACCTGCCGCAGCGAGCTTGGCGCCAGCGGTAGCAAGCCGTCGTTCTTGATCAACACCATGCCGGCCGCGGAACTTGACCGCAGCTCCGCGCTCAACTCTTCATCGCTCCAACGCCGCGCCGGCGGCGTCGCCGCCTCAAATCCATCAAGCGCGCCGACCCGAGCAGCCAGCCGCAGGATACGCAGCACATGCCCGTCCACGGCGGACTCGGAAATCTTGCCCTCCTGGACTGCCTCAAGCAGCCATTCGGTCCAGGGACTCTCGGGCCCGGGCATCGCCAGATCCAGTAAGTCCTCCCCAGCCGCTGCCACCGAGCGCGTGGCGTACCAGTCTGACATGATCACACCATCGAAGGCCCACTCCCGTTTCAGGACATCGCGCTGCAGCTGATTCTCGGTCATCGTTGTGCCATTGACCTTGTTGTACGCCGCCATGACCGCCCAGGCGCCTGCGTCGACGATCCGCTCGAACGGTGTCAGGTACAGCTCACGCAGCACCCGCTCGTCGACCAGCGCATTGACGCTGAACCGGTCCGTCTCGGAGTCATTGGCAACAAAGTGCTTGACCGTGGCGGATACGCCCTCAGCCTGCAGACCTTCCACGTACGCGGTGCCGATCATGGCGGTCAACTCGGGATCCTCGCTGAAGCACTCGAAGTGCCGACCGCCGTACGGCGTCCTTTGCAGGTTGACCGTCGGTGCCAACAACACGTCCACGCCCTTGCGGCGCGCTTCGCTGCCAAGCAGCCGACCCATGCGCTCCACGCGGGCGGGATCCCAGCTCGCGGCCAGAGCCGTGGGCGAGGGCACATTGGCCGATGGGCTTCGCTCGTCCCAGGTCTCCCCACGAACCCCAGCCGGACCGTCGGAGGTGACAAGTCGGCGTAGACCAATGTCGGGCATCGGGTGCAACGACCAAATGTCGGCGCCAGTCATAAGCCGCACCTTCTGCTCGAGGCTTAGCTGTGCCAGCCGGCCGGCGAGTTCAGCTTCATGATCAACTGCGGTGGTCTGGGTCATAGAGGTCATCGTCTCAGTCCTCGCTGGCCGCCGCTACGGTGAGGGGCATGCCCTCTCAAGAAGGCGGGATTTCCGCTGCTGCGCTGGCGATTGAATGTGAGCGGCTGCTCGACTTCGGCCGCCACTTTCCGCATCCGTTGGGTGGAGCCGCCTGGCTGGATACCCGCGGACAGCCAGACCTGTCTCGCCCCGTCTATACCTGGATTACCGCGCGGATGCTGCATGTCTACGTCCTCGGTCAACTCATCGGTCGGGCCGCCGATGCCGATCTTGCAGCACAGGCCCTCGGCGGCCTCACCGGGCGGCTCCGGGATGGCAGGAACGGTGGCTGGCTGACCAGCGTCGACGATGCAGACAACAGTCCGGATGAGAAGGCCTGCTACACACACGCATTTGTGGTGTTGGCCGCCTCGTCGGGAGCGGTAGCCGGGTTGCCCGGCGCTCGCGACCTGCTCAGTGAGGCGCTCGAGGTGTGGGACCAGCGGTTCTTCGACGACATGGCGGGCATGTTCGTCGATTCCTGGGACCGAGACTTCGCCCATCTCGACGACTACCGCGGCGTCAATGCCAATATGCACGCAGTAGAAGCCTTGCTAGCCGCTGCCGACGCGACGGGTGATCATGGATTGCGAGAACGGGCTCTGGGCATCGCACGTCGGGTGGCGTTGGAATTCGCTGAGCCCCAGGGATGGCGGATTCCGGAGCACTTCGATTCGCATTGGCATCCGCAGCTCGATCACAACCGTGATCGGCCGGATGATCAATTTCAGCCGTACGGTGCGACCGTCGGACATGGACTGGAGTGGTCCCGGCTGCTGCTCCATCTAGAGGCGGCCCTGGCCGATCCACCTGACTGGCTGCTAGCTGCGGCTGTGGGACTCTTCGATCGTGCGGTCGCCGACGGCTGGGCGGTGGATGGAGCGGATGGTTTTGTCTACACCACCGATTGGGACGGCACGCCAGTGGTTCGCGATCGGATGCACTGGGTCGTGGCTGAGGCGATAGCCGCCGCGGCGGCGCTACGGGCCCGGACCGGAGACGATCGTTATGCCGACCTGGCTGCTACTTGGTGGGCGTACGCCGAGCACTATCTGTTCGATCGGACCTACGGTTCCTGGCACCATCAGCTCGACGCCAGCAATCACGTGATCGAAACCGTCTGGCCGGGCAAGCCGGACCTCTATCACGCGGTGCAGACGACCCTGATCCCGCGCTTGCCGCTTGCGCCGAGCATGGCTTCTGCCCTAGCAAGGGTATGAATCAGTCGAGCGCCTCTACGCGGTAGAGGATTGCATGATCGGGATGCATGTTGGCCGCCATCACGCCGGTCGAGGCCAATACCGCGCCGGAAACTACGATGCCGTCCCCGCCATCAGCAGGCAGACCCCAACCCAACGCCCGACGTTCGCCTGACGGTTCGAACTCGGTGGTGATGGCTCCCCACCAGGACGGTGGATTCAAGCCCGACGGCGGGCGTCCCACCAGTATTGGACGGATGCGATAGCGGCGATCAGGATCAAGCCCGGGGAACCTTAGCCGACCGGGCAACATTACTTCCGATATCCCAACCGATGCGACGGCGTAGATCGCCTCGGAGCGATCAGTGGCGACAATGCCGTGCACCAGGACGGCCGGATCCGGAAAGTCCACGCGGACCACGTCACTACCCATCAGCAGCCGTCGATTCGACTTGTAAAAGCTGATCCACTCGCGGAGGTCGGCCAGCTCCTGGGCACTGGCTGCCGTGAGGTCCCATTCGATGCCGAGGTGTCCGAATACCGCAGTGGCGGCGCGGAAGGACAGGTCGTGCACGCGACCGGTGGTATGGGATCGTGTGGAGGCGATATGAGAGCCCAACAACTCCGGCGGCACGAGTTGGGACGTCCAGCGGTTCATGTACTGCCGCTCAAGTGGATCGATGCAGTCGCTCACCCAAATGCGGTCGGTGCGCTCCAAGACACCAAGATCAACACGAGCCCCACCGGAGGAGCAGCTCTCAATCTCCAGGCCAGGATGGGCGGCCTTGATTTCGTCAACAAGCCGGTAGAACGCCAGGGTCTGCTCATGGACCCCTGGCTGGCCGTCGGGCCCAGTGCCGGCATCAATTAAGTCACGATTGTGATCCCACTTGATGTAGCTGATCTTGTACTCGGCAAGGATGTCGAAGATCGCATCTCGAACATAGGCATAGCACTCCGGGATTCCCAAGTTGATCACCTGCTGGTGTCGCGATTCAACCGGCAGCCGGTCACCGGTGGCCATGATCCAGTCCGGATGCTCGCGCGCGGCAGTGGAGTCGAGGTTGATCATCTCCGGCTCGAACCAGAGCCCAAACTCCATGCCGAGCCCGGTTACCTTATCCACTATCGGATGCAGCCCGTGCGGCCAGACCTCGGTTGAGACCGTCCAGTCACCGAGCCCGGCACGATCATGCCGCCGGGCGCCGAACCAGCCGTCATCCAGCACGTAACGCTCAACGCCAATGGTCGCCGCGCGCTCGGCAAGTTCTGCAAGGTGGTCGAGATCTTGATCGAAGTACACCGCCTCCCAGACATTGAGGGTTACCGGGCGGGTAGTCGATGGGTGGCTCTCGCGGGCGCGGAGGAAGCGGTGGAAGCGACCGGCTACGGCGTCGAGGCCGTGCGCGTGCGAGCCGTAGATCCATGGTGTGGTGTACGCCTGGTTGTGCTGCAAGATCACTTCACCCGGCAGCAGTAGTTCACCGCCACCGATCACCTGGGTCCCGGTGAAGAGCCGCTCTGCGTAATGGGTGTGGTTTCCGCTCCAGGCGGTGTGCACAGCCCAGATTTCCCCTTCGGAGAATGAGAATCCAGGGACTCCAACGTGCAACAGGGTCGCTGCATCTGCTCCGGTACGGCCCTTACGACCCTCCCGGAGGTGGACACCGACGGTCAACGGCCGCCGTTGGGGTACCCGCTCCTTGCCCCAATGCCCGGCGAAGTCCAAGATCTGACAGGCACTTTGGGGAATGGGAAGTGCGATCACGCAGTCATTTAGTGTGTAGGGGTCTTGGCCAATGTTGATCACATCGGCGCGTGCCCTGATGAGGCCACCTGCGGTGAGCTCGATGGTGATCTGTAACTGCAGCTCGGCGACCTCATCGATAGCGTCTACTTCAACTGAGGCGAGTCCGAGGTTGATCATGGTCGGCTCGTCTTCGCTCATGATCATCGGTTTGCCGTCGACGCGGACATCGGTTGTTGTGAACTTCGGTGACCAAGCGCGGCCGGCTCGAGACCCGCTCAGGCCCGGGCGGCCGACCCAGCCCGTCCAGTGCTCCGGAAGCACGGCGAGGCGTACCGGCTCATCGACAACGTTTGGACCACCGGGGTCAATGTTGGAAAGGATCAGCGTTTCGACATCCGCGAGTTCCAGTGTCCCAAGGTCCGCGCCCCAGTGCACGATGGCTGGCAGTTGCCCCTGGGAGATATCCAGCACCAGCGATACGCCCTCGGACCGGAGGGCGATCAGGCAGTTGGCACGTGCGGCCATGCTCTCTCCTTTCGCAGGAGCAACTCCAAGCGATTCACCCTACTGAGGACGGTCAAGCGCTCCAGCCAATTACCACGTATCGGTGATTCAGAAGTTGCCGCCCTTTCAAGTTTCCGACCATTGCGGAGTTTTCGGACCTCGCTGCCGGGCTCGATTGTCGAAAAGCCCTCATTGGCCGGAAATTCGACACCAGTGTGAGTTCACCTCAGCAGGTGGAGTCTCGTCACAGCTACGCCGGTGTCGGCGGGCCTCGGCCTATCGTGAACCTGATTAGCGGCGAGCTCTGCGTCGAGTAGGAGGGCGATGAAAAGATCAGAGGCACTGGCGTACCGCATTCACACGCAACAGCTCGATCGAGCTCCCGCTCGACGACCGATTACCGATGCAGCAATTTTCGACTTCGGGATCCAAGACACCGGCAGGGACGGTGCGAGCTGGGCGCTGGTCAATCGTGGTGTTCCGGTCCGAGATGCCGCCGAACTCGAAGTCAGCCCGGACGTGGCGTTGGCCTGGACTCTGCGAGCTGCACCGCATTACTACCGGCGCAGCGATCTTCCCGATGTTCTATTGGCGACCTCGCCATTATCGGATCGGGATGCGGCCAAGCGGGTGATCGGTGCTGACAAGCCTCTCAAGGAGGCCGGCATTCCCACTCTGGCAGGTCTTACCGAGGTTGCCATCCAGCTGCGCCATGTTGTGACCCGTCCGATGGTCAAGGGTGACGTCTCTACCCAGCTCACTAAACGCCTGGATCCGCCTTATCTTCGGTACTGCGGATCCTGCCAAGCGACGCATTCCTGGGAAGTGCCGTTTCGGATCAGCGCCTT
>DATDKX010000273.1:0-17453 GCA_036519615.1 Propionibacteriaceae bacterium
TCGGCGGGACGTTCCTCCTTAGTCCTCGCCTGGGATCGGCGGATTAAGGAGTTACGTCGTACGGCCTGGACCTCTCATCGAGGGAGCTCAAATCTGCGACGGTGCCTGGGCGGCGATCTCAGGCTCCGACGCGGGCACCAACCGGTCCGCGCGCAGGTAGTCGCTTGCGGGGGCGTCCAGGTCGACCAAACCTCGCTCCCACAGCTGCATGACGGCAATCCCGGTAAACGTCTTGGTGATGGATGCGATCCGAAAGACCGTGTCCTCGGTAATCGGCGTGTGCGCCGCGATGTCCGCGACCCCCTGGCTTTGAAAGCACTGGAGCGATCCGTTGCGCACTACACCGAGAGCGAAACCAACAGCCGGTCGGCGGTTGAGAATCTCGTCGACCCGGGCCCTCATCTCCAGCTGATCGACCTCAGGCATGGGTTCCTCCTTCTAGGTGCCCGACGCTGCTGCTTCTCGTGGCGTCCACACTGCCCTCAGCTCGATCGCGGATCCCGAGCAGCATCCGCCGCTCCATGACGAAATGGACCGGCTCAAGTAGAGGCTGAATGAGCAGGCTGAGCAGTCGGTGCGACCAGGCACCCCGGGTGCGGACCAGGAGCCGAGTGACCTGACCCTTCGGACGGAGCGCGAACGACCAGGTCCAGTCCAGCCACAGGCGGCTGGAGCGATCCAATACATCGCGGCCGGTGAACGGATGCATGCGGACACGAAGGACCAATGCCGACTGCAGTTCTAACAGCTCAACCCGGAAGTCGGTGTCAGGACCGAACGGGATGTGGTCGCCCGCTGCCACCTGCTGGAGTTCAGGAGCGATCCGGGCAGCAGAGTGGATATCAAGGCCGATCAGATTCTCCAGCCAGTCGTAACTGTAGAAGCCGGCCCGATCCGGGCCGTAGCCGAGTTGCACGAGCCAAGGCCAGACGTCGGACGGCGGGCACATGATGTCGATCGCTCGAGTGGCGCGCAGCGCCGGTGTCTGAATTATTTCGTCACCTGGCAGAGGCTGATCCCGCTCCGCCAGCGTGGAGCCCCAGCGCATCATCCATGGCCGACACACCAGGACATAGACGGCCACGATGGCCGCCGCTCCGATCACGGCTCGAGGAGAATTCATCGGTGGGCAAGTGCGGTGCAGAATCCCCGAATCTCCTGCCGCAACCGGTCGGTCTGGCCGAAGAGTAGATGTCCACCAGAATCGCAGATGACCACATTCGCCGTGGGAAGTCCGGATGCCGAGTAGCGGACGACATCTGCTGTCCGGTAGGGGTCGTCGGCTGCGGAGATCATCATTCTCGGCATCTTCAGCTGCTCGATGGGCAGGTCGGGGGCGATTGGTGTAGTGGTGCGAATGTCGTAAGCCAAACCCACATGGCGAGCGGCGGCAGGAAAGAACCAGTCGACGACTTTGTTGCGGAATTCCGGGGAAATCTCACTGTCCAGTGAGCGCGGTATGCCGGCAACCCGGATAAGGGAGTTGGGCGCCAGGCGAGCCAGCGCCCACACAAAGAAATCCGACGCCAGCAGGTGGTCCAGCACGAACGCGGGCGGGCCTTTCTCTGGCCCTTCCGGTTGAGGTGGCAGGTAGAGCGCCGGGGTGATGAGCACCAGCGCCTGCACCCGCTCCGGGTGGCGCAGGGCGAGTTGTGTTGCGGGCTGCGCCCCCGCAGAAAGCGCTATGACTGCGGTCCTTGGTACGTCGAGGGCATCCAGCAGAGCGACGAAGGCATTTGCCTGCCTGGCGTGGGAGGCGTTCGCCGGCATGGGAGTGCGGAGGTAGCCAAATCGTGAGGGCGCGATGATGTGGAAGGCCTCCCCCAGCAGGTCCGTGCCGACCCGCAACCCCATGTCGAAGCCGCCTGCAGTGCGGTGGACAAGCAGGACGGGTGGGCCGTCTCCCGCCGTGGCCACTTCCACAGGGCCGCACGCAGTCGCCACGATAGGGCTCTTCCCGGCGAGCCGGGCTCGGGCAACCCGCATGTCGGAGCGGAACGCGGTCCCAACGACGGCGGCGCCGGCGACACCCAGCCCGAACAACGCCGTCGCGATGAAGCGACTGCGGAGGGCTTTGGTCGTATGCACTCGGCACCTCCGATGCAGGACGGGACCTCGCCGAAACTGGGGGGCGCCTCACTCGCTAGCTACTCTGCACTGTCTCACCGGTCCATCCAGAGTCGAATGGCCCAGGCCTCAGAGCAGTTGGCCCTGCGATCAGGAGCAGTCGCGGCCTGCGTCAGATACCGAAACAGAGGCACTGTACGAGATAACGCACGATCTTAAAGACGCGGGCAAAGCAATCCTGTCCAGCGGTCGTTGACCTGGCTACGCCGACGCGCGACCCTCGGCACGCCTGGCGATTGCCCGCAGCATTGCGACGCCGTACGTCGCGTCGAACAAACCCAGTGGCACAGCCAGCAGCCTGAGGGCTTGCGGCGAATACACAGCCCGAGTTCGCACGAACAGCCGGGTCCGCTGACTCGGAGCTGCTCTCAGCACCAAGGTCCACGTGAAATCGACGTACGTGCCGGAATCGAGTAGTTGCTGCTCGACACGCCGGGGTGATTCCGGATCCGTGATGTCAATCGGGCTCCCACGCCGAGGATGGCGGATCGAGCGATAGACCAAAGCCTGGTACGGGTCGACCCGTTGGACCCGGAAGTACGAGGCGTAATCCGGGCCGTCGCAGATCAAATCGCCAACAGCGATGTGCTGGTACTCGGGCAGCAATCGCTCAGCGCTGCAGGGAACCGCTCCTTGGCGGCGAAGACCCACCGGTTCGCGAACAGGTCGACCCAGCCGGGGGTATACCAGCCACCACGCCCGTACCCCATCTGCACCAGCCAGGGCCACACCCGCTCCGGGGTGGTACGCACCGTAACGCCACGCGTCCACTCGACCATCGGGTGCGGGATTATCTTGGCCGGCGGGCAGCTCGCCACACAGGCAGTTCGGATTAAGCGCTGCACGCCCTCGGCATCCGACTCCACAACGCTCATCTTGGCTCAGACCCGGCCGTAGGCACAGCATGCACCTTGGAAGGCCGAGGAGGCCGACCTTTCGAGTGCACAAGGTTGGATCAACATGCATTGCCGATTTCTCGCCGCTAAGCGAACGGTGGAGCCAATCAGGTACGGGGCATTGACCGCAGCACGTGCCGAAGCTTGCCGCTCCGAGGGTTGACCTGCGGCGGCTCGACCGCCAAGCGCAACTGGACGTCGACGGCGCCGTGGGCCTGCAGCAGGTCGGCTAGTGCGGCGCGGACGCGCTGCCAGACCTCGGCTCGGTCAGTCCCCGGATCGTGATCGAGGCGGACAGCGAGGGCATTTTCCGCGGTCTGCAACACCTGATAGCGAGGGACGCCAGGGGTTTCCTCCACCACGGTGGCGACCGCCATCGGCAGCAGGACCGCCTCACCACCCCCGGCACGTGGAACCCGCAGGATCTCATCGGTACGCCCCTCCACGGAGATGGTCGTTAGTGGTGACCCGCACGCACATCCCCGGTCGGAGATCACCACACTGTCGCCGAGCTGGTAGCGGATCACGGGCTGCACATAGTTCGCAAGGTTCGTCACCAAGAGCGAATCCGATCGTGTGCCAGGTGGTACCGCTCGGCCTTCGGCGTCAATCGGCTCAAGCACGAACCAATCGCTGTTCAGGTGCAGTCGGCCATACCGGCACGGCAGTGCCAGTGGCATCGCCTCCGAGGCGGCGTATGACTGGTTCACCAGGCAGCCGAAAGCCTGCTCAGCACGGCGTTGCACAGCCGGTGACAGCAGCTCACCCCCGCTAGTGATCACCAGCGGCGAGATGCGCAGCCGACCCGCCTCCTGCTCGACGGTCAGTGCCGCCAGCACACTCGCGTACGTTCCCAGAAAGGCCGGCTGGAACGCATTGAGCTGGTCGACCAGCTGCGGCAGCGGATCGAGCACCGAGTAAAACCGGGTGATCCGCCGACGGAACGGTGCCGTTCGCAGGCGCCGCTGAAACATCGTTGTGCTCAGAAAGTGGCCGCCGGTGGCGAAGACGGCTGCCTGCCGAGGCTGACGAGTCAGCATCTGGACAACAAGTCGAGGCGTCAGGGCGCCGAGAGCGCGTACGTAGCTCAGGCCGGTCATGACGGACACCGCGCGGCGATCTTGCACAAGTAGGGCCGGCACGCCGGTCGAACCCGAGGTGGTGAAGACCACGTACCGGCCCAGGAAGTCTTGGCCCAAGTTGTTCAGGTCCGCAACGAACTCCTCGACTGCGGCTCGGGTCACGCTCGGGTCGGTCACCCAGTCGTCGAAGCGCGCCATCAGCTCCGGTTTGGTAACCGGGGGCAACTGGTAGAACACTTCCGGACCGATCGGTCTTGGTGGCACCGCCCGGTAATGCTCGGCGTAGAACCGAGAAGCCTGGCGCGTGTACCGTACCAGCGCCTGTAAGCGAGCCGCCTGCCTGGCGGAGACGGCCGCGGATCCACTGCGGGTCGACCGCCACGCGTCCCAAGCCACCCGCACCGCGGTCAGCTCCCGCGACCCAGAGTCGTGCATCGTCACCCCAACCTCCCCGTCGTCTCCTCATCCTCTATGGGGTACACGGACGCGGAAGAGCCGAAGGGGCCCCAGGCGAGGTAGCCCTTGATCGCCGCGGGTCACGACCACGCGGCGTACTAGCCTCCCGGCGACGAAGGTCCTCCTGGACCCGCGACCAAGGGCAGTGGCTGTCGGCGTCGGCGGCGAGCACCATCGGAGGCATCCGGGCGTCGCCCCGGCACAAGAAGATGCGGGATGAGGAAAGAAATTGTCGTGGGCCTGGACGACTCGCCGTCGAGCGAGCTCGCCCTGCAATGGGCAGCACAGCAGGCGAAGACGACAGACGCCTTGCTGCAAGCTGTGCATGTGCAAGACAGGCCCTACCGGCCCAGTTCCGCGGATCCTGAGCATCAGATGAGTCCGACGGAGCTGATACCTGAGGATCTCCCAGAAGACTCCTGCCGGCGCTCAATCACCGTGGTGTTTGAGTGACGCGGAGACGAGCTCGGAGTCTGCGTTGGGTGTGGCGTTTCGAGGGGCGCATTTGCGCCGGACTCGGCTGCTCGTTTTGCATGCAGAGCCGATAGGCAAATCAGGTCGTGACATGGTGGCGGCAGGGTTCGACCTCGCCGTTCTCGTCGCGAACTGGAAGCAAGATCACCCCGATGTGACTGTCTCGACAGTGATGGTGTCGGGTGATCCGGATGCACAGCTGGTGCGCTGGTCGCGGTCAACGGGGTCGTGCTGGTCGTTGGCCGACCGCACGAGCGAGGGTTGGGGTTCGTGAACCCGCTCGATAGCTCGCAATGTCAGGGGACAGACGCACTGCCCATTGATCATCGCGCCCAAAACCTCGATTCCAGCCGGAAAGCGACGGGCTTCGGCCGCCGCCACCCTGACCTGAATTACGCGCCGACCGCAACTCGTCGGTCTCAACGGGTGGAGTTTGGGCTACCAACCTTCGCCACGGATGCACCCCTCTCGGAGCTGGTCCGGCCTAGCGTTTGGTGACCAAACAGCAGAACGATCGCTAACACCGCCAGCCATAACAGCCAGGCTCCCAGGGCGATGCGTTCGACGACGCCGAGCCAAGGCGTGGGTTCGCCGGCGGCGAGCGCCGGCGCGTAGAGGAATGACCAAGCCCAGAACACCACGACCGTGGCGCAAGTCAGGATCGAGTAAAGCCGGAACCATCTGCCTAATGCCACCGCTCCGAACCCGATGATCGAGAGCTCGAGCAGTATTGTCACGGCGCCCAGGACCACGTGCATGACGTCGTTGAGGCCTCCGGCCGTTGCGATCTCCCCACGTGCGGTAATCGGGAATGGCAGCCATAGCGGGCCTATGGCTCCGTAGACGATCAGCAAGGCACCGGTCACGCGGAGCGCGCGGTTGTCCCGACCTGATTGCCAGATACCAATGCCGAACGCGATGAGCAGCGCTTCGTGGATGAGGACTACTGCAGTGACCGCCGGCCTGGTGGGGGCGCCGATCGAGCCCAGCTCGCTGATGGTCTGCGAAAACGGGCTGTAGTTCTGATAAAGGATGGCGGCCAGAGCGTCATGGGCGACGGCGTAGAGCAGCGCAGCGAGGATCCCGCAGGCCAGCAGCACCTTCCGCGCCATCTTCGGCGTGCTCCGGTGAGCGTCGTCGCGATGCATCGGCTCCGCGGGTCGATTAAGGGTTGACATTCTTTGCCTCCAGGCGAGAGTTCGATACGAGAACCGCCTGTTACCTTCAGCATCATCTGGAATCGGGGTAAGGCGGTAGAGGCCTTGGACCCATGTCTCTCAAGCGCTTTTCCACGCTGGTTAACCAGCGGAACGGCCGCGCAGTCCTTTCTCGCATTACCCTTGCCGCGGCGTGCACCAGCTGCGCCTGTGGCGGGTATGGCCGCAGGACCTCGGTGCTCTGGGTACTGTCCTCGATGGGAGCAACCTGCTCGACTGCGACGGCAGCTTCCGGCTCGAGGCCGCGAGGCAGGCGATCAAGGCCGGCTGCACCTCCTCCCGCGGTTCCGTTAGGTCCTGTACCTACCCAGGCGAGGCCTCGGAGGGCCGCTGTGGGTGGACGCACCGGCGTTCGACCGAGTGAGCACGTCCGCGTCGAGCGACTTGAGGCCCCAGCCGATGAGGCAGCACTGCTGCGGGCGGTCGCACAGCTGCGAAAGCGCCGTCTGGACCGGTCACGGCCACTATGGGAGATCTGGTTCCTGCCCACCTTGTCGCTCCGTATCGTGACGTTGGGCCCTGCAGAGGAGAGCCCTGCGGTCACACACTGGTCTTGACGGTGGCTTTCGGAGGTGTGCCATGACTGCACTGGCGGGCGCCCGGTCCTGTGGTGACGTCATACAACATGCGTGCCGGGCACGCGCCGTAAGGAGGCTGCTGCTCCTCGCCGGAATCGGGACTGTGGCGGTCTACGGCGTTGGGATCTCCTCTTACCTGCTGTATGACGGCTTCAGCTTTCGGGACCAGGCCATCAGCGGCAGGATCATCGCCTCTAACCGACAGCTGGAGCCGCTGCCATGGATATCGACATGAACGTCAGGGCGCTCGTCGGCAGCGGAGACCGAATCGGTCTGGTCACGCTGCCGTTCCTCGTCGTGGGCGTCGTCTTGAACATCGCGTTCCCGTCGCTGTTCACCATCGGCGGTCCGCCGACGTGGCTCGGCGTGCTCTCGGTGCTCGTCCTGCTGGTCGGAGTCGTCAATTGGGCGTGGTGTGTGTACCTCCTTCTGACCAAGGTGCCGCGTCGCAAGCTGATCACGAACGGGCCGTACGCGGTGGTGAAGCACCCGCTCTACACCGGGGCCGCGCTCCTGATCCTGCCGTGGCTTGGCTTCTTGCTCAACACCTGGCTCGGCGCTGCGATCGGGATTGTGCTCTATGTCGCGTCGCGGATTTTTGCCCCGGCCGAGGAGGTGGAGCTGGCGCAGACGTTCGGCGGCGTCTGGGACGCCTACACCGCCGAGGTGAAACTGCCCTGGCTCTGACACCGCACCTCGCGTGCCCTGCTCAGGTCACAGAGCGATCGGCCTGGCCAGAATCGGCGGCCCTCGACCTTGCCGGAGTCTGACCTTCAACTCACATGCGCTACAGCCGGTATTCTGCCCGTCGCGGCCGTAGGACGGCATCTCGCCCCCGTCGAGCGTGGTGGCGGCGGCGCTGATCGCGCAACTGCCCACGTTTGCACGATCCGCCAGACGTACGTGGGGTTGCGGCATCCAGGTCGCCCGTTGGGTCCACTGGTACAAACGACGCGGCTGCGCTCCTCCATCGGGCAGGCCTCGGTCGCCGCGTTCGTACCTGCTTGGCGCTATTGCACGAGCGAGCCGCCATTGGCGGCGGTTGGCCTGGTGGCGGAACTCGGGCGCGGCTTAACGCCGAGCATTTGCCGTACGCCGGGGATCTGGCTCAGCACCCAGGACAGCACGGCTGTTACGACGAACGCGGGCAGCGCAATCGTGAGCCACGTCGCCCAGATGCCCCACGCCCGCCCGACGGCGACGAACGCGACGGCGAGGATCACGGGCTGGTGGAGCACGAAGAACGGCATCGCTGCCGCGGCGACGACTCGGGGTAGCGGTCGGGCAAAGGCCGTGAAGCGCATGCCGGCCGCCCACACTCCGAGCACCCATCCCCAGGCCTGGGCGACGACCAACACGAGGATCAGTACGGTCAGCCACGTCCACCTGCCGAACGAAGTTGTGAGAACGTCCGGACCGTTCCGTGCGAAGATCGCGACGACGCCACTGATGGCAAGCGTGAACGCCAGCCCGATGTCACGTCGTACGGCATCAACCAGCCCCGGGGCGGCCATCACGAGATGGCCAAGCACGAAGAAGGCGAACAGATACACAAACTGCCCCCAGCCGTGCTCCTCACTGAGCAGACTCCAGGCTAAGGGAAGCGTGGCTCCGGCCACAGGTACGAAAAGCAGCAGCACACCGCCACGCCTGTTGCCGAGCCTGCCAAGCCGGGCCAACAAACGCTGTCCTTGCCGGTGCCGTAGCCACACGAAGACGGGCAGGCCGAGCAGGCTGTACTCGAGCAGGAACACTAGGAACCACAGCGCATAGCTATGGTTCACGACGTTGGGTGGCGGGGCGAAGGGATCGCTGAGATACCGCAGCGTGACTGCAGCCAAAGAGTCGTTCGATATGTGGTGATGGTGCTCCTCGAGCCACAGCTGCACCGGGCCTAGCACGGCCCAACCGACCGCGAGTGGTACGGCGAGGCGGAGTACGCGCTCCCGGACGTACTCCACCGGGGTCCGCCAGCGGAGTGCGAGGAACGTACTAGCCCCGGCGATCAGGAAGAAGAACGCCAGGCCCCATGATCCGATCACCGCGAGCACGTCAGTGAGCAGTTGGCTGCGGTGGACCGACTTGACGTGCCAGTACCCGGCGTCGAACGGGCGCAGCGTGTGGTAAACAAAAACGCCGAGCAGCGCCAGCACACGCAACCAATCCAGGGAGTTCACGCGCGTCCCTCGTGCGGAGCCCGTGCCACTCATTCCTGCCCACTGTCGCCGAAGATCGGCCGGTCCGACACACCGAGGGCAGGAGCGTTTCGCTGGCCGATGCCATCGATGAAGTCTGTATTGATCATGAGCCGAGCGGTCTGAGCTGGCAAGGGCATTCGGCCTGGACGGCTCGGGAGGTGTCGAGCCGTAGACCCCTCGCCGGCCGTGCGTATGCACGTTGAGGAAGGCGCCGAGGCACCCTGACGGCGGAGATGGTCGACTGGCTGGACAACATGCTCTCAGCGCACGTTGAGGCACGACTGTCAGCCAGCCCGGGCGATCACTAGGGACCCCGCAGCAGGATGACTGAGGAAGATCACCGTGTGCAGGTTCAGAACCTTGTGGCGGGATGCGCAGCCAGCCAGGGACGAAGAGATCCTGCTGTGCGGCAGAATTTGCATTGCGACACGACGGGCACCTCGAGCAACATGCAATGAGGCGCGCAGTTCGTCTGTGGAGTGCACCCACACCATGGGCACACCACCCCGCTTGACGCTCGTTGGTCCGGTCCGTAGGTTGGCATGAGAAAATCTCTCTCCGTTCGGCGAAACTTTCCTACGTAGGAGTCGGATGATTGCTAGCACGACGACGATCCAAACCTCCGGGTCGTCATTCCTCGGGCCTGACGGCGAGCCGCTGCTCCTTCGCGGCGTCTGCCTGGGTGGTTGGTTGAACATGGAGAACTTCATCACCGGATATTCGGCGAACGAGACGCTGATGCGGCGGGAGGTACGGCGGGCGATCGGCGACGACCGGGCCGAGCGTTTCTTCGACCGCCTCCTCACCCGGTTCTTCGATGAGCCGGACGCTGCCTTCCTCGGCGAGGCTGGGATGAACCTCGCGCGAATTGCCGTTGGCTACAAGCATTTCGAGGACGACGCTCGACCGTTCGAGCTCGAGACCGATGGCTTCCGCCATCTCGACCGTGCCATCGACGCGCTGGCCCGCCACGGCGTCTACTCGATTGTCGACCTCCACGCCCTACCCGGCTCACAGAACCACCACTGGCACTCCGACAATCCCACGCACGTCCCCGCGTTCTGGGAGCACCGACATTTCCAGGACCGGGTCGTGAACCTGTGGGAGGCCATCGCTGACCACTACCGAGACAACCGCTGGGTGGCGGGGTACAACCTGTTGAACGAGCCGGCGGATGAGTCTCGCAGCGTCGTGGGACCCTTCTACCGGCGGCTCGTCACGGCGATCCGGGCGGTGGACCCGGATCACACCGTCTTCCTCGACGGAAACACCTACGCGACGGAGTTCGACATCTTCGACGAGCCCTTCGAGAACGCGGTCTATACGTTGCACGACTATGTGGATGCCGGCCTCGGGCGCAGCCCTCACTACAGCCGCGAGGAAGCGGAGCAGAAGTTCCTGAAGCGATCCGCGTACGCGCGATCGACCGGCAGCCCCATCCTGGTGGGGGAATTCGGACCGATCTACACCGGGAGCGAGCCGGAGGACGCGCGGCTCCGCGGCATCCTCGCCGACCAGCTCGACCTTTACCGGCGGCATTCGGCGAGCTGGGCGCTGTGGATGTACAAGGACATCGGTCGGCAGGGTTTGGTCTCGGTTCGGCCGGACACTCCGTATCGTCGCCGGTTCGACGACTTCGTGGCCAAGAAGAACCGGCTTGCCGCCGACCAGTGGGGCAGTGACGGAGTCGGTGTCGCCGAAGTGACGCAGCCAGTTCAAGACCTGATCGCGCGGGAGTTTCCCGACTTTGACCCGTATCCGTGGGGTCGGTTCGATTGGGTGCGCACGCTGCTGCTCAACATCACGATCGCCCAGCCGCTCGCTTACGAGTACGCAAGTTTGTTCCGCGGGCTGGACGACACCGAGCTTGATGCGCTCGCCGACTCGTTCGCATTCGACTCCTGCGCCGTGCGGGAACCGCTCCTCGCCGAGCTCCAGCATGATCTTGCCGCGGAAGCCCTTCGATGAGGGCGGCGGTGCTGCGGGAAATCGGTGCGCCGCTCCAGCTCGAGGAGGTCGAACTGGACGAGCCCAGGGCAGGGGAGGTCGGTGTTCGGATCGAGGCCGCCGGTGTCTGCCACAGCGACCTGCACTACATGGTGGGCGATCTTAAGGCGAAGCTGCCTCTGGTGGTCGGCCATGAGGGTGCCGGCGTCATCGAGTCCCTCGGTCCTGGGGCCGGCGGCAGCCTTTCGGTCGGTGACCGGGTGGCCCTGCTCTGGCGGCCGCGTTGCGGCGAGTGCGAGGCGTGCGTGGCGGGCAACCCGGTGCTCTGCCGGTTCGGCCGAGTGCTGGCGACGACGAATGGGCTGATGGATGGCACCACCCGTCTGCATCAGGGCGAGGACCGCGTCCACCACCTGATGGGCGTCTCGTGCTTCGCGGAGCGGGTGGTGGTCTCCGAGACGAGCGTGGTACCGGTGCCGGACGGCGTGCCGCCCGAGATCGCTGCCATCTCTGCCTGCGCGGTGATCACGGGCGTCGGGGCTGTGCTGAACGCGGTCCACGGGGCGACCGGTCAGCCGCTGGCGATCTTCGGCACCGGCGGCGTTGGCCTTGCGGCTGTCATGGGCGCTGGGCTCATCGGAGCCCAACCCGTGATCGCGATCGACATTGACCCGGCCAAGCTCCAGGTCGCACAGCGGGTTGGCGCCACGCATGTCGTGGACGCACGGGCGGGCGACGTCGTCGACCGGGTGCTCGGGCTCTCCGACGGTGGTGTGCCCTGGATGATCGACGCCGTCGGCCGCCCGGAGACGATGCGGCAGGCGGTCGGGTGCCTGCGGCCCGCCGGTACACTCGTCGCGGTCGGGCTGAGTAGCGTCGATGCCACGGTCGCGGTACCGATCAACGAACTCGTGCAGCGGCAGAAGCGGATCGTCGGCGCGCTCTACGGGGCCAGCAACCCGCGCCTGGACATACCTCTCATCTTCGCGCTCTACCTGACCGGCCGGCTGCCCTTGGACGAGCTGATCGGTGGCCGCCGGCCGCTCACTGAGGTGAACGAGGCCTACGCCGAGTTGCGATCGGGCGGTATCGGCCGCACCATCCTGGTGCCCTGATGGGCCGGTCGCAGCAAGTGGGGCAATGGGAGGGCATGCTGATGGGGACGTTGCGTAGCAGCGAGTGGTACGCCGGGGATGATCGCAACGCGTACATCCACAGGGCCTGGATGCGGCGCGGCGTGCCACCGAGCGCCTTTTCGGGGCGCCCGCAGATTGCCTTCAAGTCAGACGGCACAGCCTGTGGTCGGTGATGGACAGTCGATCGGAGTCCGCGCGGACATCAGCCTCCGCATTTCGCGTGGTGACTCGGTCGCGTTCGAAGGATCGTCCAGCACCGCGAGCATCACCCGTCGGTTCGAGGACCTGGCCGGGTGGCTGATGGCCGCGCTCACCTTCCGGGTCGGCGCGGTGCTGCTCACGGGCACGGGCATCGTGCCGGGCGAGTCGTTTACCCTCCGGCCGGGCGACGTCGTCACCATCGACATTCCCGGCATTGGCACACTCACCAATCCGGTCGTTCTCGTCGGCCGGGATCTCGACCAGGAGTAAGGATGACTCTGCACGAGCAGGAAAGCCAGGGACCGGGCGACACATCACCAGAAGAGCTCGACGAACTGATCGGTGCCGCGACGCAAGCCGCTCGCGAGCTCGTGGGTTCTCGCCCCTCAGACCGGGCGAGCTGGCTTGAGCACCTGGCGACTCGGCTTGACGCCGCGGCGGAGGAGCTCGTGCCACTCGCCGCACAGGAGACCCATCTCGGCCTAGGCCGATTGCAGGGAGAGCTGAAGCGCACCACATTCCAGCTTCGACTCTTTGCGGAGATTCTCCGCGACGGCTCCTTCTTGCAGGCGACCATCGACCACGCCGATCCTGCCTGGCCCATGGGCGCCCGGCCCGACCTGCGGCGGGTGCTGCGGCCCATTGGGCCGGTTGCGGTGTATGCGGCGAGCAACTTTCCGTTCGCGTTCAGCGTGGCCGGTGGCGACACCGCCTCGGCCCTGGCTGCTGGCTGCTCGGTGCTGCTGAAGGCGAACCCGAGTCACCCGGAGCTGTCCTGGGTGACGGGGGCGCACCTGTCCGATGCGCTGGCTGAGGTCGGGGCGCCGGACGGGATCTTCGCTGTGGTAAAGGGCTTCGAGACCGGGATCGCTCTGGTCAAGGACCCACGGATCCGTGCCGCTTCCTTCACCGGCTCGCTCCGCGGGGGCCGGGCCCTCTTCGACCTCGCCGTCTCCCGACCCGAGCCGATCCCGTTCTATGGGGAGCTCGGCAGCGTGAATCCCGCGTTCGTGACGCGTGAGGGTGCGCTGCGTGCCGATGAGGTGGCGACGGGATTCGTCAACTCCGTCTCGCTGGGCAACGGCCAGTTCTGCACCAAGCCGGGGTTGCTGTTCGTGCCGGCCGGCTCCGGCCTGGAGGACCGCGTTGCAGCGCTTGCCAGCGAGCAACCGGCGGCGCCGATGCTGAGCGAACACATCAGGTCCGGCTACTCCGAGGCGTTGGAGCAGCTCGCGCAGCGACCCGGCCTGCGGGTGATTGCTGGAAAGGTCAGGCCGGAGGGTGATCCGGCGCCCACGATCCTCGCCACGACGGTGTCGGATCTGTTGGCTGATTCCGACGCGTTGACACGGGAATGCTTCGGTCCGTCCGCGATCGTTGTGTCGTACTCGTCGGAGGAGGAGCTGTTGGCCGCCGCGCGCGTGTTCGAGGGGCAGCTCACTGCGACGATCCACTCCTCCGGGCAGGAGCCCGTTACCTCGGCGCTGCTGGATGTGCTCAGCGAGCGCGTCGGTCGGGTGGTGTGGAACGGTTGGCCGACCGGTGTCTCGGTCACCTATGCCCAGCACCACGGCGGGCCGTATCCAGCAACCACGTCGGTGCAGACGACCTCGGTCGGCACCGCAGCGATCGATCGGTTCCTGCGGCCGGTTACCTACCAGGACGCGCCGGATGACGTACTGCCGCCGGCACTTCAGGAGGACAACCCGTGGCGCCTGCCAAGGCGAGTCGATGGAGTGCTGCAGTCGGTGTGATGCGCTGCCCTCAGCCAGCGAACGCATGCTGCTGGGCGCCGTGAACGCCTGCGTCGTAGCGGAAGACCGCGCCCGCGTCGGGCTGATCCGCCGGGTCAAGGCCCTGGCGGGATGTGGTAATGAACAGTGTCCCCAGGTCCGGGCCGCCGAACGCGCAAGCGGTCACGTTGGACACGGGCAGCTCGACGACCAGATCGAGCCGACCAGCCCTGTCATAGCGGTGCACGGCGCTGCCACCCCATAGGGCGACCCAAATGCCGTCCTCCTCATCGATGGCCATGCCGTCCGGATATCCGCCGCCCGAAACCTCGGTGAAGCTCCGTCGGGCGGTGAAGGCACCTGACGCCGGCTCGAAGTCGAAGCTGTCGACCCGGCCGGTCGGCGTGTCCGCATAGAACACGGTGTCGCCCCCGCGGTTCCATTGCAGCCCGTTCGAGATAGTCACATCGCTAAGTGTCACCTGCACGCTGCCATCGGGATCGAGCCGATAAAGGGTCCCCGCTCCAGGGGTCTCGGCGTACGCCATGGTTCCGCAGTAGAAGCGCCCCTGGGGATCGCAGCCGCCGTCGTTCATGCGGATAAGCGGGTCGGTGAAAACAGGGGGCAGCGCAGTCTGCTCGGTCAGATCGGGCCCGAGCAGCACGAATTGGTTCTCCGTGGCAAGCACGTAGCCGCCGCCGCGTCGGGCCCTAATGGCAGCGGCAACTGTTGCGAGCTTGTGTCGTCGGGTGTCGCCGTCCCCGTCGACTGCCACGACGGTGCCAGCCAGCATGTCGACCAGCAGTAGGCGGTTGTTCGGCGGATCCCAGAACGGCCCTTCGCCGTGGAAGGTGCAGGGGTCAGTGAACTGCTCCAGGCGTGTGCTCACATCCAGCCTCCGTCCACGATCCACCGTTGGGCGGTGCAGGCGCGGGAGTCGTCCGCGGCCAGCCAGAGCAGCAGCCGGGCCACGTCATCGGGGTACACCTTGTCCGGGAGGCATTGGTTCCGAACGATCGACTCCTCGGCCTCCGGAGTCACCCACAGAGTGAGTTGCTTTTCCGTCATAATCCACCCCGGGAGGATGCAGTTCACGCGGATGTGCCATGGCCCGTACTCGCGGGCCAGGGTTCGTGTCAGCCCCTCGACGCCGGCCTTAGCGGTGATATAGCCCGGAAGGTCCATGAGGTCGATGTGCGCACTGATAGATCCGAGGTTGATGATCGACCCGCCCCCGGCGTCCCGCATCATCTCTGCGACCGCCTGGGCGGCGAAGAAGTGGTGACGGACGTTGACGGCGATCCGGTCATCCCACAGCGGCTGGTCCATCTCGGCGACCTTGTCGCGATGGTCGTTGGCCGCGTTGTTGACCAGCACGCGGATCGGGCCGAGCTCCTCCGCCGATCGGGCGATCGCCCCCTGCAGGACAGCGACCTCCCGCACGTCACACTCCAGGAAGAGCGCTTCGGCGCCCCCGTTCACGAGCTCTCGCTCGAGCGTGGTCCCGCGCCCCACGTCGATGTCGACGAAAGCGACGCGGGCCCCCTGGGCCGCGAGCTGGGCCACGAACTCCGCGCCGAGGCCCGACGCGCCGCCGCTGACGAACGCCGTCCGCTCGCGCAGACTGGGATACGTCGCGAACACCGGTTGCTCGGTTGGACTGACGCTCATGCGACTCCTAGGTCAGAGAAAATTCGTCGCCCAGTTTGGCCACTCATGCCACGGACATGGTGGGAGGGACAGGTGGGGCTAATGGGGCACCTCAGTGAAGCCAGAGTTCTTGCGGTGGAGTCAACCGCTCGAGCTCGGGCCAGAGCTCGTCGGGGATCGTTACGGCGGCCAACTCGAGGGTTTGGGTGATCCGCTGCGGCGATGACACGCCGACGACGGTCGAGTCGATCACCCCCGAGCGCAGCGAAAACTGCAAGGCGGCGGCGGCGAGCGGGACGTCATAGCGCCGACACGCCGCCTCCATCGCCTCTGCCGCAGTGCGGATCCGGTCGTCTCGGGGGCCGTATGCGTAATTCTGCTGCACGCTCGGGCCCTTCGACAGCATGCCGCCGCCGTACGGCGCCGCGTTGAGCACGCCGAGACCCCGGTCAGCCGCGTAACGAAAGAGAGACTCGGCCGAGCGGTCGAGCAGGGTGTACCTGTTGTGGCTGAGCACGACCTCGAACTCGCCGGTGTCAAGGTATTGCTGAAGCAGCCCGACCGGACCCCCGGCGACACCCAAGTGCTCTACCAGGCCCTGCTCACGAAGGTCCACCAACGCCTCCACCGGCCCGCCGGGAGCCACTCCCTCCTCGAAGGACATCCGCTCCGGGTCATGTAGGTGGAGCAGCGCGATCTTGTCGATGCCCAACCGCTCCATCGACTCCTCAAGCGAAACGCGGACGCGGTCCCCGGAGAAGTCGCCGGTACGCGGATCCGGGTCGACCTTTGTGGCGAGCACGACATGGGACGGGAGTCCGCCGGCTCGCCGGATCGCCTCACCGATCCGGCGCTCCGCCGTGCCGTCGTCGCCGTAGCCGTTGGATGTGTCGAGGAAGTTGACCGGGCTGTTGAAGACGGCCAGAACGGTTGCGACGGCTCGCTCCTCCTCGACGGCGTACCCGTACAGCTGCGCCATGCTGGCGAGCGGGCTGGTTCCGAAGCAGATCGGCGTGACTGCCAGTCCCGTACCGCCGAGCTCACCGAGGGACAGGGTGGAGGGCCAATTCACGAGCCCATTCCAGCTGGCTGCGGAGCCCGGTCGGCGAAGATCTCCCGAGCCGCGTGGTAGGCGCCGACGATGCGGTCTAGGACGGCATCGGTCGTCAGGTCAGCGCCGGTCGTGTCCGCGTGCTCGGACCGCCACTGGACCATGCGCCGTGCAGCACGGTGGAACGTTAGCTTTGGCATGAAGCCGGGCACGAAGCGCCGGATCTTGCTCGTATCGAACACTCCGGTGTGGCCGATGTCGCCGAGCACCTCGCCCGACCAGAACCAGTCGGGTGCCACCACCGGGAACAGCTCAGAGGCCACGTGCACGAGCTTGGCCTCGACGCCAAGCGCGTCGGCGAGAATGGTGTAGATCTGGTCCCAGGTGTAGACGTCCTCGCCAGTAATGTTGAAGACCTCCCCGATGCTCCTCGGGTTGCCAAGCAGGCCGACAAGGCCCTGGGCGAAGTCCTCGGCGTGCGTCAGCGTCCATAGCGACGTTCCGTCCCCGTGTACCGGGATCTCCGCGCCTCTGGCGATCCGATCCACGACCGTCCAGCCTCCCGGGACGGGCGGGTTGGCGTCGTCGTAGGTGTGCGAGGGCCGGACAATCGTGACCGGGAAGCTCTGCTCGGTTAGGGCCTGCTGCAGCGCAAGCTCAGCCCGCCACTTGGCGGTGGCGTAGTCGAGGACCGGGTTGGGTGCGAT
>DATDKX010000274.1:0-2808 GCA_036519615.1 Propionibacteriaceae bacterium
GACCGCATCAGTGACACACGGTGCTCCGATCGTCACGGTCAAGCCGAATGCTGTGACGCCGGAGGCCGCGCCTACCGAGCCGGCGACCGAGCAGATCCAGGTGACGATCTCCGAGGCGGCGAAAACCGCGCGCATCGTCAACTCCGAACCCAGGAAGTCCAGCGGGCGACCGGAGCTCACTGAGGCCGCAGTCGTCGTATCGGGTGGCCGTGGCACCGGTGGAGACTTCACGGCTGTCGAGGAATTGGCTGACGTCCTCGGCGGTGCAGTTGGAGCCTCACGGGCTGCAGTCGATGCTGGTTGGTATCCATACGCATACCAGATCGGCCAGACCGGCAAGACCGTCTCGCCGCAGCTCTACATTGCCGCTGGCATTTCAGGTGCCATCCAGCACCGCGCCGGTATGCAAACATCCAAAGCGATTGTGGCGGTGAACAAGGATGCCGAGGCACCGATGTTTGCCCTCGCTGATCTTGGCATTGTCGGCGACCTGCACAAGGTGCTCCCTCGCGTTATCGAGGAGATCAAGAAACGTAAAGGATGAGCGCAGCATGAGCCGGATCTATCTCGACCATGCGGCCACTACGCCAATGGTCCCGGACGCCATTGAGGCAGTGACGCGTGAGCTGACCAGGATTGGCAACGCGTCGTCGCTGCATGCCTCGGGCCGGTCGGCGCGCCGGGTCGTCGAAGAGTCGCGGGAGGAGATCGCGGCGTACGTCGGAGCAAAACCGGCCGAAGTGATCTTCACGAGCGGCGGAACCGAGTCGGACAATCTGGCGATCAAGGGCGCCTTCTGGGCTGGCAGCGAATCGGGTCGTCCCGGAGTTGTGACATCGATGATCGAGCACCACGCCGTTTTGGATTCAGTCGCCTGGCTTGGGCGATCAGCCAATGCTGGGGTGAGCTACGTCCCGGTCGACTCCGATGGGCGGCTGGATATGTCCGCTCTGAGCAGCACCGTCGGTTCAGACACCGCACTGGTTTCGGTGATGTGGGCCAACAATGAGGTTGGCACGATGCAGCCGGTACGCCAGATCGCTGAGCTCGCTGCCGAACAGGGCGCAATCTCGCACAGCGACGCGGTGCAAGCAGTCGGGCATATGGACGTTGACTTCGCTGCAAGCGGCCTGGACCTGCTGTCCTTCACCGCGCACAAACTGGGTGGCCCGTACGGAATCGGTGCCTTACTTGCCCGTCGCGAGCTGAGGTTGGCCCCCATTATGCACGGTGGCGGCCAGGAGCGGGACGTACGCTCCGGCACTCTCGACGTCGCAGCTGCCGCGGGATTCGCCGCCGCGCTCGAGGTGGCGACCCGTCATCGGGTACGCGAGGAGCAGCGGGTCCGTCAGCTTCGCCGTGAACTTGTCAGTTCGGTGATCGCCGCCGTCCCATGGGCGATTGTGTACGGCCCAACCGCGGAAGCCGATCGGCTTCCCGGCATTGCCAACATTGGCTTCCCTGGCTGCCCAGCTGACGCCATCTTGATGATGCTGGACGCCGCCGGAATTGACTGTTCTAGCGGAGCGGCTTGCTCCGCGGGGGTATCGCAGCCGAGCCATGTGCTGCTCGCGATGGGATGCAGCGAGGCTGAGGCGCGCTCGGCGCTGAGGTTCTCACTCGGCCGCACGTCCACACAGGCCGACGTAGGCGCACTCGTTGCAGCGCTACCCGAAGCCGTTGAGCGAGCCAAGGCTGCGGCCGCCTACGCATGAGGCGGCTTGGTCGGCCTTGGCACCCGTGAGAAGCTTTGCTCCTTGCCGCAGCACCGCTAGAGAGCACGATTTGCTTGGGAGCTGCTCGCGCAATGCCGGCCCTCGCAGCTCGGGAAGGACACTGATGAAGGTACTGGCCGCGATGTCCGGCGGCGTCGACTCCGCTGTTGCCGCAGCGCGGGCAGTTGACGCTGGACACGATGTCACCGGAGTGCATCTGGCGCTGTCCAAGAACCCGCAGACGTATCGTTCCGGCGCCCGCGGCTGCTGCTCCAAAGAGGATGCTCACGACGCTCGGCGGGCGGCCGATGTGCTCGGCATTCCGTTCTATGTTTGGGATTTGTCAGATCGCTTTGCTGACGAGGTGGTCAGCGACTTCCTCGCAGAGTATGCCGCCGGCCATACCCCTAATCCTTGTCTGCGATGCAACGAGAAGATCAAGTTCTCCGCGGTGTTGGACCGCGGTGTCGCGCTCGGTTTTGATGCGGTCTGCACCGGTCACTACGGCCGCCTGATCCGTATCGGAAATGACGTCGAACTGCATCGGGCCGCGGACCCAGCCAAAGATCAGTCCTACGTGCTCGGTGTACTCGACCAAGATCAACTTCGCCGCTCGTACTTTCCGCTCGGTTCCTCACACAAGGCCGAGGTACGCGCCGAGGCCCACGACCGTGGCCTCGCCGTCGCAGACAAGCCCGACAGTCACGACATCTGCTTCATCGCAAATGGCGACACAGCAGGCTTCCTGGAGCAGCGGCTCGGGAAGCGACCGGGGGACATCGTGGATCTGGCGGGCGCAAAGGTGGGCGAGCATGCCGGATCGCATCGATTCACTGTCGGTCAGCGGCGGGGTCTTCGACTCGGCATACCTGCCGACGACGGCCAGCCGCGTTTCGTGCTTTCGATCACTCCGACAACGAACACCATTACTGTCGGTCCGCGTGACGCCCTCGCAGTGAAGATCATCAGCGCGATTCGGCCGACGTGGACCGGTGCGCCGGCTGTCGAAAAGTGGTCCGGCCAGGTGCAAGTTCGAGCCCACGGCAATCCGATGCAGGCGACGGTCGTGGTGCATGATCGTGGGCTCGAGGTG
>DATDKX010000275.1:0-5578 GCA_036519615.1 Propionibacteriaceae bacterium
GTGTTGCCTGTGATCGGTGAACTCGTTGCAGCGGGTGCTTGCGTCAGCGTGGACACAATGCGTGCCCAGGTCGCCGAGCCG
The DNA here is from genome assembly GCA_036519615.1 of Propionibacteriaceae bacterium. Classification (GTDB taxonomy): domain Bacteria; phylum Actinomycetota; class Actinomycetes; order Propionibacteriales; family Propionibacteriaceae; genus Microlunatus. The sequence continues at coordinate 82 of DATDKX010000275.1, forward strand.
GCGATCGCCGCCGGGGCTCGTGTGGTGAACGACGTCTCCGGCGGCCAAGCCGACCCAGCGATGCTGCGGCTGATCGCCGAATCTGGCTTGGCTTATATCTGCATGCATTGGCGCGGCCACTCCGAAGACATGCAAAGCAAGGCTTCGTACGCCGACGTGGTCACGGATGTCATCGCCGAGCTGCGCACCCAGCTGGACGAGGCCGACCGCGCGGGCATCACCGCCGACAAAGTGATCATCGATCCAGGTTTCGGCTTCGCCAAGACAGCCGAACACAACTGGGAGCTGTTGGATCGGCTCGACGAATTCGACGTACTCGAACGACCGCTGCTCGTCGGGGTCTCTCGCAAGACGTTTCTTGGTCGACTGCTGGCCAAACCAGACGGAAGCCCGCGACCGCCCAAGCTGCGGGACGACGCCACTACCGCGCTGACCACCGTGCTTGCGTTGCGCCGGGTGTGGGGCGTGCGGGTGCATGCGGTACGCGCCAGCCGCGACGCCATTGCCGTGGCGGAGCGGCTGCTCAAGCAAGCCGCGCCCTGAGCCCTGCGACAAGCTCAGGACGGCGCTTGTCGCAGGGGCCAATGACCGCTGACTGCGCCCTCGACAAGCTCAGGGAGTATTCACCTTCGAGGACCTATCTGGAGTTGCCAGGGTCGGATAGGGTCGCATGGATCAGGAGGTGATATGGCGGTGCAGACGGTCGTTGACGCCGAGCGCCGACCCATTGAGGTTGGCCGTGATCGGATCAGCCTGACTGGAATTACCGCCTTTGGTCACCACGGCGTATTCGATTCTGAACGCCAGCAGGGACAACGATTCGTCGTCGACGTGACCTGCATTCTCGATCTGTCCTCGGCAGCGAGCAGTGATGATCTTGGACAGACGATCGACTATGGCGAATTGGCACAAGCGGTCGTCGCCGATATCGAGCGCGACCCGCTGAACCTGATCGAAGCCCTGGCCGACAGAATCGCGCTGACGTGCCTACGCTATGACGCCATCCAGTGCGTCGAGGTCACCGTGCACAAGCCGCAAGCGCTAATGCCGGTTGACGTTGCCGATGTGGCGGTCACGCTGACAAGGAGTAGAACGACGTGAGTAGCCCCAATCCTCATGCCATTGACGCGGACACCTTGAGCGGTATGAAACCGTTGCGCAAGGTCGTCTACTCGATCGGCTCGAACCTTGGCGATCGGCTCGGCAACGTGCAAGGTGCCGTCGACGCTCTGAGAGACACTCCTGATGTGATCGTGGTGGATGTCTCATCGGTATACGAGACCAAGCCGCTGGGGGGCCCGCCGGATAGTCCGGAATTTCTGAACATTGTGGTCATCGCCGAGACCACACGTGAGCCTCGAACGCTCGTGGAGCGGGCATTTGCGATCGAGGACGCCTTCGGACGGACTCGCGATGGGGGGCGATGGGCACCGCGTACCCTGGACGTGGATTTGATCATGGTCGGGAATGCTGTCGTTGATCAAGAGGACCTGAGGTTGCCGCATCCGCTTGCGCACGAGCGTGCCTTCGTGCTGGTGCCGTGGTACGAAGTCGACCCCACTGCGGAGATCATCGGCAAGGGAGCCATCGGGGACTTGGTCGTTCAGGCCGACGCGTCGGGCGTAGTTCGGCGAGATGATCTTGTGATAGATCGAGATTGAGGATCAGCGAGCTTGGCTGAGGAACCTTCCGGCGGCTCGGTCAATCTGACACCGTTCCGCGCTCTCGTCGTCGCAGCTGTCTTTGGCGGACTGTCCGGCTGGCTGGTCGTAGTTATCGCGAACGCATTTGATCTGATCCCACCTGAGGTGCCGTGGACTGCGCCCATCGGTTTGATCTTGGTGGCAGCGCTGGTCGGTGCCTTGGCGTACACCACCCATCAGCGAATCCAGGTGCGCCGTGAACGCATCGAACCTCAGCGGGCCGTTGCCTTGCTGGTTCTCGGCAAGGCGTCGGCGCTGGCGGGTGCGCTAGTGGCCGGCGGCTACTTCGGTTTCGCACTGATGTTTTTGACACGGCTGGACGCGGCCGCTCCTCGGGATCGGGTCATCCGGTCGGCGGTCGCGATCGTCGCGGGGGTGGCCGTGTGCATCATGGGCCTACTGCTAGAGCGCGCCTGTAAGGTGCCCACCGAGCCAGACGAGGGCGCGGATGCTGGCGAAGGCGACGGCTTGGAGGCAGACACTCACGATTGAGCCGGGAAATCCCCGGCAGCCAGCCCGCCCAGTCATATGGTGACGACCGTGACTTCACAGGCAACCGCTAGCCGCCGGCTCAAGCCGTCGGCGCTCCAACGCATCTCAGAAGTTGTCCTGATCGCCGGCACGGTGGGTGCGGTCGCTGCCGCCTCCGGACCTGTATGGGTGGTCCGTTTAGGGGTGGCCGTGGCGATCACAGCCGCGCTAGTGGCGTGCGCCTTCGCCTGGCGCGACCTCAACGCGGCAAGACACGTCCACGCCCAGGCGATGCTTCAGGCCGCACGGCACCATGGCGCGAGGCTCACCGAGGAGCGTAACCGCAATGCCGCAGTGGTCGATGCCTTGAGCATGCGGATCGCTGATGCCGGCAAGGTCATCGAACGGCAGCGGACGCGGATTGCCCAGCAGCGGCTGGAGATCTCGAGCTTGAACCAGGATCAGGCCTACCTGAAGGGTGAAATCGAGTACCGCGAGAAGGTGATCGCGGCGCTTCGCGACACGGTGCGCGAGCGCGAGGCGGAGTTGACCACATCGAGTGACGAAGCTGAAGCTGAGGCGCAAGTTCACCACATGCCACGCCGGGTATTCGTCGGCCATGACTTTGTCTGGCAGGAAATGCCAGCAGAGGACGAGATTGTCCCCGAATCGCTTCCAGTGGTCGATATCAAGATCATTGACGCGGTCATGCCCAACTACGAGGCAGATCGCCAGCCCGCATAACCGGGGCCGCGGCTATTTGTCGATGTCGCCGACGACGTAGCCGACCGAGGCGAGGGTTGCCTCCAATGCCTCGGTGCGTACGCCAACCAGCAATCGCTCCAGGCCAGAGATGTTGTTGAACGACGGCGTCCTCAGCTTCAGCCGCCACGGAGTCTTCTCACCGCGCGAAACCAGAAAGACTCCCGCTATGCCAAGCGGCGCCTCGATCGCCACGTACGCCTCGCCCTCCGGCACGCGGACGATCTTGCCCAGCCTCACCGACACCGGGCCCGGCCGTCCGATGAGGCGATCAATGCAGGCGATGATCAACGACGCGCTGATTGTCAGCTCCTCGGCAAGTACACCCAGCCGCGACTGGGCGTCAGCCGAGTGCCGTACCGGGGGAGTGATCAAGCCGCTGAGCTCGCCGTAGGCCAGATACGGCCGTTGCAGCCGCAGATCGACGGCCACGCTGCTCGCCCGCGCCGCTGGGCCGCTTACCCCGAACTGCCGAATCGTGTCTGGATCCAACACAGCAACGCCGCTCGTCAGATCCGCGAATAGCGCGGAGTCGATCATGGCCAGCACAGCGCTAGCCACCTCAGTCGCCTGCTGCGCGACCCGCCGTTCGGCGCGTAACCACACATCATCGGCATCGACCGCTAGCCCGCCGATTCTCATCGCCATCGGGTGGATGCGGTTGCCGGTCAGCCGGAGTGTCTGAGTACGCAGCTCCTCACGCAAGCGGCGAAGTCCGGGATCGCCGCGCATGCGATGCGCTACATAACCAAGGAACCCGCAGTGGCTGAGGATGCGAGTGTGCTCAGCGAGCAGAGTGCGCAGCCAGACAGCACGTTCGGGCACGGCGAGGGCCATCAGCTGTTCGCAGGCAAGGGCCACGGCCAGCTCGCCAAAGAAGGGAGCCTGCCAGTCATGGCGATCGGCCAACATGAGGATCTGCCGATAGTCCCGTACCTCGAAAAGCTTCTCCGCGCCTCGATGCATGGCCCCGACCACGACCCGCGCCGTGGTGATCACATTGTGCTCAGTCCACAGCTGCAGTTCGATTAGCCCGGCATTGCTCGGATGCTCCGGGCCGAGATCCAGCAGGATGGTCCCGGTGGGTAATTTGGCCGGCTGCGTTGAGGGCAGTACGCCAGGTGCCAGAGATCCGACCAAGACGCGAAGCGGCTGGTGGCTCATCCGAAAGGGAGCTCTCTGGCGTGTGTTTTCGCGCTGTTGGTGGCAAACGTCCGGGTATCGAGGCTCTGAGGCGTATGTCCTCGCGCTTCTGGTGGGAAACGTACGCCCCGAGAGTAGAGCGAACCAGCTAGCACTGCAGCAGCCACCAATGAGAGCCCCAGACGTACTGTGAGCTGAGCGCGGCATGCTGGCTCCGTCGACCAAGATCAACCAGCGGATCGTGATGAGTATCCAGCTGCAACAGGTCCGGTAGCACCTCACTTTGCAGACCACAGAAAGTCGTGGTCGCCCCCAGCGCTTCACCGGCAGCGCGTACGGCGTCGACTGCAACATGCGCAGTGAGATTGACCCCGGGCGCGACGACCGGCTCGAGAGCCCGACCGTCCCGATAGGCCGCGAGCGACCCAGTAAGCGGGCGGCGCTCCGCCGTATGGCCGTAGTCGATCATCAGTCCGCAGCCGCCGCGTTTCCTGATCATCTTCATCAGCTCACGCCAGGCCACGTCCCGGGTGATGCCGATTTCAGCGCGCTCACCGCCGGGCCACCATCGGTCAGCCCAGGCAAGTTGCTCATCGTCCAGACGCGGCCCGGGCTGCTCGAGGCCATCGTCGTTGATGATCGCCTGTCGCCAGCCGTCGGCGTGACGCGTTACAACGGGGCAAGGCAAGTCGTCTAACCACTCGCAGCAAATGATCATCACCGGCTCGGGCTTACCCAATGCAGCTCCGGCCTCACCGCTGGTCCAGCACCCATACCGTACGTCCCACAGATCCCGCGCCCAGCCCACCTGTTCGGGCAGATTAGTAGGCCGAGTTCGGAGATCAATTCCAACCAACTGCAGATCCGGCCGTATCAGCGACAGCTCCTCCAGCAGTCGGCCGTTGCCTGCCCCGACATCGATCACACTGCTGACCCCCTCCTGGCGATCGACCAGTGTTGCCAACATCTGAGCGATCATCGGACCGCTCGCTGCTGCAGTTCGGAAATGAGCGTCGGGACTGTGCAAGCGCCAAAAACCCTCCGCGCCGTACGCCGACTCCACCCAGGCGTCGAACCACGAGCGGGATCCCCGCGCAGGGGCCGTTGTGCCACCCTCTGACGAATGCGGGAGCATGGGCCTATGGTGCCTGATGGTGCGTCTATGGTGACCAGCCCCGTCCAGGCAAATCCACAACCGCCCTTCCCCGCTCTACCGCCCCTGCCGTTGTTGCCGCAGCGGCTCCTTGCAGAGCCGCCCGGTTGGGTCCGCGAAGTGGACATTGTCGTCATCGGATCGGGCATCGCAGGTTTGACTGCCGCGCTGGAATGCCGTGACCTCGGAACGATCATGGTCGTGACCAAGGATGAGGTTTCCGCCGGCTCGACCCACTGGGCGCAGGGCGGGATCGCTTGGGTCC
>DATDKX010000276.1:0-4898 GCA_036519615.1 Propionibacteriaceae bacterium
GCTGAGAGCCTGCACATCTCGCAGGCGCGGGTGTCCCGGCTCCTTAAACGCGCTGCTGAGCTGGGCATCGTGCGAACGGTCGTTGCCGTGGCGCCGGGGGTCCACGCCGAGATCGAGGAGGCGCTTGAGGAGGCCTACGGCCTAGCCGAAGCTGTCGTCGTCGATGTCGAGGGGACTGACGAAGAGATCATCGCCGGGCTGGGATCGGCCGGTGCGACCTACTTGGAGACCACGCTGACGGGCGGAGAACGCATCGGGATCTCCAGCTGGAGCCAAACTCTGCTCGCCGTTGTCGACCGCATGCGGCCCTTCCGAATCCCAGGGGCAGAGAGTGTGATTCAGCTGATGGGAGGATTCGGAAGTTCATCAGTCCAGACCCAGGGCAACCGACTCCTCAGCGAATTCGCCCGACTGGTTGGAGCGACCGCCACTTTCGTTCCGGCTCCTGCCCTGGTTGGCAATAAGGCCATGCGAGAGAGTCTGCTGAACGACCCCGCGATGGAATCGGTCGCCAGGGAGTGGGCGCGCCTCACCATCGCGCTCGCGGGTATCGGCAGCCTCCCACCGTCACCACTTTTGCGCGCCAGCGGCAATGCGGCAGACCTCGCTGATCAGGACAGGCTCCATGCGGCTGGCGCCGTAGGCGATATCTGTCAGCGGTTCTTCAACTCAGCGGGAACCCTGGTGCCCAGCGATCTTGATGATCGAGTTGTTGGCATCGACGCCGACACCCTGCGCAAAATCCCACGACGCATTGGGATTGCCGGCGGCAAGAGCAAGCACCGTGCCATTCACGCCGCTGTCGTTGGTGGCTGGGTCAACGTTTTGCTAACCGACACCGGAACCGCCGCCGCGCTGCAGCAGTTCGAAGCTGCGACGGGAGCGGCTATCTCGAAGACTTCTTTGTGATCTATGCCGATTTCGTCCAGGAGCTAGGCATCGACGATGATCAGATTGAGGGCGTGCGCGGATTCGTGTGGGGTTGCCCGTTTGTCTCAGAGGGCCGCTTCGTGCGCGGCGATGTGACGATTCGCAACGTTGGGGTATATAGCTATCGCCCGATCACCGTCGGGCTCTTTGATCCCAACCCACTGAGCGGTGATCCTTCCTGGGACATCGCGCCAATGATGAACAACGTCGCACTCAACGAGCTTCGCGATCGCCGGGAGAGTGAGCCGCCGGCGGCTCTGACGCGGGACCGTCAACTGCTGGACGGATTCTGGGAGTCCTATCCAGACAAGGTTGCCGAGGAGTCGTTGCTGACGGCCCAGCTGGTGCAAGCCCTGCTCCAAGCCGAACATCGGCAAGATCGCTTGCATCGCAACGAGACCGATACCGTTGACGTTGACGTCGCCCACGAGTTCATCAACTCACTCGTGAATCGGATGGCTGTATGACTGATCACCAGCAATTTGTTGTTGTTCGCCACGGCGAGAGTCAAACCAACGCGACCAACACCTTCCAGGCCGGCAATCAGTACGACTCTGACCCGCTCACCACGCTTGGGACGGAGGACGCCCGGCGCCTCGCCGAACGCCTCGCTGAACTGCCCATCGACGTCATTGTGAGCAGCAGTTATCTGCGGGCACGCAACACTGCAGGCGCAATCGCCGAGGCGACCGGGGCACCGCATCTGGTTCCGGTGTGGAAGGACTCGTCGTGGGTGGACCTTCCGGCGAAAGACCCTGAGCTGCGGGACCATGTTTCGCTGCTCAGAGAGATCGATGTGCCCTCCGAGCTGCAGGGACTGCGGTTCGATGACCCTCGAGCGCGCAAGATCCAGCACGCGGCCTTGGCGGTCGCCGACCAGCCTGATGTCCATTACTCCGATGAAGAGAACCTCTACGACCTGTGGCGGCGTGCGGAGGAGATGCGCCGGTACCTAGAGGCGCGTACCGAACGACTGATTGTGGTCGTCGCACACGGCGGCATCAACAAGGTGTGGCTTGCCCACCTCATGTTCACTGCTGTTGCCGGCCTGGATACAACGACCCAGCTTGCCGCATACCGCGGATTCACTCGGCTCGGTTGGTGGGACAACACCGGGGTGCTGTCACTCAGGTTCAGCCCGCAACAGGGGTGGATGTGGCTGATGACCGACATTCAGCATCTTGAGCCCGAGTATTTCAGCTTCATGCCAAGCGCCCGCAGGCTTGCGGTTGCGGTGTCCCACCCAGATGCCGGAGCCGAGTACCTCGGCGGCGAAGACGGCGGCTCATAGCTCAGCCGGCGCGATGATCAGACCTGTGGATGGTCATCGGCCCCGGTGACAGGAATAGGCAGACCTTACCGAGGGGCCATTAAGTCCTAAGTGGCTCTTGTCAGAACCGGCGTTGGTGATTTTGGCCAGGCCAGTTGATCAGCCGCTAGGGCGGGAGCAGGTGCTCCGCTCGCGCCGGCGGATCAGAAAAGGCCAGTGCGGACTCCTCGACTGCTCTATCGGCCGCGGTGAGGCGGCCTTCGTGCTGGCGCTCGTGCTCCTCCCAGGACGGCACGCTGAAGATCTCGACGAAGCGGTCCGGCCGGTCTCCGTCCCTATACAACTCCCAGCGGCTCGCGCCGGTTCGGCGTCGGGAGCGGCGAAGATGGTCCATCGCTTCGAGGAACGCCGACTCCCGTTCGGGTGCGACGGTGAACTCGACGGTCACCAGGATGGGTCCGGCGTCGGCCTCTGGGTCGAAGGCCAGACGCGCCGCGGGCCAGTAAATGACCGGCTGCGGATCGAGATGACCCGTCTCCGGCACCGGCCACACCACTCCAGCAACGACGCCGGCAAGCACGACAACGGCCGCGACCAGGAATGTCGCCTGCAGGCCCACTACCTCGGCCACGAGTCCCCAGAGCAACGCTCCAGCCGTCATCGAACCCGTGAAGATGACCGTATAGACGGCGAGGCCACGAGCGCGGACCCAGGCCGGCAGGAACAACTGCAGCTCGGCGGCAAGCGTCGAGGTCACCGCCATCCAGGCCAGTCCAGCGAACACCAGGGTCGCAAGGGCTGCCGGAAAACTGGGGGTCAGCACAATCACGGCCGAAGCTGCCGCGTAGACGACGCCGGCGACACCGAGCATTCCGTTATTGGACAGCCGGTCCCTCACTCGTCCCAGCACCACCGCACCGACCATGGCGCCGAGGCCGAACGCGCCGAACAGAACCCCGTAGCCGCCCGCTCCGAGGCCCAAGCGCTGTGTGGCGATCAGCGGCAGCAGCGCCCACAGCGCCATCGCCGGCACGACGAACAGGACGGCTCGGAGAAGAATGCGGCGCACGATGGGTTCGTGCCAGATGTAGCGGCCACCGGCGCGCAGCGCCGGCAGGAAGCGCTCGCGGCGAGTTCCCGATCCCGCTGGCCTCGGGCGCCAGACGAGCAGCGCGACCGCGAACAAGACAGCGGATGCCGCTTTGAGGGCGAAGACACCCGAGACGCCACCCAGGTAGGCGATCACCAGCCCGGCCAGCACCGGTCCGACCGCATAGGCCAGGTTGACGCTGACCAAGTCCAGCCTGGCCGCCGCTCGCAACTGTGTCCTTGGGACCAGCTCGGGCATCATGGCTTGCCATGCGGGGATCTGCACCGCTGCGCCGACGCCCAGGGCGAAGGTGAGGGCCAGCAGCAGCGCCGGCGGCATCAGCCCGGCGGCGGTGAGCAGGGTGAGCAGGATGGCGACGACGAAGAGATAGGCCTGCACCGTGATCAGCAGCCAGCGCCGATCGAAGGAGTCGGCCAGGACGCCTCCGGGTAGCGCCAGCAGCATCATCGGCAGGGTCCCCGCCGCCTGCACTAAGGACACTAGCGCCGCCGCATTGGGCTCGTCGACGAGCAGCCATTGGGCGCCGACGGTCTGCATCCACGTCCCAATCCAGCTGATCAACACACCGAGCCATAGCCAGCGAAATACGCGCTGCCCAAGCGGCGCCCAGGCCGAAGAGTGAGCCTGCAGCGCAGCAGCCCCTCGGGGATCGGTCTCCCCGGCAGCCCCTGCGTCGCCCTGTGTCATGTCACCTCCATTGCCCGAATTTCACCTCGCTTCACGAGGTTCCGCTGCGGTGCTCGCGGACGTCGTGCGATGCCCACATGTGCCACAACCCCGTCGCAAACGTCAGTCAGGCGTCCCGATCGACTTAGCCTGCTCCGGATCGTCAGCCGCCGCTGCCTTCTTGGAGCCATCCGTTGTCGCTGCCCAGCTGGCTAGCAGACCTAGGGCGTCCTGCGACGGCGACCCGGGCTCGGCGGTGTAGGTGAGGATGCTTGTGCTGAGATCGGGAGCCAGGGGGAAGGACTCGTACGGCAGGTCGAGGTCACCGACGACCGGGTGGTGGATGAGCTTGACGCCAGTGGTGTGGATCCGGACATTGTGCGCGGCCCATCGGCCACGGAACTCATCGCTGCGGGTGGACAGCTCCCCGATCAGGTCCGAGAGGTGGCGGTCGTAGGGGTGGCGGCCGGCCTCGGCGCGCAGCAGGGCGACAGTGTCGTTAGCGGCCTTGTTCCAGTCGCGGAAGAACACGATCGCGTGCGGGTCGAGGAAGACGAACCTGGCGGCGTTGGGTGGCCTGACCGGGTCGGCATAGATCGGCGAATATAGCGCACACCCGAGCTGGTTGGCGGCCAGGATGTCCAGGCGCCCGTTGAGCACGAACGCGGGCGTGCCGCTCATCGAGTCGAGGACCCGTTGCACCGTGGATCGGACCCGCTGCGGGACGAGCCGGCGAGGCGCCCGAGTCCTGCCGGCGGCGCTGATCAGGTGGAGCAGATGAGTCCGCTCGGCCTCGTCGAGCTGCAAGGCGTCAGCGATGCCGTCGATGACGCTGTCAGAGACGCCGGTGGCGTTGCCGCGCTCGAGCCTGGTGTAGTACTGGCTCGAGATGCCTGCGAGGAGAGCGACCTCGTCGCGGCG
>DATDKX010000277.1:0-2490 GCA_036519615.1 Propionibacteriaceae bacterium
AGCTGCGGCGAGGCATTTGAGATCTTGGAACCAAACAACGCTGAGGTCGCGATCAAGGATCCGGTCTTGTCGGCCACCACCTGCAAATAGTGATCAAGCGGATCGGTCTCGCTCGGACCAACGGTCTCGGCGATCTGGCCCTGCACGAGCCGGGAGAACGTACGCGCCTGGAGCCTCACGAACTCTGGACCAAGATCACACACAATGTCTGAGGCGCGGGCGAACAGCAGATCGCCGACCAAGATCGCGACAGTGTTACCCCAGCGGAAGTTGGCGCTCGGCGAGCCGCGACGTATTCGGGCCTCGTCCATGACGTCGTCGTGGTACAGGCTCGCCACGTGAGTGAGCTCGACGACGACCGCTGCCTTGACCACATCCTCGGTGGCCTCGCGTGGCCCGAGATAAGAGCCAAGGACCACCAGCAACGGCCGGAAGCGCTTGCCACCAGCGACGATGATGTGCTGCGCAGCCTCGGTGACCATCTCAGAGTCCGCCTCGGCGGCCCTAAGCAATGCGGCGTCGATCAGCTCAAGCTGAGAGCGAACCGAGGCCTCGAAAATCTCGTCCTGTGTCTGTTCAGCCAGCACTCTTCCTCCGTTTGCTCGCAGAGTCGTCTGCGCCTTTGCCGTCAGCGAATGAACTCCCCTGCTTGCTGGGCGAGCGCCAACAGCGGCCCCGGAAATATCCCGAAGGCTACCGTCGCGACGACGCCGACCCCAACGGCCGCCAGGGTGGTCCAACTGGGGCGCACCACGCTGGTGGTCAGCTTCCGTGGTTCCGCGAAGAACATCAGCACGATGACGCGGATGTAGAAAAAGGCGGCTACAACGCTGATCACAACGGCAACGACGACCAGCCACTGGATGCCGCCACTCCACGCCGCAGCAAATACCGCCCACTTGCCGACAAACCCGCTCGTCAGGGGAATCCCGGCGAAGCTCAGCATGAAGATTGAGAAGATCGTCGCTGCCAGCGGCGAGCGCCGACCTAGCCCCACCCAACTGTTGAGCAGCGTGGCCTCGCCTGTCGCATCCCGAACCATCGTCACCAGCGCAAACGCACCGATCGTCGCCGCCCCGTACGCGACCAGATAGAACATCACCGACGAGATGCTGGTCAATGAGCCGGGCTGACTGCCGGTCACCGCCTGCCACGCTCCTACGAACGCGACCATCATGAATCCCGCATGCGCGATCGAGGAGTACGCCAGCATCCGCTTCACGTCGGTCTGAGTGATCGCCAACACCGAGCCGACCGCCATTGTCATGACGGCGATGATCGCCATGACTGGCTGCCAGTCCCAGCGATCGGCGCCCAGTGCGACGTAAAACACTCGCATCAAGGCGCCCACGGCGGCGATCTTGGTGCAGGCCGCCATGAACCCAGTCACCGGCGTGGGGGCCCCGGCATACACGTCAGGCGTCCAGGAGTGGAAGGGCACAGCGCTGAATTTGAAAAGCAATCCGACACCGAGCAGTGCCATGCCTGCTAGGAGCAGCCCCAAACCCTGTTGGCTATCGCGTATCGCATCGTCGATCGCTGACAAGGTGAAGGATCCGGAATAGCCATAGAGCAGGGCGGCGCCGTAAATGAAGAACGCCGATGAGAGCGCTCCGAGCAAGAAATACTTGAGCGCGGCCTCCTGCGATAGCAGCCGACGTCGCCGGGCGAGCCCACACAGTAGGTAGAGGGGCAGCGACAAGATCTCGAGCGCGACAAACATGGTGATTAGATCGTTGGCCGCCGGGAAGAGCATCATTCCCAACACCGCGAACAGCGCAAGCGGGAATACCTCGGTCTGCTCCACACGGCTCCTGATCGCCTCGCGCTCGGCGACAGTGCCCGGCACCGCCGCGGCCTGCGGCGCGAACACGCTGGCATTCTCGATCTTGGTTTCCGCGAACATCAACAGTGCTGCAGCGCTGAAAATGATCAAGATCGTCCACATGAAGTAGGTTGGTCCGTCCAGCGCCAACGAGTTGACAGCTACGACCGCTTCATCCCCGGACGCCCAATTCAGCAGCGTCGTCACCAGGGCTCCAGCCAGAGTCACAAAGGTGATCACGAGCTGCACGGCACGGCGGATTTCGCGCGGCGCGAGTGCTTCTGCCAATACACCAAAGCAAGCTCCAGCAAAGACCAGCAGGACCGGCGCGAGGAGACCGTACTCAATGTTCGGAGGGTTAATCTCCATAGGGGGCGCCATCAAGGTGATCATCAGCGGCCTCCCTCGGCGGTCACCCTCGGCTGCGGATCAGTGACACCAACGTGCTGCATGGTGGCCTGCGTCGTCGGCTCGATGATCGACAGCAGTGGCTTAGGAAAGACGCCAAGAGCAACGATCAGCAGCACCAAGGGAGCCATGGCAAGCCGTTCCCGTCCATTGATCTCAGTGACCTTCTCGAGGACTTGAGGGTCAGCCGGCCCTGTCATGGTCCGCTGATACATGATCAAGATGTAGAGGGCGGCCAGCACGATGGCCAGCGTCGA
>DATDKX010000278.1:0-2391 GCA_036519615.1 Propionibacteriaceae bacterium
AATCAGCTTTTCGAGGAGTCGGTAGCAGCAGGGCTCGCCGTTGCCACGATCGACTATCGCCATGCATTGGAGGCGCATTTTCCGGCTCAGCTGCATGATGCGAAGGCCGCCATCCGCTATCTCCGGGCGCATGCCGGGGCCTTGGGCCTTGACACCACGAAGATTGGAGTTTGGGGCGAGTCGGCCGGCGGCCACCTTGCGGCGCTGGTCGGTCTCACCGGTGAGCACGCCGAGCTCGAAGGAGCCATCGGTGTGCTTCGTCAATCGAGCGCAGTCGACGTCGTTGTCGACTGGTACGGCCCGGGGATCTCGGGTTGCAGCCGCGCGAAGGTCGCAGCGTAGAGATCGCAGCCAAGCTGCCGCCTGAAATGCTCACCCCACCGGAGGAGCTTCTGGCTGGTGGGAATGACGAACACACGCTGGCTGTCGCCAGCCCTATCAGCTATGTCACGCCGGCCGCTCCGCCGTTCTTGCTCATCCACGGCACGGCCGACACCGTGGTGCCGTACGTGCAAAGCGAGGTGCTGACCCAAGCCTTGGCCGATGCTGGGGTGTCAGCTCAGCTGGTCCCGATCGAGAGAGCAGATCACATCTTCAACGGTCACAACGACATTGACGGCGTCGTTCGACTGTCAGTGAATTATCTGGCCGAGGCGCTCCGCATACCGCCAGGATGATCACCAGACCTACCAACGAACGAGCAACTCCCGTACGCCGTTGACCGGACCATCGCCCCGGAAGGTCAGGTCCGCCGTAGACGCCGCCAACGACAACGTAGGGAACCGCTGCAACAGCGCGGGCAACGCGACCGACATCTCGAGCCGGGCCAACTGCTGGCCGAGGCATTGGTGGATGCCGTGGCCGAATGTCAGGTGTGCCTGCGGCTGCCGGGTCACATCAAACACATCTGGGTCGGCCATGAAATCCGCATCGCGATTTGCCGAAGGCAGCGACACCATCGCCACATCGCCGGCCTGGAGGAGCTGATCACCGATGATCATGTCTTTCACGATGATCCTGGGTGTTCCGGTGTGCACGATGGACAGATAGCGGAGAATCTCTTCCACTGCGCCGGTGATCATCTCAGGATTGTCGCGGACTAGTGCGAGCTGATCGGGATGCTGCAGGAGCAGCAAGGTGCCGAGCCCAATGGTGTTGGCCGTTGTCTCGTGTCCCGCGACCAAGAGAATGTTGCCAATGCCGACCAGTTCGTCGTTGCTCAGCTCGTCGGCGTGATCACGGATCAACATGCCGAGGATGTCGTCACCCTGATCTTGCCGATGCTGATTCACCAGGGACAGCATGTACGCGTTCATCTCGCGGGTGTTCTCGGCTTGCTGCTGGCGCGTAACCGAGGCGTCCAGCATGGTGTCGCTGCGGCGTTGAAACTCCGCCTGATCTTCGAACGGCACGCCGAGCAGCTCACAGATCACCAGGGATGGCAGCGGCAGAGCGAACGCCTGCATCAGGTCAACCGGCGGCCTGGCGGCCTCCATTTGATCAAGGAACTTGGCCGCTATCTCTTCGATGTATGGTCGCATGGCGGTAAGCCGTCGCATGGAGAACTGCCCTGTCAGCATCCGCCGGATACGCGTGTGGTCGGGTGGGTCGAGCGATACTAGGAAGCCCGGCTGGGCGGCGGCCGAGTCAGACCGGCCGAGTGAGTTGCTGGTGTTGCGGCTGGACAACAGCTCGCGCACGTCGGCGTACTTGGTGATCAACCACATGGTCAACGACCCGCCGGTTGGCAGTGGCCGTCGGACGCTGAAGACCGGCTGCTCGGAACGGATATGTGTGAACTCTGGCGCTGGATTGATCGGATCGTGTGGATCGCGATGCGAATGCGGCCAAGACAGTGGCTTTGGTGTGGCCGGCATAGATCCAGAGAACACCTTCCGGAAAAATGTTGGGCAGCGCTATGAGTGGCCGCCTGACCGGGAAGCATCAGAGGAATCCTGAGGGGAATGGGTAAAAGGCGCTAGCACACCTCCGAGAACGGCACCGACAGTTGCTGCCCCACCGTGAATGTCGCCGCACGATCTTGCCCCAGAGCTCATCGGCGAGCGCCCCACTCAAGGCGATGACTGTCCATCGCAAAGGACCCATACCTGTTCAGCAGCAAAGCCGAGGGTGGCCAGGGCGACAAGGTTGGGCGTACCCGAGAGGCGGCGAATGCTGTCGTCCGCACGATCGCGTACAGCGTGGAGAGCAGGGCCGTCGTCACGTTATCGATCTTGCGAGTGACGGGGTGCGCGATGACTGCGAGTCGGCACGCGGCTGAACAGCCGGCCCGCGAGGTCGATTCCGACGAATTGCACCAGTCTCTTCGCGAGTGAAGAAGCCGCGCTGTCCCTTCATGCCACCCTCGGTCAGGATGTATTCGTCGGTATC
>DATDKX010000279.1:0-8323 GCA_036519615.1 Propionibacteriaceae bacterium
AAGTCAAGCCCCACAGCGTCTGGATGATGGCGAATGAACCCCGATGCCACCTCATCAAGCTTTTTGGCTCGGAGTGCAACGTTGAGGACGAAATTCTTGTTTACCTTGAATTGCTCGAAGTTGTAATCGATCTTGCGGACAATCTCGTCAGCCATTGCGTCGGAGAGGATTGGCTTGGGCAGGCGGTTGTCAAGTGCCCTGGCGTACAGCGTGAGAAGCAGACTGTCTTCAACCGGGGTGAGGGTTGGCAGTGTAATCGCCATCGGTGCAGTCCTTTCCTAATTCCAAGACGAATTGACCAATGAGGGGAGCAGACAACCCTCAGCTGCTCATCGGACAGACTGGGCGCGTCGAGGCGCAGTGACACATTGGAATTTGTTGCTCGAAAGATACTGCTGGTACTTATTGCGGCGCCAGATGGCAATGCGCACACACGCCACATCTCCGCTCCACGGGCATTGATTTCCCGGGCCGCTGGTGAGTGGCTATTCGGACTTACTGAACGGTGTCATCGTCGAGATCCTCGTCGTCATAGCCCGCCACTCGATCAGCCTCAGCCGAGTCAACATCATCTTCGCTGGTCTCGTCGACAACGCGCTCTGGTGGCTTGTTCCAGTCTGAGTCGGAATCGAAACCTGCACGGACGTCGCTGCTGGCTGAGGTTTCCTCTTCCTCAAACCCGGGGTCGCCACCAAACGTTGATTCGCTCATGTGCATCCTCCGTTTCTCGGGGAGTGGGCAGCTCCACGGCGTATGACGCTCGCAGCCAAAAAGCAAATACCCGAGTCCGGCGGAGCTCAACCCATTAGCCTCGCGCGCCCCGCAGCTCTTGCAGAGTAAATTCGGGGCCGCTCAGCGGCGGCTCCCCTGGGCGCATCCCGGCCAGCACGAGATCGAGGTGGCGGTGAGCGTACGGCAGCTGCAACTCATCCTTCAGCCCAATGAGCGGCCGCGAAAGTCTGACCAGCAGCAGACCGATGTCTGCGAACCTGAGTTCGTCTCGGATCAGACCCTGATGACGGGCGTCGTCGATCAACTCCTCGATGATCGAGTTGATCGCGCTGCTGATCTCTAAACGTTGCGGATCATCCTCTGCCAGCTGGTCAAGCAACTCAGGCATCACTGCGGAGGTTCGAAGATCAAGTACCGCATGCATGTACCCGGTCAGCGCAGCTAGCGGGTCCTCATGGGAGTTGCGCGCCGATCTGGCTGCGGCGTGTGTCTGCTCAAGTGCGGCTAGAGCCACGGCGCGGGCGAGGCCCCAGCGATCACCGAATCGGCGATAGAGCGTCGCGATTCCGACGCTGGCGGCTGCCGCAATATCCTCGAGTGGAACCTGTGCGCCACGCTCGATGAACAGATCGCGAGCCGCGAGGAGCAGCTGCTGCTCATTGCGGCGGGCGTCAGCCCTGAGTTGCCGCTTGATGTCCTCTGTTGTCACAGGTTCACCTTCTTCACCGAGATGTCGGCAACTCAGAGCTTATCGGAGGTTAACCCTCCGCTTAACCTTGTGTGCTCGGCTAGGCAGGGGCAGGATAGATGGAGGAAAAGTCTCCGTTTTGATGGGAAGGCGAGATTCATGGCAACGAGTGAAGAGCAGCAGATCCTCCGACTCCAGGAGCGATTTGATACCGCCGAACTTGACGACGACCGAAAGGTGCTGGACGAGCTGATCGCCGAGGACTTTCAATCCATCGGGCCGAGGGGTTTCGTACTGGACAAGGAGCAGTGGATCAACCGGCATGATCATTTCCGCTATGCCGCGTTGGAAACCAGCGAACACGAAGTCCGGTTGTACGGCGGAGCGGCCATCGTGCGCAATGTGCAACGCAACACCGGAGCGCACGATGGGCAGGAAAGCCAGTACGTAATGCGCGTGGGTCAGACTTGGGTCAACCAGTTAGGCCAATGGCGATTGGCCGGCATTCAGTTCAGCCCGTTGGCTCAATGATGACGAAGGCCCTTAGCTGCGCTAGGTCGCTGAAGTCAACCGTTCCAGACCAGCGATGTGCCACGATAGGCCGCTGTGCTGATAGCTCAGCGACAGGCCCTGTGCTTGTGCGGTCTTGATCATCGCCGGCGGTGGATGCACGAATGCGCGGAAGTCGCTTCCGCGTAAGCGATGCAGCAGGTTTTCGCAGCGGATGATCATTCGGCTGAACAGGTTCCGCGGCGGGTAGGAGAAGACCAAGAGCCGATTCGCGTGGCTGGCAGCTGCGGAAATCAGTCGCTCATAGTCGGGGTAGCAGCACACCACTCGGTGCAGCACTACGACATCTGCGGGCTCGACCTTGTCCGGCCAGCTTGCAATATCGACGAACCGGCGCTGAACCCGAGCGGCTAGCCCGGAGCCTTGCAGCAGCACCGCCGCCTCCGCCTCGTAGTTGTGCGAGATCTCCAGGTTTGTGGCCTTGCGGGCGCCGCGAGACAACAGCTCAATCTGGATCTCGCCCACTCCCCCACCGATTTCCAGCACTGAGGCGCCGTGAATGTCGCGGTCGGTCAGGAAGGACACCAAGCGGCGCTCGGTCGGATCCAAACCGCGCTTGCGATATGTACGGGCGACCCGTTTGGCGAACCGATTGCTGAACACCGTCTGGTAGCCAGTACGGCCGCAACAGTCGCTCATGCATCCAGTGTGCTCGCAACCGTTCGCAACCTAGGGCATGATCACTCAGAAGAACGAGCGGAGGTGCAATGCCGAACCCCATAGAAGACCTGGCAGAAAGCGCATGCATAGAGCTGCTCAGGGACCATCACTTCGGTCGAGTGGCATTCGTGGAGCATACGGACGGCTTGCCGGTGATCATGCCCGTGAACTACTTGATGTACGGCGAGACCGTGGTTTTTCGAACCGACCCGAACAGCAAGCTGGGCCGTGCTATGCGCTCGACAACGGCTGTGTTCGAGATCGACGGCATTGACGAACGCGCGAGAACGGGCTGGAGCGTAGTGGTGTCCGGGCGGGCCGAAGAAGTCGTGGACTCCAACGAGCTTGATGAGCTCCGTCAAACTCCCCTGCTGCCGTGGGCTGCCGGAGATCGTTCCCAGTACGTCCGGATTAGGCCCCGCCTGGTGACCGGCCGCTGTATCAGCGTTGCCGAGCTGCCCTCGAACTGGTGGGGCTAGTCATGCGATACCGCGCCGTCCTAGCGCTGCTGGCAGTTCTGCTATTGGCGGCTTGCACAATCACGAAGGGCTCCGGCCAGCTCAGCAGTGAGTCCCGTCAGGTCAGCGGCTTCACGAAGGTCGAGCTCAGCGGATCTGGAGAACTCAAAATCGAGCAAACCGGAACCGAGTCGCTCACCATCTCAGCTGAAGACAATGTGCTGCCCAAGATCACTAGCGAGGTATCCGGTGACACCCTCTTTCTGGGATCCAAGAGCAACGCCAAGATCGTCCCGACGAAGCCGATCAGCTACTCGCTGACCGTGAAAGATCTCACCGGCCTTGCCGTGTCAGGATCCGGCAGCGTCACCATGTCAAAGCTGGCGACCTCCACACTGAGCACAGACATCAGCGGCTCTGCAGCAATCACGGCGAGCGGCACCGCTGATGATCAAGATCTGAAGATCTCCGGGTCCGGCCGGTTCGAGGCCGAACAACTGATGAGTAAGACGGTAAAAGTGGACATCTCAGGTAGCGGCATCGCGAGTGTTTATGCCAGCGACGCGCTGGACATCCACATGAGTGGCAGTGGGACACTGACCTACACCGGAGATCCGAAGCAGCTCACTCAACAGATCTCCGGGTCTGGAAAGTTGATCAAGAAGTAGTCGAGTCCCGGACTTTTGATCGAGGCGCAGCTGCCGGCGTTCGCAACGCACTCCGGGCGAGCGCGACGGCGGCAATGACCGCAGCAACGCCGTACACGATGCAGAGCAACCAGTACCTGGTGGCACCCTCGATAGCACCCAAGAAGACGCCCTGAGACAGGTTGATGGCACCGTGGAACAAGGTCGCGATGAGAACGCTGCCCAGCGTATGGAGAAAGACCCACGTCATCAAGATCGAGTACTCGATGGTCAACAGCACGAACGCCGTCAAGGGCAACCCGTACTGCGGCGTGCCAGGCACCAGGAAGGTGGGCAGGTGCCATAGTCCCCACAACACGCCCAAGATCAAGCTCGCCGTCAGGGCGGATCGCTTCTCCAGCAGCCGGGGCAAGGCGTAGCCACGCCAGCCCAACTCCTCGCCGACGACAAGTACGAACAGCAGCAGCTCAATCGGTGCCAGCGCTCCGACGCGAATGAACTCTGTCGCACCGACCAGGTATGCCAGAGCCGCGGTGGCAAGCGACAGAATCGTCGGGAGTCCGAGTGCGATGACATACCAGGGCAGTCCGACGCGCCAAAGTACAGCTCGACGGAGCAACGCTTTCACGCCCGATTTGCCGTCTGTGACGGCCGCCATAATGATCGCGGCAAGTGCCGGACCGAAGAGTCCAAAGATGCCCAGCAGCGGCGAGAACTTCAGCAGCGGATAGATCCACCAGGTGAGCAGGTACGCCAGAAAAAAGAACGCAATCAGCGGATGCTTCCTCATCAGCCTCCCAATCACTTCCAAGAAGTCAGCCGGCCTATGCGGGCTGCGTGACGGCCGGGTCGGCTGCGCCCTCACGTCGTGCCAAGAGCGCAACGCCCACCGATCCCCAGAGCAGGGCTAGCAGGAGATTCTCAGCGGCACTGAAGATCGAGTTCGCGACATCGCCCAGTGGGAGAGCCACAATGAGCAGCACGCCGCACCACCACTGCAGCATCCGGGCACGAAGAATGATCACACCGAGCAGCACAGAACCGATGAGCACGGCCAGTCCACCGCCAATGCGAACGTTGCTAAGTGATTCGTGACCCGCCGCCATACTGATCATCCTAACGACAATCATGATCAAGTAGCCAGCGATGGTGAGCACCGTTCCGGTGGTCCCCAGCCGGCCGTACCGCGGCCTTCCGCGGTGCAAGGCGTGAATCCCGAGCACGGCGATGATGACGGCGATGTAGGCGGCAACGACGACGCCGAGGTAAAGGTAGCTGGCGGTCGAATCGTAGGTTCTCTGGAGAGGACTCAACTGGTCGAGAATGGCCGAAACGATGAACAGCGCGGCGGCCACGATACCTGCTATCCCGCCCCATTTGATCTTTGATGACATGATCACACCCTGCATTGTTGAGTTTGGGCGGCTCGAGACCCTCGTGTTCTTCAGACGACTGGTCCGACTCTCTCCGGCTCCGCGTGAGGAAGCGATTCCTCCTGCTTATGGTGCTTGCGCGAGAAATTCGCGGGTCCGGAGATGGCGATCACCAGGGCCGCTACGACAATCCAAACCAACGCCAGCAACCATGACTCGCGCCTTGAATCAGCACCAGAGAACATCGGAGAGAAGAAACTTCCCGACACCGCGTTGTTCGCCGCGTGCATCAACATGATGATCAGCACGCTGCCACGGGCGTTGTTGAACACCCAGTTGAAAACGATCACTGCGGCGAGAATCAGCACGATATCTGAGTAGTAGACCTGCCCAACCACGATGAGAGGCAGATGCCAGACGGCGATGAGAACGCCGAGGATCAGGCTGGCAACGAGTGCCGACCGGCCGTGCTGCAAGCGAGGAACTGCATAGCCCCTCCAGCCGGGCTCCTCCCATGGGCCGCCGACGCCCGGAACGAGGAGAACGATTGCAAAAGTGGAAAGGATGCCGGGCCAGGCGCCGAGTTGGGCTGGAGACGGGGCTTGAGCCCCCAGCATGACGTTGAGCACTGTTGCGACAGCGGTAAGCACTGCTGGCAGCAACAGCGCCACCGCGTACCATCCGGGCGCAACGCGCCACCGAACCATCCTGCGGAAAAGCCCGATTATTCCGGCCTTGCCCTCAGTTAATGCAAGTACCACGATCGCAGCAAGGAAAGGTCCGAAGCTCGCGACCGGATTCGGAAACAGTCCGAGTGCATACAGAGGCCATGCCCACCATGACAATGCGTATGAGAGCAAAAAGAACGTTGCCAGCGCATGACGCCGCACGAGGGCTGATATTGCAGACATATCGAGGGCCCGCCTCTCTGCGTCAGGTATTTCGGTTGATCATTTCATTCACCATGCTGGCCCGCTATGGGTCGGCGGCGATAGAGGGTGGCCCGGTACGAGGCCGGGCGGTTTTCTGGTATATCGGGATCGACGGTTCAAAGCGGAGCTCATCCGGCTGTGATGGGGAATTTGAGCGGACACCTTCGTAGCCGGCTGCCCTAGCATCAGCTCATGGGTCGACGAGTCCTGATCCTCGCAGCCGGGATCGGTTCGGGTCACAACATCGCAGCTGGTGTTCTCGAGTCGTGTTTTCGGGCCGCCCCTGAGGTCGATGCTGTACAGCGGCTGGACATCCTCGAGTCGACCAACGAGATTTACCGCGCGCTCTACGACGACGGTTACTTTGCCCTTGTCGAAGCCGCTCCATGGCTAGTCGGCTGGGGTTACGACGCGAACGATCCACCATTCAAGCTGGCGCACTGGACTTCGTTGTGGGATCGCATCAATACGACTGCGACCTCCAACGCGATCAGGGCCTTTCGCCCCGACATTGTGGTCTGCACTCATTTTCTGCCGACGCGATTGGTATCGCTGATGCTGACTCGTGGCGTTCTCGAGGCGACACTGGCGGTCGTCACCACCGACTACGACTTTCAGGGGCTGTGGTTGAGCAGTGCGTTCAATCACTTCTTCGTCGCGCGGGACGAGACCAAGGCACACATGGCCGCGATCGGCGTGCCATCCGATCGCATCACCGTCTCTGGGATACCAGTTCGACCAGGTTTGGATGACTCAGTCAACCGGGAGGCGATCCTCCAGCGTTATGACCTGCGGCCTGATTGGCCGATTCTGCTGATTTCGGCGGGAGCCGCCGGTGGCGCGTACACCCAGACGATCGTGCAACAGACCTTCACGATGCACAACGACTTCCAGGCTGTGGTGGTGTGCGGACGTAACGAGCAACTGAAGACTCAAATTGCGGGCCTGGTCGCCTTGCGCCGCAACCAATATCGCGTGCTGAGTTACACCAATGACATGCCCGATCTCATCCGGGCGGCGACGTTGTTCGTCGGTAAGCCCGGCGGACTCAGCTCTTCAGAGTGCATGGCGGCAGGTCTTCCTATGGTGTTGATTCACCCGATTCCCGGTCAGGAGGTCCGGAACAGCGACTTCTTGTTAGAGGAGGGCGCTGCAGTGCGCTGCAACTACGAGACGACGGTGGGCTACAAGATCGATCAGCTGCTGGCTGAACCCGATCGGATCACGCGCATGGCTGAAAGCGCCAGGCGGATTGGTCGGCCCGAGGCCGGCCCGCAGATCGCTTCCCAGGTGCTGCATGATCAATCGCCACCGCTGTGGATCAGCCATGCCGCCCAGAAGTCGGTGCTCGCCTCCAGCGAGCGGGGAATTGCCGCCGCCAATCTGTACGCCGGCCGTCGTGTCCGGACCTTGATCGATGCGCCGACCGGCATGTCGGCCGGGGTGATCACGAATGGTCAGCTGGACCAGCTGCTACCCGCAGAGGCGGAAGCATCGTCCGGCACAAATCTGTCGCTGTCAGCTGACCAGATCAGCAAACTGCGTCGCCGTACCGAGCCCGGACTCTCGTTTACGCTGCGCCGAATTTTGGGGAAGGCGAGCGCGCTGAAGCTCGAGCTGCTGCCATGAGGGGAGTGGCTCACACGCCGGACTGTGCCTCGACTTTGCCTGCTGCGACGGCATCCGCCAGCGCTGCGTGGTCACGTTCATTTTGATCGGCGTACGCCTCGGCGAAATCGGCTATTGCGTTGTCGAACTTGCTTGAGCCGCCGAGGTATGAGGCGATGGCTATCCGGTCACCGGCGCGGGCGTGGGCGCGAGCCAGAGTCCAGCCGCAGAGCTGCGCGTACAACTCCATGCCGGCAGGGATCATTTCCTCGATTACGGCGGACATCTTCCAGTCGCGTAGCTGGCGCATGTAGTAGTCCATGTATCGCCCGCCTGTCGGTCGCGCCCGCAGCCAACCGAGGAAGATGTCACTCGATGCCTGCATGAGGTGCTGGCCGGCGACCACACGCTCTCCGTTGTTGCGGTACTCCGATTGGCCCGCGTAACCGGCGAGGGCCGAGGGTCCGGCCTGTTTGGCCTGGAGCAGTAGGGCTTCCTCCTCGACGCCGGCTTCCAACAGCAGAATCCAGGCCCGGGTGCCGACACTGCCCACTCCGACAACCTTGTGCGCAATGTCGGTAAGCGTGAAGTGATTAAGCAGGTGCCGCCGGTCGGATTGCAGGGTCTTGCCATAGTTCGCGACTAGGCCGCGAAG
>DATDKX010000280.1:0-11682 GCA_036519615.1 Propionibacteriaceae bacterium
GGTGGCAGTGCCCAACATCTTTACGCGCAACCAGCTGGAGAACCGCTTTCGTCTCGACATCGAGACTCTGCTTTCCGGATACTTCGGCCGCAGCATTCAGTTAGCGGTAATCGTGGATGAGTCCCTGAAACCGGCCGAAGACTCCGCTGATTTTTCTTCCAGGGGCGAGGAGCCGGGGTACGACGACACGCCTGGCCAGAGCCGTCATGACTACAACGGCGAGGGCTATCGCGAGAACGGCTACGGCCAACAATCCTTCGGTAACGAAGGTTTTCCCACTGAGCATCACTTTCGCAGCGAGATTGGACCGCAGCCTCAGCCGCGGCGAGCGGACACGAGCCAACCGGAGCCGACGTACCGGGATCGCGACGTCTATGGAGATCTCGAGGGATTTCGCTCGCGGCGCGACAATGACTCGCGGCTGAATCCCAAGTACTCCTTCGAAACCTTCGTCATCGGAAGCTCGAACCGCTTCGCGCACGCGGCCGCGATCGCCGTCGCCGAAAACCCGGGCAAGTCGTACAACCCGCTGACCATCTACGGCGACTCCGGTCTAGGCAAGACGCACCTGCTGCATGCTCTCGGCCACTACGTACGCAACTACTTCGACCGCGTTCGGGTGCGTTATGTCTCCACAGAGGAGTTGACCAACGACTTCATCAACGCGATCAGCCAAAACCGTGGAGCAGAGTTTCGGCGCCGGTATCGCGACGTCGATGTACTGCTGATCGACGACATCCAGTTCTTGGAAGGCAAGGAACAGACTCAAGAAGAGTTCTTCCATACCTTTAATACGCTGCACAACGCGCAGAAGCAGATCGTGATGACCTCCGATCGCCCGCCGAAAAACCTGGAAAATCTGGAACCGCGGCTGCGTAGCCGGTTTGGCTGGGGATTGATCACCGACATTCAGCCGCCGGACCTGGAGACTCGGATCGCGATCTTGCGGAAGAAGGCTGCCCAGGAGCGCCTGGTGGCCGGACCCGAGGTGCTGGAATTCATCGCGAGCCGGATTCAGACCAACATCCGTGAGCTGGAGGGTGCCCTGATCCGAGTCACGGCCTTCGCGAGCTTGAACCGCCAGCAGGTAGACCTATCACTGGCGGAGATCGTGTTGAAAGATCTCATTCCTGAGGGCGGCGAGGCACAGATCACCACTGGGATGATCATGGCTCAGACCGCGTCGTACTTCGATATCAGCGTTGATGATCTCTGCGGACAGAGCCGGACTCATGTTCTGGTCAGTGCGCGTCAGATCGCGATGTACCTGTGCCGTGAGCTCACTGACTTGTCACTGCCCAAGATCGGACAACAGTTCGGTGGTCGTGATCACACAACCGTCATGCACGCTGATCGCAAGATCCGCACGCTTATGGCAGAGCGTCGCAGCGTCTTTAACCAGGTGACTGAGCTGACGAACCGGATCAAGCAGCAGGCTACGGGCCGCTGAGTCACTGATGATCGCCCGGGCCGGCCGGCCTGATCATTTGTCATTGCTGTGAGCAAGCTGATCACGTCCTGATCACGGAAGCGGGCAAAAAGTGCTTAGCACACAAGTGGGGAAAACATTGTGGACAACGGTGATCTTCTCCCTTGACAGCCTGGGGATGATCAGAGGACAAGTGGGATTACCGCGCAGCCCATCCCAAGATCCTCCCGTGTGATTTTCTGATCTACACATCGGTACGCGCACCGCCGAACCGGCTCTGACTTGGCCAAAGACACGTTGTCCACAGCATCCACAGCAGCTACGACTACGACCATGAAATACATAAGGTGAAGAGGGTCTAAGTCAGCGTGACTGAGCCCTGTGAAAAGGAGGAATCGGTGAGCTTCCTGCGGAAGTGGTTCGGCCGTGAGGAACCGGAGGAGGTTCCTGTCACCCTCGATGTGGAAACTCGTAAGAAACAGCTGCTCCGTCTGGAACGTGCCCTTGAGGCACTGGCTAAGGAGATGCGCACCGATCACACGATGAACGACCCGGCATGGCGGGAACGGGTCAATGAGTACAACCGACTCGCTGGCCAGGCGTACGAGCTGCGGCGGGAAGACATCACCAGGGAGACGTTGCTCGACCTCGTGTTCGAGATTCGGCCGTTGTTCACCGGGCCAATCCCGGACGGTATGGAGAAGTGCGGGCCGCTCCAGGATGAAGTGATGGCGGCTGCGGAGGATCTCCGGGAGCTGCTGCCCGGAGAGAAGGGGTCACAGTAGATCTATGCCCTTCGACAAGCTCGGGGCACATCCGTCGTATCATCACCCGTGCCCCTAAGGGCACAGAGGAGGTAGCGTGAAAATCCGACTCGAGCGTGACGTCTTGGCTGAGGCCGTGCAATGGGCCGCGCGCAGCCTGCCGCTACGCCCGAGTGTGCCGATTTTGGCGGGTCTCCTCGTACGCGCTGACGCCGAAGGCGTCACATTCTCCAGCTTCGACTACGAGACATCGGCTCAGATCCATGTCGCGGCCGCCGTCGCCGACGAGGGGCAAGCGCTGGTTTCCGGGCGGCTGCTCGCCGACATCTCACGAAGCCTGCCGGGAAAACCGGTCGATATCACCTCCGACGACACCAAGATGGAGCTGATCTGCGGCAGCGCTCGATTCACCTTGCAGACCTTGCCCGTCGTGGACTATCCCTCGCTGCCGTCGATGCCGGAGGCCACCGGTACGGTCCCAAGTGCCGCCTTTGCCCAAGCAGTCGCCCAGGTTGTGGTCGCTGCCGGCCGGGATGAGCTGCTTCCGGTCTTCACCGGCGTACGGGTTGAGATCGACGACGACACCATCTCATTGCTCGCCACCGATCGGTACCGGATGGCACTGAAGGAATTGACCTGGAATCCGAGCAAGCCCCAAATTTCGGCGACGGCATTGGTTCCGGCCAGGGTGCTGAACGAGACCTCTCGCTCGATGACGGCTGGTGAAGAAGTGACGCTAAGTCTGTCCGACGGCGGCAGCGGTGACGGCATCATTGGATTTGAAGGTCACGGTCCAGCGGGGGAGCGCCAGACCACCACCCGGCTGCTGGACGGAGAGTTCCCAAAGGTCCGGCACATTATGGACACGCCGGCAGTGATGAATGTCCGAGTAAGCACAAACGACGCGATTGCAGCAGCAAAGCGAGTTGCCCTGGTTGCCGAGCGCAATACCTCTCTTCGGATGTTGATGGGCGATGGCTTCGTCACCTTGGAAGCCGCAACCGGTGATCAAGCCCAGGCGTCGGAAGCCATCGAGGCGACCATTGATCAAGCCGGTGGCGGGGATCCGGCGGTAACCGCCGCGGGGTTCAATCCGACTTATCTCTTGGATGGTCTGGGGGCCTTCGACACCCCGTATGTGAACTTCGGGTTCACCGCACCCAGCAAGCCTTGCCAGCTCACCGGTCTGGCAACACTTGACGGCAATCCGTTGACCGATTATCGCCACGTGATCATGCTCATGCGTCTGCCGACTTAGTTTTGCGGCCAGCTCTTTTGCGCATCCGGGTCGGCCCTATCGGCGCCTGATCAACCTCTGTTATGTTGACGAAACCATCGAGCGTAAGGGGTTTCCATGCAGCTGGGAATGGTTGGTCTGGGCCGGATGGGTGCCAATATCGTTCGCCGTTTAATGCGCAACGGACACGAATGTGTTGTCTTCGATGTGAATCCGGATTCCATCAAGCAGCTTGAGGGTGAGGGAGCGACCGGCGCCTTCACGATGGAGGAGTTTGTCAACAAGCTCGAACGACCCCGCGCAGCGTGGGTCATGATCCCAGCAGGCATTACTGGAAAGATCGTCGAACAGCTGGCCGCGTTGCTCGACGAAGGCGACATCATCATTGACGGCGGCAACTCCAACTACCGCGACGATGTACGCCGCGCCGCAAAGCTCCGGGAACAGGGCCTCCATTACGTCGATGTCGGTACCAGTGGCGGCGTCTTCGGTCTGGAGCGCGGCTACTGCCTGATGGTCGGCGGTGATGAGGAAGCAGTCAAGATCATCGATCCGGTCCTGAAGACCATCGCCCCGGGCCTCGGTGATATTCCGCGTACGCCAGGTCGAACGGGGGAGCTGGCCCCGGAGGAACAGGGCTACCTGCATTGCGGGTCGTCCGGCGCCGGCCACTTCGTGAAGATGGTGCACAACGGCATTGAGTACGGAATCATGGCGGCCTTTGCCGAGGGCCTGAACATCTTGGACAACGCCGATGCGGGTATCGAGGCGGCGGAGCACTCCGCCGAGATCGCGCCGATGGAGGAGCCGGAGTACTACCAGTTCCAGATCAACACCGCCAAGGTCGCCGAACTCTGGCGCCGAGGGTCGGTGATCGCATCATGGCTGCTTGATCTGACGGCGGCTGCGTTGCAGGCCAATCCGCACCTCGACGGACTGGCTGGGCGGGTCTCCGACTCGGGCGAGGGTCGCTGGACCGTCAAGGCGGCTGTCGACATTGGCGTTCCGGCGCCGGTACTCGCGGCATCACTCTTCGAGCGTTTCGCATCCCGCGATGAGGACCACTTCGCCAACCAGGTGCTCTCCGCCATGAGGCAGCAGTTCGGTGGCCACCAAGAGCTTCCGGCGGGCAGCGAGCTCGAGGCAGGCGGGGAGAAGGCAGACAAGGTCGAAGCCCGGGAGCAGCTGACTTGATCAGGCGCCAATGGCGATGCGGACCTGCTCAAGCATGTCCTTCTCGCCTTGACTGACCTGCTCGGCGCCAAAACCCAGAAAGCCGCCTTCTTTGGCGGCGTCGGCAGCCGCCTGGGCACTGGTAAGCAGCCATTCCTTGAATCCGGCTGTCTCCTCGGTCGCCGCCTTTGAGCTCACGATTTCGCTGACTGACCGCAGCTCCTCCAGAATCTGTTGCCGCGGATCTGATTCCGAGGTCGGCTTGAAGTCGGTCAGCGGGTTCTGTCTTTCCTGGGCCATCGACTGAATGTCCAGCGCGATGTCGGTCAGCAGCTGCTCACGGCTAGGCGGGTTTGTCGCCGACTTCAACGACGCGGTCGTCTCTTTGGCTAGTTCGATCGGACCGCCAGGGTCGGCCAAGGAGATCGCCATGCCAGCGACGAGGGGCGCCCGCCGAATCCGTGCCCATTCCTCTTCGGTGAAGTCGCTCTTCGTCGTCATGATCTGTCCTCTCTATCGGCCGAATCGTGCTGTCACGCTAGCTTGGCATGTCCGTGGCAGATGACGTCATAGGCTTCGACACGTGTTCGTCGACCACCTGCAACTGACCGATTTCCGGTCCTACGAGTCGGTCGACGTACCACTCGAGGCGGGGGTTACCACCTTCGTCGGGGCGAACGGGCAGGGCAAGACCAACCTTGTTGAGGCCATCGAATACCTGTCAACGATGAACTCGCATCGGGTGGCTTCCGAGGTGCCTTTGGTTCGGTCGGGCGCTGTGCGTGCCATCGTGCGG
The DNA here is from genome assembly GCA_036519615.1 of Propionibacteriaceae bacterium. Lineage (GTDB taxonomy): Bacteria > Actinomycetota > Actinomycetes > Propionibacteriales > Propionibacteriaceae > Microlunatus. The sequence goes on from DATDKX010000280.1 coordinate 5,400, forward strand.
GCGGGTGTGCAGGCGGCCCTCGATGACCCGCGACGGCTGACGCTGGAGCTCGAGATCAACCCAGGGAAAGCCAATCGCGCCAGGCTCAACCGTTCCCCGCTGCGTCAGGCCCGGGAAATCATCGGCGTACTGCGGACAGTAGTGTTCTCGCCCGGAGACATTGCCATCGTCAAGGGCGATCCCAGTGAACGTCGACGCTTCCTGGATGACCTCATCGTTGCGCGGTGGCCGCGGCTGGCTGGCGTACGCGCCGACTATGACCGCGTATTGCGCCAGCGGAACACATTGCTCAAATCCCTGAGCGGTCGGCTGCGAGGTGGTCCGCCGCCAGCAGATGCCGAAGCCACTCTCGAGGTATGGGACACCCACCTAGCACGGGCAGGCGGCGAACTCCTGGAGGCTCGACTCACGACTCTGGCCGATCTTGCGCCGCATGTCAGTAAGGCGTACGCCGACATTGCGCCCACTAATAATGACGCCGCGGCGGAATATCGAGCTTCGGTCGATCTGAGCGCCCTTCGACAAGCTCAGGGCGCATTAGATCGAGCACTGTTGTGCGAGCTGTTGTCGAAGGCGATGGCCGAACGGCGAAACGAGGAGATCCAGCGCGGAGTTTCGCTCGTCGGCCCTCATCGTGACGACATCGCACTTTCGTTGAGCATGCTGCCCGCCAAGGGCTATGCAAGCCACGGCGAGTCCTGGTCACTTGCCCTCGCCCTCCGGCTTGGCAGCTTTCATCTGCTCCGTGCCGATGGGGTAGAGCCGGTGCTGGTGCTCGATGACGTCTTCGCCGAGCTGGACTCGGTACGCAGAGAACGCCTAGCATCCGGCGTACGCGTCGCCGAACAAGTCCTGGTCACGGCCGCGGTCGGTGCCGACGTTCCGGAGCTGCTGGCCGGGCGGCGCTTCAGAGTCGCTGGCGGGGAGGTGACGGCCGATGCCTGAGGAGCAGCCTCGGGAGAGTGAGGCGAGGGATCAGCCCCAAAACGATCCGATACAAACCGATCCAATACAGCACGATCCAACGGGTCTCGAACTCGCTCAGACTGTTGCCCGCTCGCTCGGCGCTCAGGCGCGCCGCCGCCGGCGTTCCCCATCACCCAAACGAGTGGGGCCTCAGATGTCCGGGGCGCGAGCCGACGATCGAGATCCTAAGCCGCTCTCGGACGCAGTAGAGCGACTGGTGGAATCCAAGGGATGGACGACCGAGATCAATGTCCACACCCTGCTTGCTCGTTGGGCCCTGCTGGTCGGCGCCACCAACGCGACACATTCGCAGCCCGAGGGGTATGCGGACACCGTCTTAACAGTTCGTGCTGACTCGACGGCATGGGCAACCCAGCTGCGTTACCTAGCACCCCAGCTCGTGGCCATGCTCAATGAGCAGCTGGGCGATGGCACGGTCACCCGGATCAAGGTGCTCGGCCCCGACGCTCCGTCGTGGAAGAAAGGGCGGCTCTCAGTCCGCGATGGCCGCGGCCCTCGCGATACGTACGGCTAGTTGTTTGGAGTCGCTCGCGCAATGCCGACGCTCGCAGCTCGGCTGGCCGAGCGCACCGGGCTGCGCATTCTCGGCATAGTCGTCCTGATCGAGGCGTTCTTCCTTCTCCTGGTGGTTACCGGCGGCATCCGGGTACTCCAGACGTTCGGCGTGTGGCTGAACGACCGTGCAGTGATGCAGTGGCTCGCGGCGGCCAAAAATGCTCTGGCCGACTTTTTCGCCGTTTTCAAGATTGATTTGCCAGAGATCCTGACGCGAATTTGGACGTTCATCACCGACACGATCTGGCCAGTGCTCGTCGATGTCATCGCGCAGCCGATGTTGTGGTTGGCCGTCGCCGCACTGGTCTTTGGATCAAGTGCTGTCACTCCCCGAGCTGTGGCGCATGGGTCAGCCATACGCTGCGCGTATACCCGGTGCCATGGCCTTCGCCCGCTACCGGGAAAAGCGAGCATTCCGCCGCCTCGGACCACCGCCTAAAGGTGTCCGGCTGGCAGCGGCGCGTATCGAGGAGGTCTTCTTTGGCGACATTGACGACAAATATCTACCGGCGCTGCACGCCCTCAGGCTGGTGCTGCGAGCTGGCCCGATCTTCCTCGGCGCGTACATCTTCGCAGGCCAGCGCTTTGATTCGACTCAGCTGGGGCCTTCTGCACCCGGCTCAGTGTAGGGACATGCAGGGGCGTGGCGCCCTGAAAACTTCACTCCAGACGAAGCCGGCTCCCTCGGTTTACGCCTAAGCCGACGATCCCAACATCATCTGGAGTGTAGTTTCCAGCGATTTCCTGCCGCCGGTCAACATTTCGGCCTAGGGCTCATCGCGCCCCTCAGAAGGGGTGGGTGCGTACAGGGGTTCCTCGGGTCGCTGCGACTGCGGGAAACTGGCCGCACAGCCCTTGCCAGACGCATATTTTGTGTCACCGAGGTGCGCTGGCGGGCCCGCTAGACGGCCTCGCGCGCTAAACTGGACAAGGTCGCAAGAGCGGGTTGAGTGCCTGATTCAGCTGCCTCACAAGGGGCCTCAAGAAATCTTCCAATAGGCACCTTATCCGTCAACGTGACCATCCAGGAACCAAGCGAACACAACCTTGGCGTGCCGCCTGCGTCACCTGTTCAGGAGGTGAACTTCGGGCGGCGCACGTCTGACAGGAGCCCCGCGCCGGTGCAGCATCTTGACCAGCCCGACGACCAGCCCAATGACCTCACCTCGACTACCCAGCTCGACTCCGGCGCCATTAACTCCAGGCCGCATCTGGCGGCCAATGATGTGATCAACCACATTGAGCCCGGCGAGTACGACTCGGAGTCGATCACCGTCCTGGAGGGCCTGGAGGCGGTACGCAAGCGTCCCGGCATGTACATCGGCTCAACGGGGGAGCGCGGCCTGCACCACTTGGTCTATGAGGTGGTGGACAACGCAGTCGACGAGGCGCTGGCTGGATTCTGCGACACGATCCTGGTCCGGATTTTGGCCGAGGGCGGCATCCAGGTGATCGACAATGGCCGCGGTATTCCGGTCAAGGAGCATCCGAGGGAGAAAATCCCGGCTATCACCTTGGCGCTCACCGTGTTGCACGCGGGCGCCAAGTTCGGTAACGGCGGCTACAAAGTTTCCGGCGGTCTGCATGGTGTTGGCGTCTCGGTAGTCAATGCGCTGTCCTCTCGGCTCGTGGTGGAGGTCAAGCGCGACGGCTACCGATGGACACAGAGCTTTACCTACGGCGAACCCGATGGCCCGCTGGAGCGGCTGGAGGCGAATGAAGAAACGGGCACAACCGTCACCTTCTACGCAAGCACCGACATCTTCGAGACCACGAACTACTCCTACGACACTCTGGCGGCGCGGCTTCGGGAAATGGCCTTCCTCAATAAGGGCCTGACAATCACCATTGTCGACGAACGTCCAGACCATAAGGATGAGGATGGCAATGCGTACGCGGACACCTTCCGCTACGACGAGGGCTTGATCGACTACGTCCGCTATCTGACCGGTAGTAAGGATCCGGTGCACTCCTCGGTGATTGCCGTCGAGGCCGATCGGCCGGACCGTGGGATCAGCCTCGAGGTCGCCATGCAGTGGAACAACTCCTACACCGAGTCGGTGCACACCTTCGCCAATACGATCAACACCCATGAGGGCGGCACTCACGAGGAGGGCTTTCGCTCGGCGCTCACCAACACGGTGAACAAGTGGGCTGAGAACTGGGGAATGATCAAGAAGTCAGAGGACCGGCTGTCTGGTGATGACATCCGCGAGGGACTGACCGCGATCCTCTCGGTGAAACTCGCGGAGCCGCAATTCGAGGGCCAGACCAAGACCAAGCTCGGCAACACCGAGGCACGGTCCTTCGTGCAGCAAGTGGTCAACGCCAAGCTCGGCGACTGGTTCGAGCAGAACCCCGGCGAGGGCAAGATGATCATCCGCAAAGGCCAGGCGGCTGCGCTCGCCCGGATCGCCGCCCGCAAAGCCCGGGAGGCGGCCCGCAGCCGCAAGGGCCTCCTCGGTGGCGGCGGGCTGCCAGGAAAGTTGCGGGACTGCCAGTCGACAAATCCAGAGGAGTGCGAAGTCTTCGTTGTTGAGGGCGACTCGGCCGGCGGCTCAGCGACTGGTGGCCGGGATCCACGGATCCAGGCGATCTTGCCGATCCGTGGCAAGATCCTCAACGTCGAAAAGGCTCGGATCGATCGCATCCTGCAAAACGCCGAAGTACAGGCGATCATTTCGGCTTTGGGCACCGGGGTGCATGAAGATTTCGACATTGCCAAGCTGCGTTATCACAAGATCATCCTGATGGCCGATGCCGATGTGGATGGGGCGCACATCCGTACCCTGTTGCTGACCTTGATGTTCCGCTTTATGCGGCCGCTAATCGAGGCGGGGCATGTATTTCTCGCGCAGCCGCCGCTGTTCAAGATCAACTGGAGCAACGCCACGGCCGAGCTGGCGTACAGCGACGCTGAGCGCGATGCATTGTTGCGGGCCGGCAGTGAGGATGGCAAGCGGCTGCCGAAGGAGAACGCCATTCAGCGTTACAAGGGTCTCGGCGAAATGAACCCTGATCAACTGTGGGAGACCACGATGGATCCGAACAATCGCATCCTGCTCCAGGTGACTCTGGACGACGCCGCCCAGGCCGATGAAATGTTCTCGATCTTGATGGGTGAGGACGTCGAACAACGCCGTACCTTCATCCAGCGCAACGCCAAGGACGTCCGCTTCCTCGACATCTAAGTCGGATGAAGGAGTAGCCGTAATTCATGAGTGATATGACTCGGGAGCCGATCACTGACCGCCGAGAGCCGGTGGATTTGCAGGACGAGATCCAGAAGTCCTACCTCGATTACGCCATGAGTGTGATCGTCGGCCGGGCACTGCCCGAGGTCCGTGACGGGCTTAAGCCGGTGCACCGCCGAATCCTCTATGCCATGTACGACGGCGGCTACCGGCCGGATCGGGGTTGGAACAAGTGTGCCCGCGTGGTCGGCGACGTGATGGGTCAATATCACCCGCACGGCGACACCGCGATCTATGACACGTTGGCCCGGCTCGCGCAGCCGTGGGTAATGCGCTATCCGCTGGTCGCCGGCCAGGGGAACTTCGGCTCCCCGGGCAATGACAAGGCCGCCGCAATGCGCTACACCGAGTGCCGGATGGCGCCACTGGCCATGGAGATGGTGCGCGACATCACCGAGAACGTGGTGGATTTCAAGCCCAACTACGACGGCAAGGAACAAGAGCCTGTCGTCTTGCCCAGCCGCTTCCCGAACCTGCTGGTCAATGGCTCCACGGGCATCGCCGTCGGCATGGCGACCAACATTCCGACCCACAACTTGCGTGAGGTCGCCTCAGCCGTGCAATGGTCGTTGGAGCATCCAGACGCTCCAAGCGAGGAGCTGCTCGAGGAGGCGATCGCTCGTATTCCAGGTCCGGATTTCCCCAATGGCGCATTGATCGTCGGACGCCGCGGCATCGACGACGCCTATCGGACCGGTCGCGGCTCGGTGATCATGCGAGCCGTCGTAGACATTGAGGAAGATCGGTCCGGTCGGACGCTCTTGGTAGTCACCGAGCTGCCGCACATGGTCAACCCGGACAACCTGGCGCTCAAGATCGCCGAGCTGGTGACGACGGGCAAGGTCAACGGCATTGCCGATATCCGCGACGACACGTCGGCGCGTACCGGACAGCGACTGGTGATCGTGCTCAAGCGCGACGCGCAGCCGCGCGTGGTGTTGAACAACCTCTACAAGCACACCCAGCTCCAGGAGACCTTCGGCTGCAACATGCTGGCCCTGGTCGACGATGTGCCGCGTACGCTGCGGCTGGATCAGTTCATTAGCTACTGGATCGCCCACCAGGTCGAGGTCATTCAGCGGCGTACCCAGCACCGATTGGACGATGCGCAGGCACGTGCTCACATTTACCGTGGCCTGGTCCTTGCGCTGGACCAGCTTGACGAGGTAATTGCACTGATTCGGCGCAGCCCGAATACCGAGGAGGCCCGCGAAGGCCTCAAGACGCTGCTGGAGATCGATGATCTCCAGGCGAACGCGATCTTGGATATGCAGCTGCGCCGGCTCGCCGCGTTGGAGCGGCAGCGCATCATTGATCAACTCGCCGAGTACGAGCGCATCATTGCTGACTTGATCGACATCTTGGCCAAGCCGGAGCGGCAGCGCAAGATCATCAGCGACGAGCTCGCCGAGATCGTGGATAAGTACGGTGACGAGCGGCGTACCGAGATCATCGGCGCCGATGGCGATCTTTCGAACGAAGACTTG
>DATDKX010000281.1:0-5343 GCA_036519615.1 Propionibacteriaceae bacterium
CACAACCAGCATCACCAACGTCAACACGCTGCCCTCCGGCTTGGCGCGCAGCAGCTGCACAGCAGCGATGACGGCGACCGGCACCACTACACCAAGATCAAGTGCGTCGGTCACCGAACTCGTGTACGGGCCAACCTTGGCTGCGATATCGCCATTGATCGCCGCAGATGCCATGCCTGGTAACCAGGCCAGGGTCAAAGCTGCGGCCACCGCCAACAGATAGATTGCCAAAGCTGTACGTTCCGGCCGGTCGGGTAAGGCGGCCGCAATGCGAATCGGATCAATCCTGCGCGCGACCACAACAAGGGTGAAGCCAGCCAGGCTCGCGGCAGCGACGTACAGCGGAAATAGTCGATTCTGGGCGGTGGCAAAGGTCATCGAGACGTAGTAGTAGGTGAAGAAGGACAGCACCCCGGTCAAGGCAACGGCAGCAACCGTTCCGCCGCGCCAATACCACCAGAGCGCAAGCAGCAGGAACGGCACTTCCACGAGCAAGATCGCCACATCCTGACCGCGGTTACCCGTTCCGACCAGCCAGCTGTCGGCGGCATAGATTCCTTTGCCATAGATGATCACCGATACGCCCCGAGCCGTTGTGACGGCATGCCGCCCCCCTTCGGTCACCAGCAGCCCTATCAGAGAACTGATGACAGCGAGCAGGGTGAGAATGCCGCACAGTAATGTCACCAACCCGAGCGGCCGATCGGAGCCAGGCGCTTGGCCACCCACGTTTGCCACGGTCCCCAGCAAACACGAATCCCGCATGTCGGCCAGTAGCTGCCAGGCACTTGAGACATGGACATCCCCATGGGGTTGTTCCAAGCTGCATGTGATCATCTGCAGCAGGACGGTGAAGTTATGAACCAGATCTCCGAAACGTTTCTGCTCACCATCGTCCAGGTATCCGCGGCTCTGCTGGGCCTGCTCATGGTTGCCGCGTTCTCCTACGTCGAAGCGGGCCTACGGCGCGTGTAAACACACGTCCCCGAAGCACGCTCCTACCTGCGATCCACAACGAAGGCCATCGTCGCGCTATATGGCTTCGCCTTGCCATCGCCTCCTCACTTGTCATGCTGAACCCGCCGTGGGCCCGCCTGGTGTACGCGCTTGGAGGCGCGTACGTGATCGTGATCATGGCGGAGTGGACGCTCCGGTCGCGCTCGATCCGGGCGCTGGTTCATGTGCGCAAGATGTCACCATGGCTGGCCTGGCCGATGTTCCTTTTTCCGTTGATCTTGCCCTGGCTGATCGGTGGATGGGGACCGGATCGCGTTGCACTGACATGGGAGCTGCTGGCCATGCTTGCCAATGCCTTCATCAATACCGCTGGGCTGCTGATGCTCGCGTTCGACTTCACCTCCAACGGCGAACAGATCGAACGCAAAGAGGTTTCAGGTGATCGTTGACAACGCCGGCGCCCCTACGACCGAGCAACTTGCGCGCAATCCGGTCCTTCCGCATCATTGCGATGATCAACGCCAACGAAGCCACGCCAAGCACGGCGTCCGCTTAAGCGGGCGAGCGAAGGACGCCGCCGGGCTCAACGCGCCGGCGATGGACCTCACGTGGGGACAGCAGTGCGTGGCGTAGGACCACTTTCCCGCATCAGATTCTTCGCCCCGAAGAGGGCCACCACGACGGCCACGGCGATCCACAGCGCCACGCTGAGCGCCGCGTAGAACTGCGCGATCGCGACCGGAGCGAGGGTCGCCGGGAGCAGGGCCGCCAGGGTGGCGTCGTAGAAGGCATGCATGATGATGCCGCTGAGCAGGCTCGCATCCGTGTTGACGTAGACCCAGCTCATGAGGATCCGGTACGGAATTAGTGCCGCACACCAGATGAGGCCGCCGCCTATCAGTAGCGCCGCGTTCGATGAACGAACTGCCGGCCACACCCACACTATGAGGGGTACATGCCAGAGCGCCCAGATGATCCCCAGCATGATCGTCGCGGAGAAGGCGTTATAGCGGTCGAGCAGTCGCGGGAGGGCGAAGCCAGTCCAGCCGAACTCCTCAAGCGTTCCAGCCGTTAGGCCGATGAACAGGGCGAACGGTAGCGCCACCATCAGGGTTGGATTCTTCAAGATCGCGGGCTCGAAATCAGGGGAGATCGTGGCCGCGAGTACAAGGAGCACAACCGTGACGACAATCGGATTGAGGAGGATCGCCACGGCGTACCACTTGACGCCGGCCCGCCGCGGGTTGAGCCGCCCGAATAGTCCTCTAACACCCTTCTTGCCGCCGATAACGCGCGTCAGCACAATACCCGCGACACTGGGGAAGGCGTCCGCAATCCCTAGGATCAGCAGTGCGACAGGCCCGGCCTGTGTCATAGTCACCGGTGTTCCAGTGGCCTGTAGGTACACGCGGAGAATCACAGCCAGCGCCCAAGAGCCGGCGAAGGCAAGCCCAAAAAAACTTGCCAATGGGTGCCGCTTGATAAACCCCGCTGCGTTCTCGTCGGAGGCGTGGTTGCGTGCGCTCATGGTGTTATCTAGGCGCTCATATGGAGTCGATGGCAGGGCAGATAGTCCTCTCAGGAGGCGGTCCTTCGCCCTCACCGCCGAGGAAGCCAGTGATCAGCATGTGGGAGCATCTACCCGCGCACCTCGACCATAATGTTGGGCCGCAGGAGCATCTTGCCGGGCTTCTTCCAGCCCATGTCCGCTCTCGATCAGCTCCACCAGTCGTGCGTCGGCTGCAGGCCCCATGGCCCGCGTGGTAGGTGACCTCAGCCCCTTCTCCGGACCGAACCAAAGCTATTGACTGGGTGTTGACCGTCCACCGACGCGGGAACTGTTATGACACACTCTTCGACCCAGAACACACCGACACAGGGGCATGAGACCAATCCCACTGTGCGCGCTCCTACCGGGGTTGTTCCGCGGTCGGTTCGACTGCTGGGATTCTGGTCCGGCGTTGGTCTGGCAATCACCTACTCACTATTCGATCTCGGGGTGATCGCCGGGCCATCGATGTTGGGAATCCTGAGGCAGCCTTGGGATCCCATCATCCCGATCGGGGCATCGCTGCTCATCGCCCCAAGCTTCTTACTCCTCATGATCAGCGTTCACTATGCAGCCCCGCAGCCCGCAAGGATTTGGAGCCATGCCGCAATTTCGTTTGCGACTGTCTACGCCTCCCTGGTGAGTCTGGTCTATGTCACATGGCTGTTTGTTGTCGAGCCGCACGTGCTGAACGGCACCGAGAGTCAGGTTGAGCTGCTGGTTTTCAAACCGGGATCTTTCATGCAGATGGTCGACGGGATCGGCTACACCTTCATGGGTGTCGCCGCCTGGTTCGCGGCGCCCTGCTTCACCGGGCCAGGTTTGGCACGGTGGGCCCGCTTGCTCTCCATCGTCAGCGGTCCGGCCGCGCTGTTGGTCTTTTTGGCATACTTCTTCTACTCGTTCACTCTTGGGCTTCCCGCCGCGTTGTTGTTCCCGGCCTACGGCCTAGTGCTCGCGTTCTACTTCCGCACGCTCACCGTGGGTGCGTGGCTGGACGCTGCGCCCAAAGAATGATGTCGGCCACCAGCCGGCGAGGCGCCTCCATCGCGGTCACTTTCGCGGCCACTCCTGGCTGCTTCACCGTTGCCATCGGCCATCGCAACGATCGCGACGGCCCCAACGCCAGACCCGGCACCTGTGTCTTCGCGGGCTGGCGGCCACCTTATTGCTTACGAAGTGCGAGCAGTGCGAGGACAAAGATGACGACGTCGATCGCCAGTCCAGCAAGGAGCCAGGGGCTGAACGTCAAAATGATCAATAGCGCCGAAATGACTGCTGCCGCGATGGCCACAGGTGCCCACCAGGCGGCATGGATGAGCACGGCAACGCCGGCCACGACGAAGAGCAGGGCAGCCAGCAGCGAAAGGCTGATGGCGACCCCGCGTACGTTGCCGAACATCGGTGAGCGGCTGGTGTCGAACGGCACGTTGGCCGGCGGCCGTGGAACCCATACAGCAACATGCAACAGGCCATGGGCGACAAGGAAGAGTCCACCCAGCCAGCGCATGTCGGCCCTCCAGAAATTCGGCTGCTGCTTGCCGTCGTGCAGCATGCTAGCGACATCAGACGGTCGACTGTAACGACCGGGAGCCAGCCCCAGCCAGGGTCCGGATGAGTGTGTCTGCACATAGCCGTACGAAACAGCGCAACCACAGCGCCCGGATGCTCGCGCCCGAACAGCCGCCCGCGCCCGCCCTCGCTCGTTTGCTACTCGTAGCGATTGTGCTTGTCTCGTTGGTGCTTGCCGTGCTGCCGTTCTGGACTCGGCCGAAGGTCGTTGAGGCGTCAGCTCCCCAGGATCGCTTCTCGGCAAGCCGAGCGATGCCCGGGGTACAAGCCATCGCAGCCGAGCCGCACCCCATCAGCTCAGCAGCGCACACGGCTGCCGCCGACTATCTCGTCGGCCAGCTGCGGGAGCTGGGTCTGGCTGTGGAGGTGCAGGATGACATCGGCGTGCTGTACGACACCGACATAGATCCCAGCCAGGTCTCGGCTGCGCATCTGCACAACATCATCGCCCGGCTGCCGGGCACCGACAGCACCGGCACGGTGATGCTTTATGGCCATTACGGCTCGGTGCCGACCTCTCCTAATGCCGCCGACGGAGCCGCTGGTGTCGCCGCTGTGCTGGAAACCGTCCGTGCGTTGCGGGCCGGGCCGCCACTGCGCAACGACGTACTCGTCGTGCTGGCCGACGGGGACGAGACTCCGGCGCTGGGACCGCATCTGTTGCGCGGGCATCCAGCGGCCAAGGATGTGACTGTCGGAATCGCGCTGGAAGGGCTGAGCAACCGCGGTGTGGTGGCGCTGGCGTACGCCGGCCAGGGCACACCAAACGTCCAAGGCTCCTACACATCCGCGGCGAACGGGACCTGGCTACGGCAGGCGCTGTCGGTGATGCCGCAGCGGTTCACAACCCTCGCACTCAACGACATGCAGATCGCCAGCCCCGAGCTGAGCATCGCAACCAAGGACGCGGCAGCCGGCGGCATCGGATCACTAATCCTTGGTGGCGGGGACGCGTACCATACCGTACGCGACAGCCCAGCCAACCTTGATGTCGCCAACCTGCAGGCCCACGGTGACAACACCCTTGCCCTGCCCGGCATTTCGGCAACACCGCCCTGGATCCGCAGCCGAGCGAGCGCGAGTTGGTGGCCTTTACGGTGCTACCGAATACGGTGCTCAGCTATCCCGGCACCTGGGCGGTAGGGCTGCTGGTGCTGATCGTCGTGGTGTTTCTGGGGCTGCTGATCATCGGGTTCCGGCGCCGAGCGTTGACCGGATGGGGCGTGACGATCGGACTCGGGATCACGGTGCTGAGCCTGCCGATC
>DATDKX010000282.1:0-8100 GCA_036519615.1 Propionibacteriaceae bacterium
TGCCGGCCAGCGTCAGCGGACCGACCGGACTATTCACTGTGCGGAATTGCATTGCAGGCATCATCTCTCCTTCTTCGGCGGCCAATCGTTCACAGACTGGTCGAGAGCAGTCCACAGGTGCTGGGTGGCGTAGGACCGCCAGGGGCGCCAGCGGGAGCTCCGCTCCGTAAGGGCGCGCGCGTTTTCTGGCAGCCCCAACTGCTTGGCGGCGAGCCGAACACCGAGATCATTGGCAGGGAACGCGTCGGGATCGCCAAGAGCACGCATAGCGATGACCTCAACCGTCCAGGGACCGACACCGGGCAGGGCCGCCAGGTGCTCCCGAGCCCGGTTCCAGTCACAACCCGGATGCAAGGCGACCCGCCCGTCGGCCAGCGCATCGATCAATGCAGCGACCGAACGCTGCCGAGGCTTGGGGAAGGCCAGATGGGCCGGATCGATGTCCGTGAGCTCCTCTACCGCTGGGAAAACGTGCGTCAGACCGCCGGCCGAGTCGGTGACGGGCTGCCCGTAGGCGGCAACAAGCCGGCCGATGTGGGTACGCGCCGCCTTGATCGACACCTGTTGGCCGAGGATCACCCGCAGCGCCAGCTCCGGCTCATCGACCGTACGCGGTATGCGCTGGCCGGGCGCCTTGGCGATCAGTGCGTGCAAGTCGGCGTCGGCGCCCAGGGCCTCGACCACCGCCTCCGGATCGGCATCGAGATCGAGCAACCGACGGCAACGGGCAATTGCGGCCGACACGTCGCGAAAGTCATCCAGCGCCAGCACACAACGGACGTGATCAGGAGTGGGCGTCAGGCTGACGATTCCGCTGCCGTACGGAAGTCGCAGCGTGCGCCGGTATGCGCCGTTGAGCACCTCTTCGCAGCCGGGCACTGCTGTGGCCGCCAAGTGACCGAACACACCCTCGTAGGCGAATGGGGTTCGCACTGGCAGGCGGAGAGACAGTGCTCCCGTCGCGGCCGGGGCCTCCCGACCCGAGCGGGCCCTCACCCGCCTACGCAGCGAGGTCGGGGTGGTCTCAAAGACCTCTCGCACGGTGTCGTTGAACTGGCGGATGCTGGCAAATCCAGCTGCGAATGCGACATCACCGAACGGCACTTCGGTGGTTTCGATCAGTATCCGGGCGGTCTGTGCACGTTGCGCGCGAGCCAGCGCGAGCGGACCGGCGCCGACCTCGGCCTGCAAGAGACGCTCAAGCTGGCGGGGGGTGTAGCCGACCCGGGCCGCCAGCCCGCTGACACCGGCGCGGTCGACCTCGCCGTCGGAGATGAGCCGCATCACCCGCGCCACGACGTCGCCCCGCGTATTCCATTCAGGAGAGCCCGGTGAAGCGTCCGGACGGCAGCGCTTGCACGCGCGGAATCCGGCACGCTGCGCCGCGGCCGCGGTCGGATAGAAGCTGACATTGCGGGCGTACGGCGATCGAGCCGGACAACTGGGACGGCAGTAGATCTTGGTGCTCAGCACCGCGGTGACAAACCAGCCATCGAACCGCGCGTCCTTTGACTGGACCGCCCGGTAGCAGCGGTCGAAATCCTCATGCACCTATCGAGAATTACACCCGGCCAACGACATATCTGGCGGAAATCCGACATCAAGCTGCGAGCGTCGGTAATCGCGCGCCGGCGCACGGAGCCAGGCTGGCGCGCCGCTGTCCTGGACGAGCGAGGGAGCAGACACGTCTCTCGTCTGCGAGCGAGCGAGGAAGACAGCGGCTCACAAGCGCCAGCCTCAGCGAGCGGAGCGAGCAATGTGCACGAAGAGAGCGGAGGCGTTCTTCCTCTGCGAGCGACGACGACGGCGGCGGATCCCAAGCGCGATGCGCGAGCAGCTCAAGAAAATGGTCGTGCAGATCGCCGAATTGGACGGCGGCATCGCCGGCTCGCGTAGTTTCGACAGCGGTCGGCAATGTGGCCCCTTCGAGAGGCAGCCGATCGGTCGCACTGAGAGTTCCCTTGCGCGCGAAGCGCGTCGCCAGAGCATCGCCGTCCCGATAGGCTTCGCGCTCTGGCCGAGTCAGCAGGGCTCACCGTGAAGAGGCCCTCTGTCGAGGATGACCTGTGGAATTTTGGCGGGACGGCTTCGCGGCTTGGTGTCCGGGAACCTTTGGCCCGTGGACCGACGGCTGGCCCGTCGAAGCAAAGGATCAGTTCATCAACGACGTACTCGATGCCTATGAGTCAGTGATCGGGGCACCGGCGTAATTCGTTTCCTCCAAGCACGCATCCACGCGGAGCGCGCCGCGATGATCCGGCCGGCTACGAGAGCCGTGTCAGCCTGAACATCGGAAAGACGCGTGATGTCTTGGTCTCGTACGCGGCGAACCCCGGACGCAGCTCGATGAGCCGGCGCCACAGTTCGTTGCGCTCCTCTCCGGTCACCTCTGTCGCGAGGACCGGAAACGTCGCGGTTCCTACTTCGACTGTGATTCGAGGGTGTTTCTTGAGGTTGTAATACCAGTCCGGGTTCGTCGGAGCTCCGCTCTTGGTCGCCGCGATGATCATGTCGTCCCCATCAGGCAGATAGGTGAGCGGGTTCACACGCTCTATGCCAGAGCGCGCCCCGATGTGGTGGATGAGGATCATGTGGGCACCCTCGAAGTAGCCTCCGACCTTGCCCGCGTTCGCGTGGAACTCCTCGATGATCTTCTGGTTCCAGTTGCTGGGTCCGCTCGACTCACTCACCGGGAGGCCTCCTGACTGCTTGAATTAGGCCGATTCAACCTAGCCGACGAGTCGACTCGTGGCACCAGGAAACGTGGACTTATTGGCTACACGCGGTGTGATCATCGCCGTGGTGATCGTCGGCCTCAGGCTAACCCCAGCGCAGGTGGGCCACCGCTCATATCGAAGGTCGGCGCCGCACGACGGGTCAGACATCACTGAGTCTCGATTTCTAGGATTGCACCATCGCTATACCTAGAACTACCATGCATTGCAGTCCTAGGGTTAGGCGTCACATGCATATTGCCAAAGACCTAGTTGCGGCGTCGGCAACGCCGCTCGTGCTGGGAATCCTCGACGAAGGTGAAAGCTACGGCTACGCAATCCTCAAGCAGGTCAACGAACTGTCGGGCGGCCGGCTGGAGTGGACCGACGGCCTGCTCTACCCGCTGCTGCACCGCTTGGAGCGGCTTGGCCACGTCGAGTCGGCCTGGGAGGCCCCTCCCGGGGGACGCCGGCGCAAGTATTACCGCATCACCGACCAGGGCCGGGCCGAGCTCGCCGAGCAGCGCCGCCAATGGGCCACAGTCGTCGATGCCCTGCGGGGCGTATGGAGCACGACACAGTCCATGAGGCCGATCACGGCACCGGCATGGGGGGCGGGACAATGACCGTCGACAGCGACAACGATCTGGAGAACCAGATCGCCGAGTGGCGGGCCTACGTGCACGGCCGCCGAGAGCTGCACCACACGGATGCCGAGGAGCTGGAGGACCACCTGCGCAGCCGGATCACCGAGCTGACCGACGCGGGCCTGCAACCCGACGAGGCGTTCCTCATCGCCGTCAAACGCATGGGCAGCCTCGATGAGGTGTCGCGCGAGTTCGCCCGCGAGCATTCCGAGCGGCTGTGGAAGCAACTCGTGCTGCCCGCAGAGCCGGACCTGCCCGCAGCGGCTCGCTCCCGTCGCGAGCTGCCTGTCATGGTGCTCTGTGCGGCCGTCGCAGCACTGGCCATCAAGGTGCCGGCCCTGTTCGGCCTTGACATAACCGATGAGGATGCCAGCTTCTACGCGCGAAACCTGAGCCTCTTCGCTTTGCCGCCACTGGCCGCGTACTTCGCCTGGCAGCGCCGGCTCGGCCTGCGGGTCATCGCGGTGCTCGCGGCGCTGTTCGTCGTCGGCGCGGTCGGCGCAAACGCCTATCCACTGGCCGAGAACTCACAGACGACTGTGTTGACGGCGATCCACCTGCCGATCGCGCTGTGGCTGGTCGTCGGCGTCGCCTATATGGCAGGTGACTGGCGCTTGGACCGGCGCCGAATGGACTTCATCCGGTTCACGGGCGAGTGGCTGATCTACTTCGTCCTCATTGGACTGGGCGGCGGCGTCCTCACGGCCTTCACGATCGGCACCTTCGACGCCATCGGTCTCAATGCCGAGCGATTCGTCACATCGTGGCTGCTGCCGTGCGGCGCCATGGCGGCGGTCGTCGTCTCAGCATGGCTTGTGGAGGCCAAACAGAGCGTGATCGAGAACATGGCACCGGTGCTGACCCGCGTCTTCACCCCGCTGTTCGTAGCCGCACTGCTCGCGTTCCTGGTCGCCATGATCTGGACCAAGAAGGGAATCGACGTCGAGCGCGATGTGCTGATCATCTTCGACCTACTGCTCGTCGTCGTGCTGGGCCTGCTGTTGTACGCCATCTCGGCCCGCGACCGTGCGACCAGGCCCGGCTTGTTCGACAAGTTGCAGCTCGCGCTGGTGGTCACCGCTTTGATCATCGACGTTATGGTGCTGCTGGCGATCACCGGCCGGATCACCGAATGGGGCTTCACCCCCAACAAGACGGCGGCCCTGGGTGAGAACGTCATCCTGCTCACCAACCTGGCGTGGTCTGCATGGCTGTTCGTCGGCTTCCTGCGTGGCCGGATGCCCTTCGCCCGTCTGGAACACTGGCAGACCCGTTACCTGATCGTGTATGCCGTCTGGGCCTGGACAGTCGTCCTCGCCTTCCCGCTGGTGTTTGACTTCGCCTGAGCCGGATCCGGCCGCTCATCCTGCCCGAGCACGCACCGCACCTCCTACATCCACTCCCACCCGGGCAGGTCTCCGATACAGCTCCGCTCGAGACAGAAGGTCTCGTGTGTCGCTTCTCGTGCGTGACTGTGCCAGACGGGACCGCGATAGCATCGCGGGCCGGGTCGCCCTGGACCGGCGGATCCATCAGGTCACTGATGTACTCACCGACCCCGAGCACGGCCGCCGCGACGTCCAAGAGATCGCGGGTTACAGGACCTTGATCTCAGCGCCGCTCATCATCGACGACGAGGTGGTCGGCGCGATCAGCCTGTGGCGGACCAAAGTGGAACCGTTTGACGAACCGACCACAACGATGCTCCGGACGTTCGCTGCCCAAGCCGCCGCTGCCGTCCGGAACGTCCACCTCGTAAGGGCTCTGGAGGCTCGGCGGCTCGAACTCGCCCGCAAGGTGGAGCAGCTGCAGGCTCTGAGTGAGGTTGGAGAGACCGTGAGCTCGACCCTGGTGCTCGACGACGTGCTGTTCAAGATCATCCTCAACGCCGTCCGGTTCGCGGAGTGCGACGGCGGTTCGATCATGGAATACGTCGAAGCGGAGCGCTGCTTCCTGGCCAGAACGACCTACCCCGCCAGCCCGGACTTGCTGGCTGGGCTACGCCGCCTCCGGATCGAGCTAGACGAGACCCTAGTCGGGATGGCCGCCCGTGAGGGGCGGCCGATCGGGATACCCGACATCGCGCTGGCCGAAAGGGATGTTCATCTGCAGCTCCTGTTCGAGGACGGCTGGCCCTCCGTCCTCGCGGTTCCGGTGCTGCGGGGCGGCCAGATCATCGGCGCCACGGTGGTCCGGCGGAAGACCCCCGGGGAGTTCACCGACGAGGTCAAGGAGTTCATGGAGACGTTCGCCGGCCAGTCGGCACTGGCGGTTTTCAACGCCAGGGTGTTTCGCGAGCTCGAGCGCAAGACCGCCGAGCTCCAGGTGGCTAGCCAGCACAAGTCGGACTTTCTGGCCAGCATGTCGCCTGAGCTGAGAACACCGCTGAACGCATCATCGGATTCTCCGAGGTACTGCTCGAGCGGATGTTCGGTGAGCTGAACGAGCGTCAGGATGAATACCTGCGCGACATCCTCAATTCGGGGAAGCACCTGCTAGAGCTGCTGAATGAGATCCTCGACCTCTCCAAAGTGGAGGCTGGGCGGATGGAGCTGGAAGTGTCGGTTTTCTCGCTCCGCGGGACGATCGAGCACGCGATCGCTCTGGTGCGGGAGCGGGCCGCGCTGCATAGCATCGCGGTCACGCTCGAGATGGACCCGAGCCTCGATCTCATCGAGACCGACGAGCTCCGGTTCAAGCAGGTGATGCTGAACCTGCTCAGCAACGCGGTGAAGTTCACCCCCAACGGCGGCCGCGTCGCGGTGCGGGCCGTTCGCACCGGTCAGCGGCTGGCCGTTACGGTGACTGACGACGGAATCGGAATCCGCCCCGAGGACCGGGAGTGGATCTTCGAGTCCTTCCAGCAAGGGCAACGGAGTCCGTCGCGAGAGGAGGGCACAGGCCTCGGCCTCACCTTGTGCCGTCGCATCGTCACCCTGATGGGCGGCACGATGTCCCTGCAGACCGAGGTCGGAGTCGGCAGCACGTTCGGCTTCACCGTCCCCCTGCAGGCCGCTGGCGTATCGGTCGGCCCCGGCCGCTACGACGACCGGGATCCTGTAGTCGTCCTAATCGACGACGACCGCGCGTCCCTCGACTTGATGAGCGCCTATCTCTCCGGTAATGGCGTACGGGTCGTCCGGGCCCGCGACGGGAAGGAGGGCCTCGATGCTGTTCATCGCCTCAAGCCTGTGGCCACGGTGCTGGACATCCTGCTTCCCGGCATGGACGGCTGGAGAGTACTGGAGGAGCTGCGGGCTGACCCGAAGACTCAGGGGCTGCCTGTGATCATCGCCTCCATCGTGGACGAGAGGTCCCGTGGACTGGCGGCCGGGGCCGGCGACTACCTTGTCAAGCCGGTTGGCCGGGAGGAGCTGCTCAGTGCGCTGCGCCGAATGCACGTGCTGCCCATCCAGAGCATCGGGCGATCTGCCTGAGGAGACTCAGCAGGTCAGGTGGAGTGCCGCGGCCGTTCGGCGAGGATCGAGCTCGCCGTAACGGCGAACCGCGTCCGCCGTCGGCAAGGCCTCAACCTTGACACCGTCGCGTTGAAGCTGCTCGACCGCCTTGGGATCGGGACGCATGCGCCCGTACGCACCGGTACCCACGAGCAGATGTTCCGGAAGATCCTCACGGACGTCTTCGAGGTCGTCAAGGACAAGTCGGTGTCCGTCTGCGCGCCACCAGTTCGTGACGACACGCTCAGGCAGCACGATCAGGTCCCGCGTCTGTTCTTCACCGTCCACGACGAGGTGGCCGAACCGATAAGCCTCGAGCCTCGGCATGTCTCACCTCTTTACAGGAGTCTGTTCAATCGGAGCGTATGTGACAAGGTGCGACCTCAGCATCGAACCGACACGCAGGCGGTCATTCGGCGACCGCCGCGCTAGCGGCCGGGGCGTTCGCTGAGGTGCTCAAGAATCTGATCCAGGGTGTGCAGAGGGTCCGTCTTGGAGATTGCCTCGGCTGGCCGGCGGGCGTTGTTCCTGTAGCTGGGCCGCTTGGTCAGGACATTCGAAACCGCCTCGGCTATCTGGTCCGGCTTCGGCCGCTCGACCCGCAAGTTGACACCACTCCCGGACCAAGCGACCCGGGTGGCCACCTCCGGCATGTCCTCCCTCGCGCCGGCCACAACCACGGCACCCCATTAGCCAAGGCCATCTAGACGCCGCCGTAGCCGCTGTTGGTCACCATTACATCGGTCTTGGGAAGCAACTCGGAGTACGGCAGCATCTCGGCCACTCGGACGTTGTCTGGCAGGCCCCTTCGCGACTCGCCGACCGGTCGTCCGCCGGTGGCAACGACGATCAGCAGATCCTGGGGCCGGCACTTCCTGCACCCACTCCCCCGGCGCGTTCAGAACGTACGCGCGCATGCTCCGTGTGCTCATCGAAGTCATTATTTCGTTCGGCCAAGGGGGCGTTGCCCTCTGAGCCTGCCGAAGAGCCTCGACTCGCCGTCGCCCCTCGGCTAGGAAGGAACCATGTCCTCGTCGAACGACGGAATCCGGCTGCGGAGCGCCCAGTGGTACGCCGGTGATGACCGCAACGCCTATATCCACCGCGCGTGGATGCGTCGCGGGGTGCCGGGTGACGCGTTCACTGGCCGTCCGCATATCGCAATCGCTAATACGGCCTCGGACCTCACTCCGTGCAACGCCCACCTGACCGAAGTGGCCGCATCGGTGAAGAACGGTGTCTACGAGGCGGGCGGCATCCCGCTTGAGCTGCCGGTGGTGT
>DATDKX010000283.1:0-2466 GCA_036519615.1 Propionibacteriaceae bacterium
CAACACCCTGCTCTTCGCTGCGGCGTTCCACCACACCCACCTCCCAGGAGAGTACCTGCCACAAACCCCGCCGGACTCTCACCCCCTAAACAAGCAGGAAGTGAATCCAGCGACCTGCGAGCCGTTGACATAGGGGCCCACTAATCCAGTCGTCGCCACGAAACGTGAGTAGCTCAACCGGCGGACCCTCAACCGGCGGCCTACGACGCACGGCCATTTAGGCCGGCCTCCCACTCAGAACGCCGATGCGCCTCATACAGACGGCGTTTCTCACGCAACACATCCAACGCAGACCCCAACGCCGAACCCGGATGCGCCCGGGCGAACGCCATGCAAGCCCGACCCCACAACTCCAACGACTGCCACCACTCCCCAGCCGGCCACTCATCAAGATCGAAAGACACCAACTCTGGCGGAGGCGCCACAGTCAACGGCGGACGACGATGGGTAGCCATCAGGAAGCCTCACCTCTCAGCTCAGCAACCTTGCTGTTCTGCACCGGCCGCCAACGAGCATTAGCCGCCACCCGAGCATGCCTCTGGCCTGGACGCATCCCCGACTCCTCACCCTCATCAGGAAGATTCAAAGAGTCGACCAGCCGGCGCAGTAGCAAGCGATGATCCTGAATGATCTTCAACAACGGATTCGGCCGCGGCTGCCCGGCATAGCCAGCAACCACAAGCGACGAGCCACCCAACTCAGCCTCAAGGGACGTGATTTCATCACTAGTACGGCACGCCTGACGCAGAATCTCAAGCTCGCCAGCATTCAACACAAACTCGCCGGCTACAGAGGTCCAAAGCCGAACACCCGGCTCCCCTAGGCCTCCAGGCGGCTCCGGCACATCCTCAACCACATTCCCTACCTAACTAGCAGGTTTACCAGGGATTTTACCTTGAGCATCCCGGAGGCAGAGATGCGAAGACCCGCCGGTTCCGAAGATGCGCCACCAAAAGAAACGGCCCTCCGGCCCGCACACGCAAACATGTTGCGCACACCAGAGTTGGACGCGACATCGTTGAGAAAATGCCATGATGTGAAAGGGAAGGTGAGAGGCCGCTTCTGCAATCAGGTGAGCTGAAGAATCACGATCACGATAATGAGGGCGACCAGGATAGTGATGATCGTTCCGATGATTTTGTTCACGCTGGGAATTCCCCGGTTCAGGGCGGGTTGTTCTTCGGCTTGCTGCCGGGTGTGTTCTTCCGCTTCTCGGCGGGCTTTTCCTTTGGCTTCCTGCCGGGCCTGCTCCTCGGTCTGCCGCCGGGGTCGTTGCTCCGTGAGTTCGGCGGCTTGAGCGATCTGCTGGCTCGACTGATCGGGTCTGGCTGTCGATGTCGGCGCTGCCGACGCTGCGGTGGTGTCGGAAACCTTCACCTCTGCCAGTGTCTTTTGCACCGTGGCTATCAGCCGCTTGGTGTCGAAGGTGATGGGGTCGATCTCGACCGCGTTCCGGCCGACCAGCGGGGCCAGGGTGGCAGGCAATTCGTTCGCGCGGGGTATCCGCGCCTCGTCCACCAGGATCGGAATCACCCGAATCTTCCGCGTTAGCGCCGTCTCAATTTCCAGCCGGACATAGTCCTCGGGATTATCGAGGCGACGATGACCGTCCTCGTCCGTCATCGTTAGCCACTGGGGGCCGATCAGCGCCAGAAGCACATCACATGACCCGACCGCCGCTTTGATGCGCTCGACGAACTCGTCGCCCGGGTCGATGTTGTCGACGTCTTTGAAGACCTGTTCGGCGGGGAAATTCTCCACCAACACGTCATACAGTCGTCCAGCCGGCCAGGCCGTTTCCTGACGTCGGTAGCTGATGAATATCCGTCCCGGCAATGATGAATTCAAGTCCGACCACTTCCCAAGCCCATCGGTTTCACCGACAATCACACTACGACGAGCCACACGCAACTGCGCGTCTGCCTCTCTGTGAACAGAGGCGCGAGTGTTGCGCCGTGATACACGGTTCGATGGGACAGCCCGAGCACATGAGCGCTGCCAGCCGCCGCTCGCCGTCGTGCTCGGACAACCACAAATGGTGTGAGGCGGGATCTGAACAGTGCGCGCGTTCGCCTCTCGCTGCCATGTCGAGGAGTGCGCGGGTGAGCTGATCAGTGGCGATGTGGGCAGCGGTCATGGTCGCACCACCTGGAGATGGCGCCGGTTCATCACCGCATCCTCGACACAGACCTTGTGTGCGGGGCGGGCCAGGTCATCGAGAAGGAACGAGGGGTTACCGCAGAGGCGGCAGGGCTGGCGTCGGCGTCGGTTCCAGTGGTTGGGGTGGGACCAGTCGAGGTGCATCTCAGGCCTCCCCGCCGCCGTGCCATCGTGCGGCTGAGCACCGTGGGTTGGGCAGGTCGAACGGTTGGTCACATGTTGGGCAGGGGGAGCCTGGATAAAGAGGCACCCGCATCCGCTGCCGGGCCCCGTTTGTGCTTGGATCGGAATCTTCGCCAGGAATGT
>DATDKX010000284.1:0-2484 GCA_036519615.1 Propionibacteriaceae bacterium
GCGGACTTGAGTTTGGCAAGCGACTCCGCGGTGACACCCTCACGAATTCCTTCATCTTTGCTGATCACCACATCGTCACCGCGCCGCTGCGGGACACGGACCTCGACGATTTCTTCTCCCATGGCGCCACTGGCTGTAGCAGCGGCCGCACGCTGATGGGAGCGTGCAGCGAAGGCGTCTTGATCTTCGCGGCTGACGAGTTGCTCACCCCGGTTGCAGGTGTCGGTCAGCGACCCCATCGCCTGGTCCGTGAAAACATCCCACAGTCCGTCATAGGCCATGTGATCGATGATCGTCACGTTGCCGTACTTGTATCCGGACCGGGAACCTTGCAGCAGATGCGGTGCCTGGGTCATCGACTCCATGCCGCCGGCGACGACCACGTCGCACTCACCGGCGCGGATCAGCTGGTCAGCAAGGGCAACTGCATTCAGTCCTGACAGACACACCTTGTTGATCGTCACGGCTGGCACCGACATAGCGATCCCGCCCTTCACCGCCGCCTGCCGAGCCGGAATCTGACCGGCGCCGGCTTGCAGGACCTGACCCATCACCACGTAGTCGATGTGCTCCGGAGAAACCCCTGAACGCTCCAGTGCCGCCGCGATGGCATAGCCGCCAAGATCGGTGGCCGATACATCCTTCAGGCCACCCAGCAGTTTGCCGATCGGCGTACGCGCCCCACCGACAATCACTGATCCCATCCTGCACCTCCCAGCTCGCCGCCTCGGGCTGACGATCACGTCCGGCACTTGGTCAGACCCCAGTCTGGCACTCTAATGTGCATGACCAGAGAGCCCTCCGATCTCGCCGCTGCGCTACCTGGTCTGCTTGGTCTTGATCATGTCGGCATTGCCGTCGCCGATGTGGAGTCGGCGATTCCCTTCTACCGTGACGTGCTCGGGCTGCAGGTCGTGCACCGTGAGGACAACGCTGAGCAACAAGTAGCCGAGGTCATGCTTGCCAACAGCGCCGCCGGACAGGTGGGAAACCAGCTTCAGCTGCTGATGCCGTTGACGGAGAACTCGGTGCTCAACCGCTTTCTCATGAGACGTGGACCTGGGATACACCACGTGGCTTACGCTGTTTCAGATGTCCGGTCCGCATCCTCGATTTTGCGTCGCCGCGGTGTACGGGTGCTCTATGATGCACCAAGAGCCGGTACCCGTGGCTCGCAGATCAACTTTGTCCACCCTGAGGACACTGGCGGCGTTCTGCTCGAGTTGGTCGAGCACGCCGCGGCGGATCCGCATAACGGCTGAGCGAATGGCCGTCGCTCACGCGGGCACAGACTCGGCGTCAATACCTATTCTCGGAGAGGGCTTCTTGCGGTGAACGCATCAGACAACACGGGGCTTGGCCTGTTCGACGACACAGCAAGCGCAGTCGGGAACTTTCCGACCGCACTGCGAGGCTACGACCGAACGGCCGTTGACGATTACGTCCGCACTCTTGAGGAGAGCGTCGTCAAGTCCCGGAGACACTCTGCCCAGCTCGAGCAGCAGGTGACCGTGCTCCAAGATGAACTCGCCTCGGCCCCCGACAGACCCGACCAAGACGTTGACTACGCCAACCTCGGCGGGCGCGCCAACGACATCCTTCGATTGGCTCAGGAACAAGCGCGCGAGCTCGTACAGAACGCAACGATCGAGGTCGAGAAACTCAAGGAGCAAGCGCGGCGCGAGGCTGACGGGCTGCGGAACAATGCGGCCCGCGAGGGCGATGCCATCAAGACCGGTGGCGCCGCTCAGATTGATCAACTTCGCGCCAAGTTGCGTGACGAGGTTCAGGTACAGGTCGAGAAGGCCAAGGCCGAAGCCGACTCCCTCATCGCGGCCGCTCGTCGGCAAGCCGAATCGATCCGTCGCGAGGCCGATCACGAGGCCCAGGCAACTCGCCAGAATGCCTACCTCGACACTGAGAACCTGCGCCGGACCGTCGAGCGCGAAGCGGCAGAGGCTCGATCAAAGGTGGCAACTGAGCGCGAGCAGGCGGTCGAGCAGCTGAAGGTGACCCATGACGAGGCGCAGCAGAAAACCGCGGCGATGCTTGCCGAGGCAACCAAATACCACAGCGAATCGGCAGAGCGCCTCGAGGCCGACCTGGGAGAAGCTGCCCGGATTCGGGCCGAGGCTCTCGTCGAAGCCGAGCAGACCAAGAATGGGGCTGCCCAGGAGGCCGAGGCGCGCATCGCCACCGCCAAGAAGCAGGCCGCCGCAATCAACGAGCGGACCCAGCAGGAGTTCGCATGGCGGAAGCAGCAGTTGCGTCGTGAGACCGAGTTGCTGCACCAGCGCAAGCAGGCAGTCCTGAGCCAATTGGCCAGCTTGTCGGCTCTCGCCGAGCAAACCGCCAGCGCATTCCCAGATCTGGACGATCCCAGCGATCTCGAGAGCGGCGAGATCGGAGATCGCACCGTGATGCGTCCCGACATGCTGCCGCCCGCCGGTGTGGGCGAGGACAGTTCGTCCGGTAGCAAGGGTG
>DATDKX010000285.1:0-8139 GCA_036519615.1 Propionibacteriaceae bacterium
GACTCGCCGTCGTCAATGATCCCTTTGGCAACGCGCTCGTCTTGCTCGATCTGTCTGCGGGACGTTATGTGACTGATGTAGATGGCCGTGTCCTTGGCGTTCAGCCGCGCGCCGCTGACCGGCCCTAACAGGTGCGATAGCGCGAAGGGGGGATCCAGGCGTCCACCGCCTCAGCAATCCGACGGAGCTACTGGACCACCGCTGTCGCAAGCCGAACGTCAACCGGGACGCCAGTGCTCGACTACGTATCGATTGTGGTGCTAGCACTCAGGCCGGTGGTGCCGAGCCTTCAGGGACGAGGGAGTGGCGCTTGCGACAGTCGTTATAACCACCACCTGGTGTTCACGGCTGATTCCATTCGGCGGCATTAAGCCCTCCCTGCTGTCTCCACGCGTCCTGGGAGGACTTCGATGGTCACTAAAGTGGGCGCACTTCGTACCGACCGCGCTCTTCGACAACGAGCACTCCCTCACCTTTGCCCATGGCGGCGATCGTCTCCCCGACCAGTCCGGAGACGGCCGCCTCGTTTGTCGGGCTGTGGCCGACAACCAGTGCCCGCCCACCCTCGGGCAGGCCTTCGACCACCCGCTGAAGCGCTGAGCCGAGCAGCTGGGTCTCGCGCTCGACAAGATCGGGGTCGACCGCGCGCATCTCCTCGATCGAGGCTCCCCTGCCGGCTACCTTGGCGGCTTCTCGCCACCGGTCCTCGACACTCGACCGCAGCCCCGTCTCTGTCGTGATCGGTATCTCGTCCTGACCAGCTGCCCGGCGCAGAATGCGGAGCATCTCGGTGGCGCGCTCGGCGCCCGTGGATACAAACGCCGCGTACGGCGGATTCAGCCCGGTCCGGCCAATGGCCTCAGCGTCTGCGACGCCCTGTTCACTGAGCTTGTCGCCGTCGTTGTCTGTGTGCCGGCGCAACTCGACGTATCGCATAGACCCATCCTGCCCATGTGTCGGTGCTCCTGCCTAAGGTGTCGAAAGGCCGTCCGTCCACGCCGCGACTGCCCATCGAGCCGACAGCACCCACTGATCCGGGTGCGGGGTGCTCGGGAGAACAACTGGCGCAACGTCGATGTCGACATCCCGAAGCGGCGGCTGACTGCGTTCACGGGCGTCTTTCGATCCGGTAAGAGCTCGCTCGTCTTCGGCAAGATCGCCGCTGAGTCGTAGCGCCTGATCAACGAGCCCTACAGCGCATTCGTCCACGGTCTCATGCCCAAGGCGACGCGAGACGTCGATGAGGAAGCCGGAAAGAACGACTGGGCGCGGGCGATCATGGACGTTCCCGGTGTCGGCGGCGGAATGGTGGATCGCCTGGGCGAACTCGAATCGAACTTCCGGTCATGCCGTACAACGGTGGGGAGGCGTCGATCGACAAGGAACGGGTCGTCAACTCTCGAGCCGACACGACTGGAAGCTCAGTGAGCGGTTCGAGCAGGGCGAGATCGACGTCGAACCTGATGACGACAAGCTCGCCGCTCAGCTTGGCTCGATCAAGTGGGGCATCGACTCCCGCGGCCGGATCAAGATCGAATCGAAGACGGGATGGGCAAGCAAGGACTGCCGTCACGGGACAGGGCCGATGCGATGGCCATAACGTTCGCGCGACAGCGAATGCTGCACCGATGAAGGTGAAGCGCCACGCCGGCGAAAGCATGCCGAGGGTTTGATGGCGAAGGCTGGTGAGCTGTTTCGGCTCAGTCTCGGAGAGTGATTATTCGGCTTGTCCTCGAGTACCGCTTGATCCCAACTTCCATTTGTCACGCTTGCTGCAGTGGCGCAGATCATGTGCCGCAAGCCAACGGTCTACCGGGACGCCTTCCGCACGAACGGGTATCACACGGAAGGTTCACACGGCCGAGCGTCAGAAGGACATGCAGGCTGGTCAGAGTTCTTCGCACAGGCGAAGACTCCTCGCGCTGGCTCCTCACATTGGGAGCGCGTTGACAGGCGCCGGTGGGTTGGGTAGCCATACAGTGTGTTCGCGGTCCGTGCAAATCATGCCTTCGATGGCGAAGATTTCCGGCCCGGTGGTGCCACTGTGCTCCTCGAGAACGGGCGCATCGTCGGACTCGAGCCGGCCGCGTACCAGCCGCCCTCCGATTGTGAGCTGGTCGACTACGGCAACGCGACCGTGCTGCCGGGGCTGATCGATGTGCATGTTCACCTCGTCGGCGACAGCGAGGTGATGGCGCTGGAGCGCGCCGCCGGGTACTCGTCGGCAGAAATCGATGCCGTGGTAGTCGAGGCGCTGCGACGCCAGCTCGCCGCCGGGGTGACGACGGTCCGTGACCTCGGCGACCGGCGCTTCAGCGTAGTGCAATGGCGAGACGCGCAGCGACAAGTTGACGACGGGCTGCCGTGGATCGTTGCCTCCGGTCCACCGATCACCACCCCGGGTGGCCACTGCGGCTATCTCGGCGGCGAGGTCAGCGGCGCGAACGAGATCGTGGCTGCCGTACGGGAGCGGGTGGAGCGACAGGTTGACGTGGTCAAAGTGATGGCTAGCGGCGGCATGGTCACGACGGGCACCGACGTGTTCGTCCCGCAGTTCTCGATCGAGGAGCTGCGGCTGCTGGTCGAGCGGGCGCACGCCGCCGGTCTGCCGGTCACCGCCCACGCGCATGCGGCCGCTGCGGTTGACCAGGCCGTGGCTGTCGGCGTGGACGGCATTGAACACGCGTCGTATGTGATCCGCTCGGCCGAAGGGGGTCCGCCCCAGGCACATGCAACTGAGGAGCAGCTGGCTGCTTTGGCTGCCGGCGGTATTGCGGTGTGTCCTACCCTCGGTGGCGTCAATGCCGAATCCTTGGCGCCGGCGTCGCAGCGCATTCAGCAGACGCTTGGCGATGCTGTCACGCCTGAGTTTTTCGTCGAGATGCGGATGTCGGTTGTGCGGCAGATGACAGCCTTCGGCGTCCGATTCATTTCCGGTGACGACGCGGGCATCGGCCGCGTCAAGGCTCACGGTAGGTACGCCGAGGCGGTGATCGAGCTCGGCCAGGTAACCGGCACCGTGCCGGCGCTCGTCGCTGCGTCCAGCAGTGCAGCTGCCGCGATCGGGCTCGGCCGGTCGAAGGGTCGCCTTCGGCGCGGTTACGACGCCGACGTAATAGTCATAGATGGCGACCTGTCCGCCGACCTCACCGCCCTGCGGCATGTGCGGCAGGTCGTGCTCCGCGGTGTGCCGGTCTCACCAGGGTCGGGGCAGTCCTGAAGGCCTTGACCGCGGTCCTCACCCTGGCGCACAGGTAGTTGGCCCAATGCTTTCCGAAGGGCGACCGGGCTGCGGGACGTCGCAGCGACTAGTCGGATCGCTGTTCAACAGTCAGCCCCACCGGACCTGAGCTGAGTTGGTCCGGTCTTTGAAGTTGGTGATCGGAGATCCTGCTGTTTCATCAGTGGAACGTCGTCAAGATGACGTCGGAGACGAGAGCGAACACATCCTCACTGTCAGTGGCGTAGTCCTTGGTGGTTGGGAGGCGACCGCGACGACTAGGCGGTGCTTAGGAACGACAACGATCAGCTGACCGCCGAATCCCATCGCCGCGTACGCCGAATCGCCGGTGGGGGTCGCTTCCATCCACCACATCAACCCGTACTGGCTGAAGGCGGGGCTTGGCGCGACCGAAGCCGCTACCCGCTTCTCGGGAATTAGCTGTTTGCCATGCCACTTGCCGTGGTCGAGGTAGAGCTGTGCAAACTTGAGCATGTCGGCGGGACGGAGCCGCAGGTTGCCGCCGCCGATGTTGATCCCTTGGGCGTTGGTGGCCCATCCGAAGCCCCGCATTCTCGAACGGTGTTTCCATAGACGCCGCTCGCCTACGCAAGCAACTTCGCCGGAAGCGGACAGTTCGTCGGCGCAGCCCGTCGCCGTGAGGGGAAGGCTCAGGGCTCAGGCTTGGTCAGCGTGGGATGCGACCTAGGAGGTCTCGGATGAGTGGGACGACCTCGTCGAGGTGGGTCTCGAGGAGCCAGTGGCCGCCGTCGTCGAACAGGTGCAGCTCAGCCTCGGGCAGGTCGCGCAGGTACGCGCGGGCAGCACCGGCGGGCATGTACCGGTCGCGAGGCCCCCAGAGGATCAGAGTCGGCGGCTGATGGTCACGCAGCCACTGCTGGTAGCGGGGGAACCAGGCCAGATTCTCCCGCAGCCCGGCGATCACATCCGTGTAGATCTCGCGCCGGCGCGGAGTGGTGAGGGACCAGTGCAGCTGCCACAGGTCCGGCGGCAGCTGGGCCAGCCGCTCCCCCTGGAGGTCGTTGCGGAACTCGTCGCGGTAGCCGTCCTCACTGACCGCCTCCAGCAAGATGGCCCGGCGCTGCGGGCTCGGATCGTCCCAGTGCTCCTGCAGCGGGGCGTAGCCGGGGCCGAGCTGGTCTTCGTAGATGTCGCCGTTCTGGATGATCAGCCCAGCGACTAGCTCGGGATGGGAGATGGCCAGCCGAAGCCCGATCTGGGAGCCGAAGTCATGCAGCCACACCACGCATCGCTGCACCCCGAGTTCGGTGAGGAAGGCGTCTAGGAAGTCGGCGTAGCCGGCGAAGGTATAGGGGAAGTCGTCAGGGGTGTCGCTGTAGCCACAGCCCGGAAAGTCCGGAGCCAGTAGCCGCCATCGGTCGGCCAGCCGGGGCATGAGGTTCCGGAACTCATAGGACGAGCAGGGATAGCCGTGCGGCAACAGCACCACGGGTGCCCCCGGCGGCCCCGCTTCCCGGAAGAACACCGAACAGCCGTCCAAGTCAAGATGACGATGGGTCAGCATCACCGCAATCCTGTCAGCGGCCGCTGACAGAGCTCAGGGCATGCCGCCCCAGCTCTGGCGACGCACCCGCTCCACGACCGCAGTGGAACGGCCATGGGCGCGGCGGATGCCATAAGCCAGTGACCCCTCTAGCGGGCATTCGTCTGGGCCGTGGACGGAGCCTCGACGGGCGCTGGAATCGGCGAGACAGGTGGGCTACGGACATGCCCGCGGAAAGAGGACACTCGGTCCATGCGCCCACCTCGATGCCTCTACGTCTAGCTCACCGGGGTGCTTGTGGATCTTGGTCGCTGCTGCGCGCGGGCGACCAATGCGGCAATGCGCTAGGCTACGGTGGGCCACAGCGGTCGGGGCAGGTCATGACCCATGCCGTCGATCACGACCAGTTCCGCTCCTGGAATCGCTTCTGCGGTCGCCTGCCCGCCGCTCAGGGCAATGACCGGGTCCTCAGCGCCGTGGATGACAAGGGTCGGCAGGTCGAGCCGGCGCAGGTCTTCGGTTCGGTCTGGTGTAGTCAGGGCCGCCGCCAGTTGGTGTGCGACGCCTTGCGGATTGAACGCGCGGTCGAAGGCGCGCACCGCTCGGTCGCGCAGCTCGGTCTCCTCGGTCGGATATGCCGGCGAGCCGGCTGTGCGGTTGAAGAGCACTGCGCGGTCCATGGCGTCCTCCCGGGTGATCACCGGGGGTAACAGGAACAGGGCGCGCGCGGCGTCGGTCGGCTGGCCCACCTGGTTGTGCCCAGTTGTCGACATGATCGAGGTCAGGCTGCGGACCCGCTCGGGGTGCTCGATCGCCAGAATCTGCGCGATCATCCCGCCCAACGAGATCCCGACCACGTGCGCAGAGCCGAGTCCGAGGTTGTCGATGAGGCCCGCCGTGTCGGCCGCCATGTGGGCGAGCGTGTAGGAGGCTGCTGGTGGGGCACCAGCCGTCTCCGCCGATGGATCAGACGTGGGACGGTCGGCGAGATGGCTCGAGAGACCGACATCTCGATTGTCGAACCGAATGACGAACAAGCCTCGATCGACCAGTTGTTGGCAGAACGCGTCGTCCCAGGCGATCAGCTGGGCACCCAGACCTGAGATCAGCACCACGGGAGGGTCGGTCGCCTCACCCAGCGTGTTGTAGGCGATGTCGATATCACCAACCGTCGTGTGCATAACCTCCGCGGATCGAAGCATTCTGGAAGGTTAGTGCGCCGAACCGCTTGGTAGCTGCGGGCTGCCGTCCAAACCAAGTGAGCCCGCTTCGCCCACGGCCTGCGGAGCGACCTTCGGCTAAGCCGTGCGGTGTCTTGTCGGCGGAGCTTGGGGTGATCTCGCGTGCGCCGACGCTGCGCACCACCGAACCGCAATGGCGTGGCGGCCCTACGAACCCCGCCGACCCAGCGTCGGCACCCCGCCCGACGCGATTCGGATGGATACGAGACCCTGAACGCAAAACCCGACCACGGGCTCCTGGTTGAGCAACCACCCGCTGTAGACACCGCCGACCCGCGCAGACATGAGGGTGTGACCCCTCCGAGCCGAGTCCCACGCCGAAGCGTCTGCGGATATGGCCTAACAGTTGGCCGCGCAAAGCTGTGAAGAAGTCAGAGCGCGCTAGTGCCCGAGTGGCCGTTAGCGGACCCACTACCGGGCCCGTCCTCGTTCAAGTTCACGGCGCCGACGGGTGTGTGTCCAGTTGAGCCGCTCACGCGGCTGCTTGCTTATTTAGGCCCTAGAGCTCCCGGTGCTAGTGCTGCTGCTGTAGCGCATGGAGCTGATCGAGCCGCTCGAGCGGCGCTCGGCGGGCGGTGGCGTGGGCCTGGAGGGGGCACTTACCAGGACTCCCCTTAGTCGCTGACTACCTGATCGCCGAGCGCACTGGCAGCCGCGTCGAGATTCTCGGCACAGATCACGGCCAGAAACTCCTCGGCCGAAACTCGAACCGGAAGGAGCAGATCAATGTTGACGCCAGCATCGGCGAGCTTCCGGAAAGCCTTCGCACCGGCACCTGCCACGTTTTCCATGCGGATAGTGAGGGCGGGCCGCTCGTTGTACTCGATATCGGCGCCGTCAAGCGCGTCCCTGGCACCCCTCTCGTCGTCAGCGATGAACGCAACCGTGCCCGTGTCGCCGTGTGCCGCAGCACACACGACGATGTTCACGCCATGAGCAGCCATGGCCTCACAGAGACGGGCGAGCTCACCGGAACGGTTCTCGAACTCGACAGTGAACGCACTCATGTCGTCCTCCTACTCCGCGGGGCATGACCGGAAATAGCTTCCGGTCGAAGGTACTCCCCGTGATGTCGGCTGAGACCGAGCTAACGCCAAGATCACTATCAGACGGGGCGCCGCGTTCGTGCTCTGGACGGACACGCCTGGGGCGTTTACACCGATTCGCGGGATCCGCAATCCAGGTAGGCAGCGGCCTCGGTGCCACCGTCGGATCAGGCGTCGAGCGGGAAGCGGGCGGCACGCAACTACCGCGGTTCTGACCACCGCCTCACTGATGGCCAGCACCAGACCGAAGATCTCGGGTTCCCTCTGCTTCAGGCCGGGCTGGGGATGGCGTAGGGCGCCTGTAGCAACCCCAAGCACCGTGGGAATTGCCATAAGCCGACCGGTCAGCGGTCGCAGTCGAACGGCCGATAGCGGATCGTCTCGACCGTTCGACCACAGCCTGGGCGGTTTCATGGGTTACCGGTTTGTTACCCGACCGACTGCTTGATCGATGGGCTGAGTCAGGTCGTGATCTCCTCGGCCACGTCATCACCGAAGTTCACCCGCACGTCGGCGGATTATCTGGGGGAGTACCTCGTTGACAGGCTTTGACCTGCGAGAGGAGAGTCCAAGGGGGGGTCATCGAGTCTAGGAGGCCCGGGCTTGGCTCGCGGATCGCGGAGTCGTTCGACCACAATGGGGCTGCTCATGTGTGGGTTCGCGGCCGCGGCCCTATATGTCGTCGGGGATATCGTTTCGGGGTTCGCCTATAAGTCAGCCAGGCCATACAGCTTCAAAGATCAATGGATCAGCGAGCTAACGGCCAGGGCCTCACCGGTGCGGCCGGGGATGGTGACCGTGGTCACAATCCACGACCTGTTGCTGATCGCCTTCGGGATCGGGGTTTGGCGGGCCGGGGCTGATGCGCAGAACAGGAGCCTGCGCTGGGCGGGCGTGGCCCTGATCGCAGCGCACGCCTTCGGCCTGCCAATCCACTCCTTCTTCCCGATGACGTCACGATGGCTCGAACCAACCTCCTCCGATTGGATGCACGGGGCGTCAAGCGCGGTGTGGGGCATCGGCATCAGCGTGGCGATCGTGCTCGCGGCCGTTGCGATCCGAGGATGGTTCCGGTGGTTCTCGATCGCGAGCCTGGTCGTCATCCTT
>DATDKX010000286.1:0-2816 GCA_036519615.1 Propionibacteriaceae bacterium
CTGGACGTTGAACCCGACAAACACGCCATGTGGCACTGTGGTTGCGCCAAGCAGGGTCAGATCGCTGGCATAGGCCAAGGCCGCGTGATGCACGCGACGATCATCGGGCAAGCGTCCATTGGCGCGCACCCAGACGCGAGAGCGTGCCGGATGGTGCGGATCGATCAGGACGCCGCCGGGCCGAGAGTCGCCGACGTAACGGACGTCGAGCGCTCCCCACTCGCGCTCCCAGAACGAGACCGGCCTTCCGGATGCCTTGAAGAGCACCTCCCCAAGCGTTGGACACTCCTCCGGCGCCGGAACGTCATCCGGCGCCTGGTCTAGGTGTTCAAAGCCTTCTTCCATCTCATAGAAAGAGCTCGACAAGTAGAAGATCACCTGGCCACCCTGTCGGGCAACAACTCGCCGCGATGAGAACGAGCCGCCGTCGCGTACCGACTCCACGTCATAGACCATCGGAATGTCGATCCGGCCTGGCACCAGGAAGTAAGCGTGCAGCGAATGCAGTACCCGAGAAACCAACACCGTCCTCGCTGCGGCAATGAGTGCCTGTGCCAGCACCTGGCCGCCAAAGACGCGTTGCAACTGGGTGTCCGGCTGCCGCGCCCGGAACAAGCCGATCTCGATCTCCTCCAAGTCCAGTAGGTCGATGAGTTCCATCACGGACTGCGGCACAGGAGGAGCCTAGTGTCTGGGATCGTGCCTGACGGCGTGCCGATTGAGATCGCACCGGAGTGCCGGGAGGAGTTCTCCCCCGGGCTGGACGCCAAGTTGCTCGAGATGATTCAGGCCACCGGCGAGGAGGAGCTGCGCAAGGTCGACGAGCCGGGCAAGGGCTGAGCCAGCCGGAGTTCGAGGGTCACGTCAAAGGCTGGTCCGGGACGCTGTCGGCAGCCAGCCAATGACGGCGGTCGCATCGAGCTCGTCGGAGGTGACAAGCTGCGTCGTTAATCCATGGCGTTCCAAGATCGCTACGCTCTCAGCCGCTTGGCTGCGGCTGGTCTCCACCAGCAGGTGGCCATCCGGAGCCAGCCAGCGACTAGCGCCCGCCGCAATCCGCCGTTGCACGTCAAGGCCATCCGAGCCACCATCGAGCGCGACCCGAGGCTCGTACTGGCGAGCCTCACGCGGCATCAGCCAGATCAAGTCAGTCGGGACGTAAGGAGCGTTTGCGAGCAGCAGGTCCACGCGCCCAGCAAGCGACGGTGGCAGCGACTCATAGAGGTCACCCTGGAGGACACAAGCAGCGCCCGCGAGTCCGGCAAGGTTCTGGCTGGCACAGCGGACTGCAACCGGGTCGATGTCGGTGGCGTACAGCTCGATCTCCTGCACAGTCGAGGCAAGAGCGAGTGAAAGCGCCGCGGAGCCGCAGCAAAGCTCAACCACAACCGGTCGGACCGAAGCTACACGCAGAGCGTGTCGCAACAGGAGCTCGGTCCGCCGACGCGGCACGAACACGCCCGGATCGACGGCAGTCCGCATCCCAGCGAACTCGGCCCACCCCACGATGTGCTCCAAGGGAGTGCCGGCGACCCGCTGCTGGACCATCTGTTCCAGCTCGAGCGGGGTGCGCGCGCTGGCCAGCAGCACCGCAGCCTCGTCCTCGGCAAACACGCAGCCGGCCATCCGGAGTCTGTTGATAAGCGATGCGCCGTCGGGCGGGTCACGCAGCGGCAGGTCAGTCGTCCTTCTCGCGGTCGGCGAGGAACTTCTCAAATTCGGCCGCAATTTCCTCCGCACTCGGCACCCGATCCGGACGCTCAGCCTGCAGGGCGTCGTATTGCTGCTCCAGCGTCGCCACGAGTTCTTGAACCTCTGTAGAGGTCGCCATCTCCTCCGCAATGTCGGCAAGGTTGCTGGCAGACGCCTTCTCCAAGGGCTCGAGCGGCACTGCCAGACCAGTCGCTTGGTTCAGGGAGCGAGTAAGGGTCAGCGTGGCCTCGGGAAAGGATGCCTGGGCGAGGTAGTGCGGTACGTGTGCCGCGAAACCCATAGCCTTGCGATCCATCTGACCAAGCCGGAACTCCAATAATCCGGTGAAGCTAGCGGGCACCTCCACGCGATCGATCCAGCTCCGATAGCCCTTGACCAGTGAGGGATCGGTGGCGTGTGCAGTCAGCGTAATGGGCCGGGTATGCGGCACAGCCATAGGAATGCCATGGATGCCTACCGTCATCCGTACGCCGAACTGCTCGATCAGCCCTACGACTGCCGCGGCAAGCCGCTCCCACTGCACATCCGGCTCAGGACCGCTGAACAGGAGAAATACCTCGCCGTGACCGTCAGTTACGCGATGAATGCGCAGATGGAGGTCCGCATACGACTTCCACTGATTGGTGTCGAAGATCATCGCCGGTCTCCGGCTGCGGTAGTCGTGAAGCTGATCATGGTCGAATTCGGCGAGTACCTCGTGCTCAAGATTCTCCAGCAGATTTGCGGAGAACAGCCGTCCAGCCTGCCCAGCGTCGACGAAACCATCGAGCTGGTGGATCAACACGGGCCGATGATCCTTGAGCTTGGCTACCACCGCCTCGTTCAAGGTGTACAGCTCCCGAGGGTCCATCACGACGCCCAATCTACCTGCGACTACAGGCGCATCCTGGCGTGCGCTTGGGCGGCTACGGTCTGGAAGCGCCGGTTTTTGGCACTGCTCGCGCGGCCGACGCTAGCAGCCGGAAGTTTTAGCGGGATTCGTCGTGGTCACTGAAGGTAGTTCGACCGTTAAGTTTGGCTGCGAGCTCATTGTCAATGCCGTCGGCCACGTCAGAGAGGATGCGTACCGCCTGACGTAAATGGGCCGGTACGAAAGGTCGGGA
>DATDKX010000287.1:0-4353 GCA_036519615.1 Propionibacteriaceae bacterium
GGGCAGGGTCATGGTCGGCCATGTCGCCATCATGCGACGCCACAACGGTAGTGGTCATGCTCACGGTCAACGTGCTCCTGTCTCGCCCTGAGAGGGATAAAGGGCTACGGCAGGTGTCTCACGTTAGGCTGACAGACAGGGGTCCGGCAATGGAACCGACCCACGGGAGGTTGCTCTGCGTGCCCTTGCAGACCAATCGCGTCCAGAGGCGCCGGCCGGGTCGGCATGGGCACTGACCGACCAGATCCTAGTGCATACCAGCTGGGACGCAGCACAGAAGCTGCTCGACCTGGTGCTGTCCTCTAATGCTGGAGGCTTCGCCCTATGTGGGTCCAAGGCCGGCGACGGGGTGAAACAACTTAAGCGCGAGGGCTTCGACGGTGTCCTGCTGATCGACTCCGAGTCCTATGACGAGGCTCTCGCTACGGAGGATGCTCCGTTTGTGTTGCCCAAGGACACACTGTATGAAGTCTCGCTGGACGAGATCCTCGATGGCCAACTCACATGTGGCGCGACAGTCGCACTGACGCCGACCGGCTACCTTCGTGCTGGCGATAGCGACGCGCTCAAGGCGGCCGCCAATGTCGTCGCTGCCCTGGGCCGCGATGACGTGCTGTTTAGCGTTCCCATCGATATTGCCTGGCTCTCCAACGACAACATTGACCAGTTGATCGCTGTGCTGGCCCGCTTGGAGGTCCCGAAGGCGGTCTTCCTGGGCGGCCAGTTCGACCCGTTGGACCGGTACCGGGCTGCGGTGGCTAACATGCGGCGCCTCGTTGCCGAGGCTGGGCACGTCGCCGTGCTGCGCACCGACCTGAACGGCTTCGACGCCCTGTGCCACGGAGCATTCGCTACCTCAGTTGGCACCGGCGGGAGCAGTCGTCACGTCATTCCCTTTGGCGAGCAGCGCCGGTCGAGCAACAATAAGGATCAGTCGCCCAGCGTCTTGTACCCAGATCTTATGGCCTTTTTTCGGGGTAGCACCCTAGCCAAACGGTTCGCGAACGCCCGAGCGCCCGAATGCACAGCCTGCGGCGGCCGGCCCTTGGACACCTTCCTCGGCAGGAAGGACTCTACAGCGGCCCATGCCCATGGAATCCATACTTGGAGTGAGTGGATCAGCGGCCTGATCGGTCAGCCAACCCTCGCCGACCGAGCGAAATGGTGGCGCAATCGATGTGACGCTGCCCTTGCCGAGTACGATGCCGTGAACGACCGGCTCGACCAGCCTGGTGTATTCGAAGCTCCCAAGGCCCTTAGAGCTTGGGCAGAGCTTCCTCCCTGGCCTTCGCCGACCGACCCGGCTTGGCGCCGTTCTCGTACTCGCTAATCTGCCTATACGTCTCCTCGGCGAACCACCATTGTGCTGGCGTGTGGCGCTTCCGCACATATGGACGTGGCGTGACAAGCATGTCCAGCTGGGCATCCACCAACATGCAGACGCCGATACCAAAGTAAGACGCCTGCGTCCTTGCATCCTCCCAATCCCCGGGAAGCGCCGGTAGAAGGATGGCCCGGGCGCAGAAGGGTGCGAATTGACCTGCACGCCTTAGGCCCACATGCCAGTCATTGGCCGCCACCACCGCAAAGAGCACCGACACCGGAGCTACCGCCCAGCGAATGACCTGCCCGCCCCGGCGCTCGATCGAACCGCTAGGAGCACGATCGACCAACGTGCGTTCCCCATTCGTCAACTCATTCCGGGAGACGGGCAGGCCTGCTGGTAGGCCCATGAGCGCGTCCAGCATCTCGATCTCGGTGCACCAGCCCATTCCATGTGCTCGTCGGCGGGCAACCTCTGCCTGGTCCGACCGGTATACGACCCCCGCCAACGTCCCGAACGTCCGTAGCAACGCGCTGTTTTCGCCCGCCAGGCCGGCACCAAGGTCCACTGCTTCGGAGGCATTCGTTGCCGCATGAGCCGCGCTTGCCAATCCCGCAGCGTTCACAACGCCTCCCGCTCTAGCGCACCGAACTCTCAGCTCAGCCGAGCAAGCTATGCACTACGGCACCGCATGCCAACTCGAACACCTGTTCGATAATACCTCCACCCAGGACGCCGACCAAGATAAGAGAAGATCCCGGTCCTTGATGCAAGTCGGTGGTGCACCAACCGTCGTTGCACCCTGGCCACGCCTCAAGCGGCTGAGGCCGGCACCGAAGTCGCCGCCCGCAGGCGGGCCTGAGGAAGTAACGAGTCACGAACGGAGCAGGCGCCCGAGGCTAGGTGAGCTCACCGCTCATGGACACTGTCACAGCGGACCGGCAGGATTGGCAGGAGATTGACAACCGGCCGGATCGGAGGGTCCGGGTGGAAGTGCCCACATCGCCTGCTGAGTCTCCACTGCGCCTCGCTCGGCGCCACCGGAACTGGACCCTAGAGCGGGTGGTCAACGAGATCGACTCGCACCTTGGAGGCTCTGGGGTCACTGCGAGCCTGCTGAGCGCCTGGGAGCGCGGGACACGCCGGACCAGCGCTCGGTACCGCGCCGCACTCTGTGCCATCTATGGTCAGCCGCCTGAGACGCTCTTCGCCCATCAGGACCAGGGTCGACCAACCCTTGCGCTCGTGGATGCCGACCAAGGCCTCATGAACCCCGCTCAAGTCGTCTGCGGATTCGAGCACCTGCAGGCAGCCATGGTTAGGGTCGTAGGCTCAGCGATGGCAAGTCTGGCCATCGTCGGCTCCCGATCGCGAGACCTTGCGTACCTGGCGACCATTGAGGAGGTTCTACGCATGCAGCGGCGGCTGGTCCACTGGCGCGTGCTGGTCGGTCCGCCTCACCGCCAGGTCCTCAAGGACCACCTTGTCCGCCTGCTTGATCTACGGGACCCGGCCGATCGAACCTATGGGATGCAGACATTGCACCTCGGCATGATGGAGGATCAGATCCGAGAGCCCGAGCGGTTCTTTGTCGCCTCCGAGTCTCAGGCGGTGGTAACGATCCCCAGCTTGACCGCTGCATCGAACTTCGACACTGGCATCCTGCTTGCGCATCCACTCCAGGCCCGCGCACTGGTGGAGCACGCCAAACAGCTGTACGCCGGTTCAGCAAAGCTCGAGACGCTCACCGCCATCGAGGCCCTCCCGGTGCTCCGGTGACCCTGCCGACACTTCAGGACCAGCCGAATCCGCTTGAACAGGCGCGATCTGACCACGAGAGTGTGGTCCGGTTGGCGCGACGGCTGGTCCGCATTCCTAGCCGCGCCGGCATCGACCCCTATGAGCCCATCCTCGGCGAGCTGGAAGCTTGGCTGCGCCGGCATCGGCTCCAGCCCCGGCTGCTGGTCGAGGATGGCCGACCCTTGGGACTTGTCTGTGACGTCGTCGGCGATCAGCCAGGCCCCCATCTCGTCTTGGACGCCTGTGTCGACACCGCCCCGTTCGGCGATGAGACTGCCTGGGCCCATTCCCCCACCTCAGGAGCAATTGCCGAGGGCTGGTTGCATGGGCGCGGCAGCGCGGACTGTAAGGTGGCGGCGGCCATCTTCTGCCACCTACTGGCCCGTCTGGCTGCACAGCGCCGCCGGTTGCCGGGCACGGTGACGTTGCTGCTTGACGTCGATGAGCACACCGGCGGATTCGGTGGCATCAAACGCTACCTTGCCGAGACCACAGGCCCGATTGCCGGGGCGATGATCGGCTACCCTGGTCTTGAACATGTGATCGTCGGCGGTCGTGGGTTCTGGCGTGCCGACGTCATCGTGCACGGCACATCGGGTCACACTGGCCGAGGGCGGCACAGGCCGGACCAAGTCAACGCCGCCGAGAAGGCCGCCCAACTCGTTGTTGCGTTGGCTCAACAGAGGCCAGGCCCGGTCGATCAGCTCATTGGGTTGCCGCCTCGGCTTACTGTTACCGCCATCCACGGCGGGATGGGCTACTCGATCATCCCGGACCGCTGCGAAGTCAGCGTGGACGTTCGCCTGACGCCCACCTTCGACCAGGTAGCTGCCGAGGAGCTCGTCAGGCGGGTCGCTGAAGCCGTGGACCGCCAGGTTCCGGGAGATCAGCCAACCGAGATCCGGGCCCGTGAGAGCTGGCCGGCATACCGCCTCCCGGATGAGGAACCGATCTCCCGGGCCCTGCTGACTGCGGCAGCGTCGTATCTTGATCGGCCGCCAACACCAAAGGTTGCCGGGCCTTCAAATATCGGCAACTACTTGTCGAGCTGCGGCATCCCCGCAACCGCCGGCTTCGGAGTCGCCTACCAGGGGCTGCACGGTACTGACGAGCGGATCGACATCGCGACCATCCCGCCAGTACAGGCGATCTATCAGGAAGCGGTGTTAGCGCTGCTCAATGGCCAGGTTGCCAGCAGATCGCCAGGGGATTGGTAGCAGCAAGTCAGC
>DATDKX010000288.1:0-5512 GCA_036519615.1 Propionibacteriaceae bacterium
CGTCAGGTCGAGAATGAGGACCTGGTCAATCTACCTAACTGGCTACCGCTGCGATTTCGAATCGTTGATGGTCCGTGGTTCGACATGCAACAGCCCGGCGTCGAAGACCACCGTCTTGAACTCGACATGAAGCACGGCACACTCATCCGCAGCCTCACCTGGGAGGACGCCCTGGGGCGACGCACCAAGGTAGTGCAGCGCCGGTTCGTTAGCCGTGAGGATGAGCACCTCGCGGGCCTGGAGACCGAGTTCACAGCTGAGAACTGGTCAGACAGCATCCAGATCCGCTCCGGGCTCGATGGCCGGGTGGTCAACGCGGGCGTCAAGCGTTACCGCGACCTGAACGGCCAACACTTGACGATCTTGAGCCAGGCCGAAGTTGACAAGGAAACGATCGATCTGCAGGTCGAGACAAACCAGTCACATATACGGGTCGCCCTCGCCGCACGCACCAGGGTGCTGCGCAACGGGGAGATAGTTGAAGTGGATCGCAAGCTTGTCGAGGAGCCCGGATTTGTTGCCCACGATCTCACCGTCCCGTTACAGCAGGGACAGCCAGTAACGGTAGAGAAGATCGTCGCGCTCTATAACTCGCGCGACCGCGCCATCTCCGAGAGCGGCCACGACGCCCGGCTAGCTGTCGCTCGGGCTGCCAACTTTTCCCGGCTCCTCAGCAGCCACCAGCACGCCTGGTTCAGCGTCTGGAACCGGTACGACATTGAGATGGACACTGCAAACGAATGGACCGGGACGGTGCTACACCTGCACCTCTTCCATCTAATGCAAACCGTCTCGCCGCGCAGCGCACACTTAGACGTCGGAGTGCCGGCCCGTGGTTGGCATGGGGAGGCCTACCGAGGTCACATCTTCTGGGATGAGCTGTTCATCTTCCCCTACATCAACTTCCAACGCCCTTGGCTCGCTGTCGCGTTACTGGAATACCGGTACGCCCGACTTGACGCGGCGCGGGCGGCCGCGCTCGATGCAGGCTTTGCGGGCGCAATGTTCCCATGGCAAAGCGGGTCCAACGGAAGGGAGGAGACGCAACGGCTCCACCTCAACCCGAGGTCAGGGCGCTGGCTGCCCGACCGTACGCACCTTCAACGCCATGTCAACGTCGCGATCGCGTACAACGTGTGGCAGTACTACATGGTCACCGGCAGCCTTGGATTCCTACGCTTCACAGGCGCCGAGTTGCTCATCGAACTCGCCCGGTTCTGGTCCAGCATCGCCACCTACAACCGCACACGAGATCGTTACGAGATCAACGGTGTCATGGGCCCAGATGAGTACCACGACGGCTACCCCAATTCGACTGAAGAGGGCCTGCGCAATAACACCTACACCAACGTCATGGCCGTCTGGGTGCTGCAGCGAGCATTGGAGGCATTGCAGGAGCTCCCGCCTCACTACCGCCAAGAGTTGGCCGAGGAACTGGCCATCCGCGACGAGGAGCTGGAACGGTGGCGCGACATCAGTCGGAAGATGACCGTCGTGTTCCACGTCGACGGTGTGCTGAGTCAGTTCGAGGGCTATGAGCAGCTGCGCGAATTCGACTGGGAGGGTTACCGGGACAAGTACGGCGACATCCAACGACTGGACCGCGTACTTGAAGCTGAGGGCGACAGCACGAACCACTACAAGGTGTCCAAGCAGGCCGATGTATTGATGCTGCTCTACCTACTGTCGCGAGAAGAGCTCCGCGACCTGCTCGCCGGTCTGGGCTACGACGTAAGTGAAGAACAACTGGCCCGAACTGTCGACTACTACCTGGCACGCACATCGCACGGCTCGACGCTCAGCTCCGTGGCGACGGCCTGGATCTTGACCAGATATGCCCGCGACAAGGCCTGGCGATTTCTGGAGCAGGCACTGCAAAGCGACGTCGCCGACGTCCAAGGCGGAACGACAGCGGAGGGCATCCACCTGGGGGCTATGGCCGGCACGGTAGATCTTGTGCTGCGCTGCCTGACCGGTATGCGCGCCCGCGGACAAGTGCTGCGGTTTGACCCGGCAATGCCGCCACAGATCGAACAACTGCGGTTCAGCGTGCACTATCGCGGCCATCGCGTCGATCTCTTGTTCTCCGCGGACCGCATCGAGGTCAGTTCACGGCCCGGCCCAGCGGCACCCATCACTGTTTTGGTGCGTGAGCAGACGGTTGAGCTGCACGCCGGCGCGCGGCATAGCTTCTCACTGGACTCGGGGGTGACCTCACTGGAGTCAAGTCGTAATGCCCAGAGCTGAAGCCATGCTGACTGAGCATGCTGCCCGGCTGGCCGCGCAGGCGCAGACGGCTGCTGTATGTCTTGACTTCGACGGCACGCTCGCACCGATTGTCGATGATCCGAACGAGGCAAGACCGCTGCCCGGAACGGTCGAACTGCTCGGTCACCTCGCCGCCCGGTTTGCCGCGGTCGCCCTGCTCTCGGGTCGCCCTGCTGATTACTTGGCCGAGCACGCGCCGGCCCCGGGACTTCGCTATCTCGGGCTGTACGGGTTGCAAGAGATCCGCAACGGCCACGTATGGGTAGATCCGCGGCTGGAGGCGGCACGTCTACCTGTGAAAGCAGCTCGGCAGGATCTCCGAGATTGCGCCGCAGTCCGTGATAGCGGCGCCTACCTGGAGGACAAGCAGTATGCCGTTGCCATTCATACGCGGCGGGTCGCCGACCCGGCTCGCTGGACGGCGGCCATCAATGAAGCAGCTCGGCAAATCGCTGACCGGCACGGGCTGGAGGTATTACTCGGCAAGCTGGTCTGGGAACTGCGCCCAGCTGTGCGCAGCGACAAGGGTGATGCTGTTCGGCGGGTCATCGGCGAGTCCAACGCTCGCAGCGCGATTGTGGCGGGCGACGATCTCGGTGACCTTTCTGCATTTGCTGCTGCGCTGGAGCTGAAAGCCCGCGGCGGGGACGTGCTACGCGTCGCAGTCGACTCAGCCGAGGCCCCACCAGCGCTTGTCGACCAGGCCGATGTCATCGTTGATGGGCCGCCGGGACTGCTGGCGTTCCTACGGCGACTGCTTGCCTGAACGATTTAACCTGCGGACGATGCGCATGGCCATGACCGTCGACGCGCTCAGACTTCCAGCGGTTGCGGTGCCGGTGGGCATCGGGTAAGAGGGCATGACCTCATCGATCAGTAGAGCTGGCATCGGGGAGCTCGCTTCTGCTGGGCACCGGAATCTGTGGCTGGCCCACCCGAAGGGGTCGTACCGCGTCGTTGAGGGCGCGCAACTCCTCATGAACGCCGCGGGCAAAGATCCCGATGTCGGGATAGCCCTGAGCGTCAGCGACTGCCATGACATTGAACTGTCCGGTGTACGACATTCCGCCCACGGCGAGAGTCACGGTTCCAAGCAGCTGAATCATCGGAAATACCTCCAACAGCCGCGCTCCCGCCAGGTACAGCGGCATCTCCGGGCCGGGAATGTCGGTGCTGGCCACGTTGACCCGTTGACGCTTCACCAACGGCAATAGGACGCGGCGGGCGATCCCGTGGGGCATCCTGCCAAGTGACGGCCGGATCCTGATCTTCCGCTGCGCCGTCTCCCGGCTGATCGCCTGCAGTCTTGCGACTGGATCTGCGATCCCGATAGGCAGCGGGACCGCCATCTGCCCAATCAGATTCCCTCGCGCATGAGCACCCGCTTCCCGGTGCATCGATACGGGGACGTATATCCGAACTGTGACACCGTCGACCGGCTCACCCCTGCTGCTCAGCAGCACACGCAGTCCGCCTGCGGTGACCGTCAGGAGGATGTCGTTCACCGTTGCGTTGCAGGCCCGCGTTACATGCCTGATCTCCTGAAGGCTGCCCCGGATGAGCGCCAGAGTGCGGTCTGGCCCTACGACGCGGTGGAGGCTAGTAACTGGTAGCGGCCGATCGGCGACAAGTTCCCGCAGCGCCGGCCACGCCGCCAGTCGATATCGGATCGGGCTCACCGGGTGTGCGATGGCTGACAGCGCAGCACGAAATTGCCGTCGCTGCCGCTGTCGCTTGTCCCGAAGCAGGTCACGCTCTGTGGGCATCCTGGCCGGAGTCCATGGTTTCGGGGGATCCGGAATCACGTAAGGCGCGGTATCGAGAAAGCTTTCGATGGTGAAGAGGGCTGCGATGCCGTCGGCCATGGCGTGATGCATCCGCATGAAAAGGCCGACGCGATGCTCCGGCAAGCCGGTAAGGAACCACATCTCCCACAGCGGCCGTGAACGGTCCAAGCGCCGCCGGCGGAGTTGCTCGACCGCCAACAGGAGTTGTGCCTCGTTGCCTGGAGCCGGCATGGGGAATATCGCGACATGATCGGCAAGGTCAATGGTGGGAGCGTCAACCCACAGCGGACCCCCCAGCCGCCGCGGCGGTATGTAGAGAAGCTGGCGAAACCGTGGCACGAGATGGAGCCTGCTGGCGACTGCCTCTCGGACGGCATCGATCCGGAAGGCACCGTTAGAGTCGATCAGCCTGCTGCCGTCCAGCAGCGCCAATGCGCCGATGTCTTGTGGCCAGATCTCGTCCGGCCACAACATGAACCGGTCCTCTTCGGTCAGTCGTTCCATCGACATCACCCCAGGCTTAGCTTCGGTCCGGCGGCGAGGCCGTCGCAAGGGACTTCCGACTTGCCGCTACGGGTCGATCGGCCCCCCTTTCTCGTCGTCCCCTGCCCACCTCAGTGCCACCTTTTCCGCGGTGAGAC
Source organism: Propionibacteriaceae bacterium (assembly GCA_036519615.1). Taxonomy (GTDB): domain Bacteria; phylum Actinomycetota; class Actinomycetes; order Propionibacteriales; family Propionibacteriaceae; genus Microlunatus. Next base: position 4,697 of record DATDKX010000288.1, read on the forward strand.
TCGTTACGTCCTGATGTGACCTTGGGAACGATCAGCGGGTCTGCCGGGAATGGCTCTCATTTCTCCGCCGACTCCACTCGAGCCGCAGCTCCACGGCCGGCCCGGGCCGTCGGGCCCGCGGAAAGTCCGACCCGATCGACGCCGAAGCCGCCGCCCCAGGTGCCTTGGCCGGTGTCGCAACCGCTGTCCCCGAAGGTCCACAACGGTTGTCCGAAGGACGTTCGTCCTCCTGCCTGATTCACGACGTTCGACTCCGGTCCCTCGGCCTCGTTAACTTTGCGTTTTTGGGGCAGGACATACCCAGGTCCGTTGCTGAGCGCGCGATGCTATGAACCTGGGCTGGCCGAGCGGTCAGCGATTACGTAGCGGCAGAGGAGGTCACGTGTCCAACGCGCAGGTCACGGATCTGTACGAGGTGACGATGGCGCTCGCCTACGTGCGTGAGGGCATGAGGGAGCCCGCCACGTTCAGCCTATTCACCCGCAAGCTCCCCCCAGACCGGGGCTTCCTGGTTGCCGCTGGCCTTGAGCCGGCGCTCACTTATCTGGAGCAATTCGAGGTCGACGATGAGGATGTCGCCGCTTTCGCCGCGGCTGTGGATCGTCCAGCCCAGGACCTAGACGGCCTGCGGGGCCTCCGCTTCACCGGGGAGGTGTGGGCGGTGCCGGAGGGCCGCGTAGTACTGCCCGGTGAACCGCTGCTGGAGGTAACCGCCCCTTTGCCTGAGGCACAACTGGTGGAGACCTTCCTGCTCAACCAAATCACCTACCAGACCGCTCTTGCGAGCAAGGCGGCACGATGCGTCATAGCTGCGCG
>DATDKX010000289.1:0-3595 GCA_036519615.1 Propionibacteriaceae bacterium
TCATGATCGCCTTCTGCGGCGCATTCTCTTTGACGTTCGGGATCTGGGCCGAGTTTTGGCCGCGATCATTCGCCGCGTTGATCTTGTTTCCTCCCTACAACGAGCACCTGGTGCACGACGTAGGCGCCTTGCAAATCGGGATCGGCGTCACCGGCTTGTTGGCCTTACTGCCGATCGACGCTCCGATGGTGTTTCTGGGAGGCTTTCTGCTGGGGGCTAGCTTCCACGCCGCCGACCATGTGGTGGATCGGCACCTGGGCGGTCATTCCGAAGATGTGCTAGGCCTCGGCCTGCTTGCCGTTCTGCGGCCCTTGGGTTGGCTCTTCACGTTCGGAGGCAGGCAGCTCTCCGCTAACCCAATCGCAGAGACGGCCGAAGCCGGCAATGAGGCTCCCGAGCGCCGCGCACACCTCGCTTCCGTGGCGGATCCATGAGTTGACCCGTGACTTTCGGCTGGAGGACGTGTGGGCGGTGCCGACGCCGGGCGGCCGAGAGGACTTTGCTCGACTCGTACGGCTCATCGCAGCAGGCCACCCGTCGGAAGGCTCTCCCGTCGCCCGTACGCTATGGGCGATTCGTTGGAAGATCGGAAAGCTGTTCGGCCGGGACCGCCCCGAGACTGGCGTCGGCCGCAGGGTGCCGACACTGCGTGAGCGGCTGCCGGTTGATCTGCGGGAGGCGGCATCCGGCCCGGACTTCGATGCCCTGCCGTTCCGCTCGCTGTATCTGCTCGATGATGAGTGGGCCGCTGCGATCGCGAACCAGACGGTGCACGGAGTCCTGCACCTCGGCTGGGTCTCGGATGGGGCTGGCGGCTATCGCGGGCAGATGGCCGTTCTCGTGAAGCCGAACGGGCTGCTCGGAACCGTTTATCTGGAGGCGATCAGGCCCTTTCGGCACCTGCTCGTGTACCCGTCGATGATGCAGGCGATCGCGCGCGACTGGCGGGCTCGGAAGTGGCTTTGATACGCAGCTGCGAGCAGACCTTGGGCGGTGAGCGTGCCAGTCTGACTTGGCTCCACTTTGCCCAGAGCTGGAGCAGTGACCCTTAATCGCCGCCGGCCAGCAAGCGGCCGACCGTCGGTCCCCCTCAGGAGGCGTGCGTGGGCGTGGTGTCGAGCTGGCCCACGAACCGGGTGATCAAGTCTGCAATAACATCTGGTGCATCCAGCTGGAGGAGAGTGCCGTGGCGGTCGAGCATTGCCACCTGTGCCGTCGGGATCAGGTCGGCCAGCCTCTCGGCATGCTCGGGGGGCATCAGCCGATCCCTGCGGGACCATACGATTAAAGCTGGAGCCTGGAACCGTCTCAACTCGGCCATGCCGTCAGCCAGCAATCCGTAATCATCGGCCAACGTGTACTTCACCAGGTCATGACGGACTTCCTGGGACGATACGGCTGGCTCGGTCCACCTCTGCAGCAGTTGCCGAGGAATTGGGCGGTGGCTTATCCAACCAAGCGTCATTGGGAGTCGGGCCACACCGGGAAGCCGAAGGGCCTGCGCAGCCAGCCAGAGTCCCCCCGGGACTCGGCCCGTCAGGGCAAAGACGCGACCCGGGAGGCCGGGTGGAATGTTGTCGAATGCTTCGCAGGGCAACACGACCAATCCGGCAAGTCGTTCTTGATTGCGGGCCGCGTAGAGGAGCGGATATCCCAGGTCGCTGACCACGAGCACAGCATTTGACAGATCCAGCGCACGCACGAACTCCGTCAACAGGGCGATCTGTCCGGCAAAGGACAAGTCAGCATCCGGATGCAGAGGTCGATGATGAGCACCAAAGGGAAGGTGGAGCATACCACCCGCAACCCAGGGCACAAAGCGACGACGTCATCCCATATCGATGCATCCATAAGCAGTCCATGGCATAGCCGAACGACTCGACCTGGCCCTCCGGTGTCGGTGTAGTCAATCTCCCCCATCGAGAGGCGGACCGTCCTCATCACATCCCTGCGTCCTCCCAAGGTTTCCGTCGACCTATCGCGCAGGTGAGTAGCTCGATGTCCGTCGCCCATAAGACGTCGATGACTGTCTCTGCGTGACGCCGCGTGGCCAGGAATAGGTGCTGTACGAGACGTCCGAGTCCGAGGACGCGCTGCCCGCGGTAGCACCCGCCGCAGCAAGGTCGGTTCGTCACACATCCGCAGCCACCGTCACCCTTTGATCCACACAAGTTGGATCGACGCAAGAAAAAGATCATCCCTTGCCTAGCCAATTTCGAGTCGCCAACGCCGTCGCGACGTGTTCGCCCAGCCATAGCCGGCAGTGGCCGAAACGCTGGGCCGGTCACTACCTCCGATGGTGGCCCCACGTTGTTCCAGGTGATCCGCACGGAAGCGCTCAAGACCAGCTGCCGGATCCTATTGATCCGGGCGGTGTCCGGTTCAACTGCCGGGACCAGTCATTGCACGCGCGCGTGTCGGCGGCGCTGACTCAACGAACCCGCTGGAGAAGCCTCCAATCTGTGCCTCGGTGGCCTGCAGCACCACATGATCGGGTTTGACCTCCCAGACGTCGAGCCCAAGCGGGGCGCAGGCCGGTGGGCTTATGAATCGGGTGCTTGTGTGTCCGATTGATCGCCGCGTACCGGGGATGGATGGGTTGGCCTCCGCGCACCCTCCGAGCCGGCGTGGCGAACGCTGCCTGCTTCCTGAGTGCGCCGCACCCGCTGCTGCTGCAAGGTGGTGCTGTGGATCAGCAGCAGTTCATCAACTTCGTCCGTCAACGCGGCCTAGCCGTCATAGCTACCCGCGGTGCTGACGGCTCACCGCAAGCGGCGTTGATCGGCATCACCGCTACTGGGCGAGGCGAATTGGTCTTCGACACGAGTCGAAGTTCTCGGAAGTACCGCAACCTGTCCGCCTTTGCTCAAGTAGCGCTTGTCATCGGCTGGGAGAACGAGATGACCGTGCAGTGCGAGGGAACCGCCGATACTCCGACGGGCGCCGACCGCGATCGCTGTCTGCAGGCCTACTTCGCCCAGTATCCGGACGGCGTGGAGCGCGCCCATGATCAGGACATCGTGCACGTCCGCGTCCGCCCACGCTGGCTCCGGTACAGCGATTACCGGCCCGGGTCCGTCATCGTGGAGGAGACCACTGTCAATTAATTCGGAAGCGAATAGGCGACGCAACGTCCCGCAAGCGCTTCCTAGGACATCGCTCGCTGCTCAAGCGTGCAGCTGTCGTTCATAACCGGCTCTCGCAGCGCGCGGCCCGCCGCTCGACGAGCCTCAACCGATGAGTTTGCCAGCTGCCTGAGCCTGACTGGGCCGACCGCGGCACGCGAGCGGGAGGTCGGAATGTTGCTAGAGGGGCGACACGCGGTGGTCTACGGAGCCGGAGGTCTCGGGCGTTCGCCCGGGAGGGGCGGCCCGGCCGGCGGCCCGGATCTCCTTAGCCACACCGACGTGGCGGCGCTCATGGCATCGGACCGGCTACCGGGGCGGAAGGGAGTAAATAGGCAACTCAAAGGTTGCGCAACACTCCCTAGTCAACTATCATGCAACCTGGAGGTTGCGTAATCATGCAGAGGACAGCACTTACCGCCAGGACCGATATGCTTATTCGCCGGCCAATCGCCGACGTCTTCGACGCT
>DATDKX010000290.1:0-8878 GCA_036519615.1 Propionibacteriaceae bacterium
CCGCTGTCGCAGCCGTGGCATAGCACGGATGCGGTCGGAGATGAGCTGCCGGAGCTGCGATAGGCCGAAATCAGCGGATCCTTCCAAGATCAAGATGACTGCGAATTGCTGCGGAACCTTGCCCGTGTCCATCGCCAGAAAGGCCAAGTCAGCCGAGCTGGCACGCTCGATATTCGCCGATTCTTCGCCCGAAGTATTGGCTGGCCGAATGTCAGGCGTCCTCGTCGATCCCATATACCTATCCGACAATGTGCTTGCGCTGCATAGAAGAGTCGAAGGTCATTGCCGACGCACGTGCCAGTGCCGCCGCGTCAGAGGTGGGGGACGAAGGTCCTCAGCGGCGGCGACCAAGGGCGGTTGTGCATTTACGGCGGTAGTACCACCGTCGAACGTAGAACGCCGCAGAATCTGCTGCCCGCTGGAGGTGCCTGATGAGGAACGAGATCGTTGTTGGACTGGACGATTCACCGTCTGGGAAGGCTGCGTTGGATTGGGCGGCTGAGCAGGCCACAAGCGTCGGTGCCGCACTGCGGGCCGTGCACGTGCTTGATTGGCCGTACGGGCTGAGCTCGATCGGTTTTCCTCGGCCGGTGGACATGATGAATGTGAGCCGCGTGGAGCTCGACGACTCCTACCGTCAGGCGATCACTGAGGTGTTCGAGGCCGTATCCCCTCATCTGGACTGGACCCTACACTTCGCCAGCGGGGACACCGGCCAGGTTTTGGTTCAGCAGTCTAAAGACGCCCGCCTGCTCGTCGTGGGAACCCGCGAACACGTTGGCTTGGGGCGGCTGCTGAGCGGCTCAGTGAGCCACTATTGCCTGAGCCATGCTGCCTGTCCGGTCGTCGCGGTGCCAGCTCCCGGTTATGATCGGCGTGCCGAGGATTCCGACATAGTCGGGCCGGAGGCGGCCGTGCTCATCGATGAAGATGAAGACCTGGGGGTTGCGATCCCAGCCGCTGAAACGACTATCGACGGTACGGATGCGGCGGTCAAAACACGGGTAGTGGTAGGTGTAGATGCTTCCGCGGAGTCGGTGGCGGCAGCGCGCTACGCCGTCATGGCGGCTGAGCGCCGCCGCGCTGACGTGGTCCTCGTGCACGCCTTCCCGCCTCCGGAGCGCGCCAGCGACACGGAGGCAGCGTCGTCGAAGGCCCGGACCACCGCTGACAACCTCCTCACAACGGTGGCTGCGCAGCTCATCGTTCCCCCGGAAGTGCGCCTGCACATGCAGGCGGAGCCCGGCGATGCGACAGCCGTGCTTAAACGCGCCGCCACCGGAGCCGCGATGCTGGTGTTAGGACGCGATCATGTGTCGTGGAGCGAGCGATTGTTCATGGGCGCCGTTGCAGCAGAGCTTGCTTACGACGTTGCTTGCCCGCTGGTCGTGGTTCCCACCGCGTGGCGGACACGCCATGCCTGGCCGCGGCTGCCCGTGATCGTCGCGCTTGACCGAGAGACCGCGCCCGAGCCTGCGCTGAAGTTGGCGTTCGAGGAAGCCAGGCTGCGTGACGCTCGACTGATCGTGTTGCACGCTGAACCGATGAGCGCCTCGGCTCGCGATCTGAGCACCGCCGGATCGGACCATGGCCTAGTGCTTACCGAATGGAAGCAGCACCATCCCGACGTCGCAATTACGACAATGATCGTCTCTGGCGACCCCGACGCTCAGCTCGTACGGTGGTCACGCTCGGCGGCCGTCTTGATACTCGGGCGCCCACACCAGCGTCGCTGGGGATCATGGACGCGGTCGGTGGCTCGGAGCGTGATGAAGCAGACACATTGCCCGCTCATTGTGCCGCCACCGGACATGGCGGAGTCTGGGCAACATCAGGCCGTTGCAGAGCCGGCCCTAACTTGAGTCGGACCACCAGCCATGCCAAAGATCGATCAGCTTGAAATAGCCGGCAATGTTGATGGCATCTTGAATCGCTGGCCGGCTGTCGGCCTGGCGGTGGGTGTAGTTCGCGATGGAGCGCTCAAGTTCTCAGGTCACGGCGTCGCGAACATCGAGTCGGCGATACCGGTGACTGAGAAGACGGTCTTTCGGATCGGCTCCATCACGAAGACCTTCACCGCAGTTGCGGTGATGCAGCTGTGGGAGCAAGGCCTGATCGACCTGGATGCTCCCGCGAACGACTATTTGCGCGCCTTCCGCCTCATGCCCGCGAAGGAAGGCTGGCGCCCTGCCACGACGCGGCATCTGCTGACCCACATCGCCGGCGTGCCGGAGTGGCTGCACCCGTTACGCATGATCAACAGCGGCTGGTTCGCCGAAACCTTCCCTCTTGAACAGCGAGTGCCCTCGCTCGCGGAGTATTACCAGGGCGGCCTGCGGTTGGCAGTCGAACCGGGCACGGTCTGGACCTACACCGACCATGGGTTCGCCATCCTCGGCCAGATCGTAGAAGACGTCAGCGGGCAGCCGCTGGACCGCTATTTCCACGAGCGCATCTTCGAGCCCCTCGGGATGACCGATACCGATTTGTTGCGATTGCCACGGCTTGCGGTGCGGCTGGCCACTGGCTACCGCCTGCGTTCTCACGGTGCAAAGGCGGTGATAGACCGTCAAGGGGTGACTCCGGCGGCCGGTTCCATCTATTCCACACCCCAGGACATGGCACGCTACATCGCCGCCCTCCTCGCTGGTGGCTCCGGTGAGCATGGTTCGATTCTGCGGCCGGAGACCGTCGCGCTGATGTTCCAGCCGCACTACCAGCCCGACCCCCGAATACCAGGTATGGGCCTCGCGTTCTGGCGAGTGAGCCTCAGTGGTCATGCTGCGGTGGAGCATCAGGGTGTGGTGCCCGGGTTCAACTCACAAATCTTGCTGGCGCCAGACGACGGCGTCGGCGTCATGGCGTTCACGAACGGGTCCAGGAACGCGGCGAGCTGGTTGAGGGGGGAGATGGAACAGCTGCTCCGCGGACTGATCGGGGTCTCGCAGGAGGGTATCCGCAGCGACGTTCCGCAGCACCCTGAGATCTGGGGCGAGCTCTGCGGTCGGTACCGGCCCCGTGCCCAGCGAACCGACATGCAGGCGTGGAGCATCCTTGGCGCAGCAGCTGAGGTCCGCGTCCGGCGCGGCCAGTTGATCCTCCGGACCCTCAGTCCGATACCGGCGGCGTACCGAGGTTTTCAGCTGCACCCCGATGACAAGCAAGACCCGTATGTCTTCCGGATCGACCTCTCCAAGTACGGCCTGAACGCGGCCAGGGTCGTCTTCAGCCGCGACCCATCAGGAGCGACGACGGGAGTCCACTTGGACGGGGTCTTGATGTCAGCCGAGAAGCATGCCTGACGACCGCAGTGTCAGCGGCACGGGAGGAGACCGATATGAGCATCACCACGGCTACCGAACTGTGGCGCATGAGCGCCACGGAACTGGCCGATGCGATCAGATCCCGACAGGTTTCCAGTCAGGAAGTAATTGAGGCACACCTTCAGCGCATTGAGGCGGTCAACGGCTCGATCAACGCTGTTGTCATTGTCATGGCCGAGCAGGCGCTGAAAGCAGCCAAGACGGCTGATCGTGCGGTCGCCGACGGCGCTGACCTGGGGCCGTTCCACGGCGTGCCCTTCACCGTGAAGGAGAACATCGACGTCGCCGGCACGCCGACCACGCAGGGTTTCAAGGCGATGGCAAATGCTTATCCCAGTCGAGATGCTCCCGTCGTCGAGCGCCTGAAGGCTTCCGGGGGGATCCCGATTGGTCGCACAAACCTTCCCAGCGGCGCCATGCGCTGGCACTGCGAGAGCGAGCTGTGGGGAGCAACTGTGAACCCGTGGGACAGCTCTCGGACTCCCGGCGCGTCCAGCGCGGGCGAGGCTGCCGCTATCGCGACCGGAATGAGCCCATTGGGTCTTGGGAATGACGGCCTGGGATCACTCCGCCATCCAGCGCAATGCTGCGGTGTCAGCGCACTCAAGCCCACGCTGGGACGGATCCCGCATGCAAGCGCGATCGAGCCCACGGACATAGCGACGATTGGCATGCAGCTGACGCAAGTCAACGGCCCGTTGGCGCGGCGGGTCGCGGACCTGCGGGGAGCGTTCGAGGTACTTGCCGGGCCAACATGGCAGGACCCTTGGACGGTCCCCGCGCCTGTCCGTGGCCTTGGACCCGCGAAGCCTGTCCGAGTCGCCATCGTGCTCGACCCAGCCTCTCAGGGAACCGCCGAACAGGTGCAGGACGGCGTTCGCAAGGCTGCGCAGGCCCTCGAACAAGCGGGCTACGCCGTTGACGAGACCGAGCCGCCGTCGGTCGACGCGGCTGCCAAGGCCTTGGTGATCATGCTCACCACTCCAGGCATCCGGGCGCTCTCGGAGCAGGTGATGCCGCCATCGCTGCCTGCCCCGACCCGGCGCTTCATGTCCGCATTTTTCGAGGCGGCCGGCGATCTAGACGCGGTGGCTGCCGAGCAAGCATTCATCACGCGGCAGTCACTGCTGCGTTCGTGGGGTGAGTTCCAGGAACATCACCCGCTGATCGTCGCCCCGATCGCCACCGATATTCCCAGGAAAGCAGGGACTGACCTGGACGAAGGACAGGTGGCTGAGGACCTCAAGATCATGCGCATGGCCATGGCCGTCAACACACTCGGGTTGCCTGCGGTGGCGCTTCCCGTCGGAATCCGGGACGGTCTGCCTCAGGCGGTGCAGCTGATTGGCCCGCGGTACCGCGAGGACCTATGCCTCGATGCCGCGGCGGCCATCGAGGACCGGCTCGGCATCATTACGCCGATCGATCCCAGGTAGTCCACATGTGCACTCGTTCGATCAGGCAAGAAAGGAGCACAACCAATGAGTATGTCTCCCACTCAGCCCGATGAAGGCGAGCACACCGCGTACGCACCTGGCCGAATCGACGACCGCGGCCTGAAGGCCACGATCGCTCAGGTCCTCGACCGCTGGCCGTGCGCTGGACTGGCCGTCGCGGTGATTATGGACGGAAGTCTCGCGTGGTTCCACGGGCATGGCCTCGGCGATGTTGCGGCGAAGACGCCGATCACCGAGGACACCGTGTTTCGCATCGGGTCGCTCACCAAGACCTTCACCGCAGTCGCTGTGATGCAGTTGTGGGAGCAGGGGTTGGTGGACCTGGACGCGCCGGCAAACGATTACCTTCGCACCTTCCGCCTGGTTCCAGCGAACCCGAACTTGTCGCCCGCCACCGTCCGGCACCTCCTTACGCATACCGCCGGAGTTGGTTACTGGCGGCGGTTGTCCGATCTGCTCCGGCCGGGCGTCGGTTCGGGCGACCGGGCGGGACGATCGGGGGCGCCTCCCCTTGCGCAGTATTACCGCCGCGGCCTGCCCGTAGAGATCGAGCCGGGGACAAAGTGGGTGTATAGCAATCACGGGTTTGCCGCGCTCGGGCAGATCGTGGAAGACGTGAGCGGGGAGCCGTTGGATCGCTACCTGCGAGACCGCATCTTCGACCCTTTGGGCATGGAGCACACCGACCTCATCCGATCGGAACGGGTCGGTGCCCAGCTGGCCACCGGATATATGCTGCGCTCCCGCGGTCTCAAAGAGGTCGCCGACCGCGAGGTCCCGACCCCAGGCGGAGGCGGGATGTATTCCACCACGGCGGACATCGCCCGCTATGTCGCCGTCCTGCTGAGAACTGCGGCCGAAGAGCACGGCTCGGTGCTGCGGCCTGAAACCGTGGCGACCATGTTCCGACCGCATTTCCAGCCGGATCCACGCGTGCCGGGCATGGGTTTGGCCTTCGAGCTCGGCGAGGAGGGAGGTCAGCGGATTGTTGGCAAGACCGGCATCCTGTCTGGCTTCCATTCGGCGATGGCCCTGGCTCCCGCAGAAGGGATCGGGGTTCTTGTCTTCAGCAATACCGGCGGCCTCGACGGTCGCGGCGCGCCAATACCGCTCGCAACTATGCTCCTTCGTCTCCTGTTAGGTCTTTCCGTTGACCCGATCCGCATCGACATCGCGCCGCGCCCAGAAACCTGGAGCGAAATCTGCGGGTGGTACAGCCCGGCCCCCGGTCCGGTTACCAACCTGTCCTTGAGGGCACTGATGGGGGCCGGACCAGAAGTCGTGGTTCAGGCTGGCCATCTGATGCTGAAGCCGCTCACCCCGATTCCAGCGATGCGACGTGGCTTCCGCTTGTACCCTGACGATCCCGACGACCCCCGGGTCTTTCGCATCTACTTTCCCGAGTTCGGGATGAACCTCCGTGTGGTGTTCGACGGAGGAGGCAAACACCGAGCGGCCACGCGCCTCTTTCTGGATGCGATGTCCTTCGACAGGCAGCCTGACGTCCGCAACCCACGACCTTGGGTGACCGGCGGGCTAGCCGTCGGCACGGCGGCGCTGGCCGTACGCAGCCTCCGGCATCATCGCAGCTCCGTCCGCACCTGATCGGCCGATTCACCGTGCAGAGCGCCGGCCACCGGCCCGAGCGGTGGACTCACTCAATATCCGCAAATCGTCGCGGGCGCTTAGTGTCGTCGACGTTCCCACCCGGGAAAGTTCCAGGGGATGACGAGGTAGGAGGTCGTAATGGCTGGAAACACGGGAGTTGAGCTGGTCCCGAAGCCGATCGAAGCGGGTCCGGAGATGCAGGGGCTGCGGCGTTTTTATCCGGACTCCACGTGGGAGGGACGGATCCACGAAGGCGGGATGGGACCCGGCACGCCGGCGATGAGGGGCGTCGGACGGGCGACGTTCCAGCCGATCCAGGACGGCCGGTGGTTCGCGGGGGACTTCGAACAGGATCAGTTCCTCGACGATGGCACGTTCGTCCTGACGTGGAAGCTCCACTGGGTGTCCGGATGGTCGCCCAGGTACGGCGAGTACCGCGCCTCGATGGTAGACGACTACGGGAACGCCGACGTTTACCGCGGCTGGATCGACGGCGACCGGCTGGTGTTCGAGTCATTGCCGGGCGCACAGGTCCGCCTGCGATTCACATGGGACGCGTCACGGCCGGAGTTCATCACCTGGCGAAACGAGATGGCCCAGCCAGACGGCTCGTGGTTCGTGATCGAGGAGTACCCGATGGTGCCGGCGTGAGCCCGGCGCCCGCCTCGGTCACGGGCGGTCGCTCGACGACGGCGTCGATAAGTTCTGCCAGCATGGGCACCGGCCGTTCCTTCCTGCAGGGAGCGGGTCAACGTCGGCACCGGCTTGGGGGAGAGAGGTCACCGAGTGGCACACCACCGTGCTGAGCCACTGGGGTACTCGGTTCGAGGAGCTGGATATTGACACCAGCTTCGGGCAGACACATGTGATCGCTAGCGGTCCTCTGGACGGGCCACCCATCGTGCTACTGCATGCCTACTTTGCTACCGCCGCCTCCTGGTACCGCACGGCGGGAGCTTTGAGCGAGACCTATCGGACCTTTGCTGTCGATGTCCTCGGTGAGCCGAACAAGTCGCGGCCGGTCCGGCCAATCAGATCGCTGGACGACTATGGCCAATGGTTCACCCAACTGGCGGACGGTTTGGGCCTGACCCAGCTGCACATCGTCGGCAACTCAATGGGCGGGTTCGGCGCGAGCTATCTGGCCATGCACTTGGCGGGTCGGATACGCAGATTGGCGCTGATCAGCCCGGCGGCAACCTTCCACAAAATCATCCCGTTCTACACTCATCTTTTCTTCCCAAGGCGATTTATCTGTTCCTGCCCTGGCTGCCCGGCCTGCACCCAGCGATGCGCCGGGTGGTCAACTGGCTTCACGCCGGGCTTCCCGCGGACGGCCCCTGGGCCGACCTGTTCTATCTCACGATGATGCACGGGGCGACCCAGGTTCGAGTCTTTCCTCGGGTCTTCACCGCTGGTGAACTGGCACAAATTTCGGCACCGACCCTGCTCTTAATCGGAGACCACGAGCGGATCTACCAGCCGCAAGCGGCAAGGCGGGCGGCACTGCGACTCCTGCCCTCGGTCCAGGTCGAGGATCATCCCTGGCGCCCACCACGTTGCCGCGATAGCCCACCCCGACGCGGTAAACACCTCCCTGCTCCGGTTCCTCCGCCAGCAAGACATCGACGACGCCCATCCGCAACCAATGTGACGGAACTGCTCGTTTCACTCCCTGGCCGGTACGAAATGCTGATTGTGATCGCCTTCCGTCAAGCTTCGTCAGAACGGTCGTGCTTTGCGTCTGAGTTGGTGAGATATCTAGCCACTGCCAAGAAGAGCGAGGACCTCGACGTGCTGTCGGCGTTCTACGACTATCCCGCGGAGCACTGGATCCGCCTGCATACCACCAATCGGATCAGTCCACCGCCATCCTGCGGCTGTGGCAGAGGTCACCAAAGGGGCCGGGCTCCCCGGCGGCCGGAGTGACGACGGCCGGCCTCTGGCACGGTTGCCCGTTTCAGGTATCAAATTGCAGTCGTTGCACCCGCTCGTGCACGTTCTGCTCAATATCGCTGACGGTTGCCTCAAAGAGGTCGTGCGCGAGACCACTAAGTGCGCGTGCGGTGGCAAGTTCCTCACCGATTTCAGGAACGTCCGTGTCTTTGGGATTGCGCCAGGCAACGCCCTCATGGCGGAGTTCGGTCCCCGCACTGGTGCGCAGAACCGCCACCGCCCTCGTCCGATCCCCTTCCTCAGAGAGGAATATTTCAATGTGCCAGGTCGTGGCTCGGTCCATCGTGGCTCCTTTACCTGCGGCGACGTCACTCACGGTGCCTGGGAAAGGCGGCAGCGGCCAGAGGCGGAAGACCCCGCCCGCCTGGGTCGAACGGCCATTACGGCTGAGTATCGGCCCGGGTTTCGACCCAGACGCTCTCCCGATGCCTTGTGGGACCTAGGGCACGTCGTCTCTGCATCTTCTGGCCCTAAACGCCTGAGGCGCACGCGGGAAATGCTGAAGAGGCGTGCGCTTCAGAAAGCCACACAGAG
>DATDKX010000291.1:0-4598 GCA_036519615.1 Propionibacteriaceae bacterium
CGATCGCGTGGTTCTCGATCGCCTCATCGCCGGTGTAGGCGATCCCGTGTTCGTCGTCGATTAGGTCCGCGCTCACGCCGCCTCGCTCTTGGGTGGGCGCCCTGGCCGGTTGGGCTTGACAGTCCGATCAATGCCGCCCCAGACCCCGAAGCGCTCATCACGCGCGGCAGCGGCTGCCCAGCACTCAAGCTGGACGGGGCAGCCGACGCACAAGATCGCTGCCTCCGCGCGGTCGGCGTCGTGTTCGCTGAGCCAGAGAGGTGCGTATAGCCACTCGAGCGGCTTGTCGCCATGCACGGGAGCACCTGCGAAATAATGTCGGGACTCGCCCACACGAGCCCCTGGCCGCGAGCCGACACTCACTCGCGGTGACCCGCAACGAGCCCCGGACACCACCAAGGTCTGGGGCTCTCGATCGTGTCGTGGCTCCACGGAAGTCTCTTGACGTCAAGATAATTGAGGCATGTACAGACGCACCCGAGGCCGTTAGTGACTCGCTGCCAAGCATGGTTGTGTCAGTCGTCGGCGCCTGGGTAGAACTTCGCGATCTCTTGCTCGGTCAGCTCCTGGCCCTCGTCGGCTGGTGTCTGTACCCACGTTGCGATGCGGCCCCAGTAGCCCTGCAGTGCCCCTGTCCCTGCACACTGGCCGGCCCCGGCCAGGCCTCAGGGTCCGTCCAAGCTCTGTTGGCGATGATCGAGAAGGCCAGTGCAACGCTGCGCAACATCCATTGCCGGTGATCGGCGTAACGGCGTTGGCGGATCGCTCGAAAGCCGGCCAGCGTTGTGCCGAGCCGGAGCAGCGCGAGCATGGTGTTCGCCACCCGCTGATTGGCTCCATACAAGCCCATCGGAGAGATGATCATGACGCATACCAATGCCGTCAGTGCGGCAGCGACGTAGATTCGCCCGCTCCAGCGATGAATGGCCGGATGAGATTGGCGAAGCCATGGCCAGACCTGCAGGCAGGCGGCAAGCAGCCCTATCGGACCAAGGAAGATGTGGCTGACGAGCAGCGGGTAGTAGCTGGCATGCGGTGGCATCGGCTGGATCCGGGCACGCGCCGGGTCCAGGCTCAGATACGGCGGCACGGCGTATGCAATGAAGATCATCGTGAGCAATGCCAGCGGTACAACCCAGGGAGGCTGGAGTAGCGGCGTCCGCGCCGCTTCGCGATGATCATTGGTCTCGGCGGTGCTCTGGCTCAGCTCGTCGGTCGACATGCCCTCAGCATGATGATCACTATCAGTACCGCGCACTGACGCTTGCCGCAGACTTAGGGTTCGGGATAACCCCACCGGCTACTCGCGCGATCGCTGCTCAGCGCGCCCGCTCGACCCTGGCCTCGTCCCAGACCGGTTCTACTGACTCGTAAACGCTGCCGTCGGCACCGAAGATCAAGTACCTGTCGAAGCTGCGCGCGAACCACCGATCATGTGTCACGGCAATGACTGTGCCCTCGAAGGAATCGAGTCCTTGCTCGAGCGCCTCGGCAGACTCTAAGTCGAGATTGTCGGTCGGCTCGTCAAGGATCAATAAGGTGGCACCGCTCAACTCCAGCAGCAGGATCTGCAGGCGCGCCTGTTGACCACCCGACAACGATTCGAATCGCTGCTCGGCGGCCTTGGCCAGCTCATAGCGATCCAGCTTGCGAGATGCCTCCTCGCGTCCCATGCCGGCCCGATGATCATCACCGCGATGCAAGATCTCCAGCAGGGTGCGGCCGAGCAGCTCGGGATGATAGTGGGTCTGAGCGAACCAGCCAGGCCGCACTCGGGCGCCGAGTTTCGCCTTGCCGGTGTGGGGAACGGCGGGAATATCTAGATCACTGACGGGCTGGTGTTCGCGATCGGGATTGGAGCCGCCACGCGCTAGCAGGCGCAGAAAGTGCGACTTGCCGGAACCGTTCGAGCCCAGAACTGCAACGCGATCACCAAACCAGATCTCGGTGTCGAACGGCTTCATCAGACCGGTGAGCTCGAGGTCCTCGATCATGACTGCGCGTTTGCCCGTACGCCCGCCACTTAGCCGCATGGACACCCTCTGCTCTAGGGGTACGGCCTGAGGCGGTCCAGCCTCCTCGAACTTGACCAGCCGTGTCTGAGCGGCTTGATATCGAGAAGCCATTCCTGAGTTGTAGGCGGCCTTGTTCTTGTACAACATCACCAGCTCGCGCAGCTTTTGATGCTCCTCATCCCAGCGCCGCCGCAGCTCCTCGAGCCGGTCGAACCGCTCCCGGCGCGCGGCCGCAAGCGTCGCAAAACCGGATCCGTGGATCCACACCGAATTGCCGGCAGTGCCGAGCTCCAACACCGCAACGGTCCTCGCGGTCTGAGCCAGCAACTCACGGTCGTGACTGACCAGCAATACCGACTTCTGCGTGCTCTGCAGCTGCGCCTCCAGCCAGCGCTTGGCCGGCACATCGAGAAAATTGTCCGGCTCATCAAGAAGCAGTACCTCATCATGGCCGCGAAGCAGGGCTTCCAGGGCCAGGCGCTTTTGTTCACCACCGGACAGCGTGCTGATTTCCCGCCACTTGGCCTGGTCGTAGCTGACGCCGAGGGCCGCCGTACAGCAAGCGTCGAAGATCACCTCAGCGTCGTAGCCTCCTGCGTCCGCGTAGTCGCCGAGGGCCTGCGCGTAGTCGAGCTGGAACCGCTCGCTGTCGTCCTCCATCAACTGAAGCTCCAGCCGGTCCAGCTCAGCCACCGCCCGGCGCAATGCCGGCGGCGAAAGCGAAAACAACAGGTCACGGACTGTCGAGGAGTCTCGAATGCTGCCGACGAACTGTCGCATGACGCCCAACCCACCGCTGCGCGAGACCGACCCGGTGGTCGGTTTGAGATCGCCAGCGATGATCTTTAGCAGCGTCGTCTTACCGGCACCGTTGGGACCAACCAAGGCGACGATGGAACCCTCACCAACACGGAAAGACACGTCGTCGAGCAGCACTCGCCCGTCGGGCAGGTGGTAGCTCACGCCTGCGAGATCGACATGTCCCATGGTCGGCCATGCTAGGCCGGGATTGATAAGCAGGCGATTTCATATTCGCCGCGGCGTACTCCTCTGACCTACGGGTCTCTCGGCCACGTGTTGGAACCCAGCCACGTAGCCCATGTTGGAGACCGTTGCAACCTAATAAGAGATACCGGCCTGTCGGTTTAGTGCAGACTCGATGCCGGTAGCCGCCGGCGGGTGAGCACTCTTGCAACCAGGACCCGTGGGAGTCCTATGCACAGATCGTGCCCCTGCTGGTGGTCGGGGGGGTTGACCGCTGATGGGATGTCGTGCCCGCCATGTTGGCGTGAGCACTCGTTTATTAGGTCGCCGGGACTCTCCTGCTGGCTACTGCGGGGGTAATGCTGTCGAGGAAGGAGAGAAAGTTGGTGCTTTTTGTTGGCGATGATTGGTCCGAAGATCATCACGACATCGAGGTGCAGGATGAGGCTGGCCGGGTGCTGGCCAGGGCTCGGCTACCGGAGGGTGTAAGCGGTATCGACCGGCTGCACACGATCATCGCTGAGCACACCGCCGACGATGCTGTTGATCTTGAGGTGGCGGTGGGGATCGAGACCGAGCGTGGGCCCTGGGTGCAGGCGCTGGTGGCATCGGGGTATCGGGTGCACGCGATTAATCCTTTGCAGGTGGCGCGCTACCGGGAATCGCACAGTATTTCTGGCGCTAAGAGCGACAGCGCCGATGCGCACATTCTGGCCGAGATGGTGCGCACTGAGGGGCACCGGTTACGCACCGTTGCTGGTGACAGCGAACAGGCCGCTGCGGTCAAGGTCGTGGCGCGGGCCCACAAGAGCTTGATCTGGGAACGGACCCGTCACAGCCTGCGGCTGCGACAGGCGTTGCGGGAGTTCTACCCGGCCGCCCTGCACGCCTTTCCCGACTTGACCGCCGCTGAGGCCTTGGAGTTGCTGGCCAAGGCACCCGATCCGGCGTCGGCAGCCCGGCTCACCATCACCCAGATCGCCGCGGCGTTGCAGCATGCCCGCCCGCCGTAAGGTGGCCGCGAAGGCACAAAAGATCCAGGCCGTGCTGCGCACCGCCCAACTGCGCCAGCCCGACGCGGTGAGCGCCGCCTACGCGGCGCAGGTGCGCGCCGAGGTTGCGATCCTGGTCACCTTGAACGCGCAGGTTGAGGCGATGGAGGAGCAGGTCGAAACCCATTTTGGGCAGCACCCGGACGCTGAAATCTACCTCAGCCAGCCCGGGCTGGCATACATCCTCGGTGCCCGGGTGCTTGCCGAATTCGGAGACGACTCCAACCGCTACCGGGATGCGCGTTCTCGCAAGAACTATGCCGGCACCAGCCCGATCACCCGCCAGTCGGGAAAAAGCAAGCTGGTAGTGGCTCGCCATGTCCACAACGACCGGCTCCTGGATGCCCTCGGCCGGCAGGCCTTCGCCGCCCTCAGCGCCTCACCAGGTGCACGCGCCTACTACCAGCAGCTACGCGACCGCCGCGTCGGGCACCAAGCCGCACTACGCCAGCTCGGAAACCGGCTCGTCGGCATTCTTCACGGCTGCCTGAAAGCCCACACCCGCTACGACGAGGCAACCGCATGGTCTCACCGCAGCCAGCACGAA
>DATDKX010000292.1:0-46735 GCA_036519615.1 Propionibacteriaceae bacterium
CGGTCTCCCATTCGGCGCCGAGAGTCGCCCAACCCGGATCGCTGAGCCATGGCGTTGCTGCCGGTGGACGTAGGCCGGCGAGTGCGGGTTCACCCAGCCATACCCAGACGAAGACTCCATCCTCGTGAACGGGGAATGCCCGGACCCGGGCACCAACCGGAATCTCGCTCTGGGTCGGCACATGGACGCAGAAGCCGCGAGCGTCGTAAACGAAACCCGTGTAGCCAGAGACAATGCGATCGCCGTCGAGGTGACCGAGGCTGAGCGGATAGGGCCGGTGCGCACAACGGTCCTCGAGCGCAATCGAGGTTCCGTCCGTCGTACGGAACAAAACGACACCCGTTCCAAGGACGCGGCGCCCAAGCGGTTCGCGGCCAACCTCGGAGTTTGCGGCCACCGCGTACCAACAATTGTGTGGATGCATCCCAAGTCGATCACTGCGGCCTGAGGATTGCGGGCTCATAGATCTATCTCCGTTTCTCTCAGAGATCGAGAACCAGTCGAGGTGATCGGCAGCGTGATACACACACCATCATGTATTCGTTCGAGGCGCGCTCCTCCTCATTCAGGACCGAGTCGCGGTGGTCAACATCTCCCTCGATCACCTCGGTCTCGCAGGTTCCGCAGACGCCCTCCAGACACGATGCCAAAACGCTCACGCCCGCCTCCCGGATCACTGTGAGCACTGATTTGTCCGGCGGCACTTCAAGGGTTACTCCAGAGCGTTGCAGCACGAGCTCGAACGCCGAATCGGCCTCAGCAGCCGGTTCCTGTGGCTTGGCGCTGAACCGTTCGAGGTGCAGCGAGCCTGGTGGCCACTTCTCACAGAATTTCTCAACTGCGCCGAGGAGACCCTCTGGACCGCAGCAATAAACCAGTGTGTTCAGTTGCGGTGTATCGAGGACGGATTCGAGATCCAGCATTCCCTCCTCGTCTTGCGGAACGATCTTCACCCGATCGCCGTACTGCGCGAGCTCCTCAAGAAAGCCCATCGACGCGCGTTCCCGGCCGCCATAAAGCAGCCGCCAATCCGCACCCGAGGCATCGGCCTCAGCGATCATCGGCAAGAGCGGCGTGATCCCGATGCCGCCAGCAATGAAGAGGTACCGCGGGCTCGCGACCAGTGGAAAGTGGTTGCGCGGACCTCGAACCCGCACGATCGAACCCGGAGCAAGGATGACGTGCACCCGCTCCGACCCACCCCGGCTGTCCGGCGCGCGCAAGACACCCACTCGCCAGACGTTTGGTTTCGATGGGCTGCCGCACAACGAATACTGGCGGATCAGCTCATCACCGAAAACGAAGTCGATATGCGCGCCCGGCGTCCATGGGGGCAGTTCCTCACCATTCGGGTCAGCGAGAGTGAGCGCCACCACTCCGTCAGCGACGATCTGCGCCTCCCGCACCACCAGGTCAGCCTCGTGCTCCCGGACGATGGTCTGAGTTGTCATGTATCACTCATCCGCCCCACGCTGCTCGGAATCAGCATTGTTTGGATACGAACGATAGCGTCCGAGCCGCGCTCCGGACAACCGGCTGGAGCGACCCAATCGTTAGGATCCAAATTAGACTCAGGCCGTGCGCGCCCTGCTTATTCAGCATGATCACATTTGCACTCCTGGCTTCGTAGGAGAGCGGCTGCTCGATCGCGGTCTCGACGTCGTGGTGCACCAAGTGGTGAGGGAAGATCGTTTCCTCTCGCCCAATGTTGAGGTTGAGTTTCCAGACCCGACAGATTTCGACGCGATCATTCCCATGGGAGCGCCGTGGTCCGTTTATGATCATGATGCAATTGGGACCTGGGTGCCGGCAGAGCTCACGATGCTGCGTGATGCTCATCACCACGACGTGCCCGTGCTCGGCATCTGTTTCGGCGGGCAAATGCTCGCTGCCGCCCACGGCGGGTCGGTCGCCCGGTCTGCAGCGCCAGAGATCGGCTGGGTCAACGTCGATTCCGACGATGAATCGCTTGTTCCGTCGGGTTCATGGTTCCAATGGCACTACGACCAGTGGCAGCTGCCCGAACGCGCACAGGAAGTGGCGCGCAACGCCAACTCGTCACAGGCTTTCCTCCTCGGTCGAAATCTTGCGGTGCAGTTTCATCCCGAAATGACCTCCGAGATTCTCGCGTCGTGGATCGCAACTGGAGGTGCCGCGGAAGTTGATCAATTTGGCATGGAACTTGAGACCCGCGTAAGCCAAACCGCGGAAAGTGATGCTTCCAATCGGGAGCGGGCCCACCGACTGGTCGACCAGTTTCTGGACCGCATGATCGTCCAACCTGAGCCGAGCGGCAGGTGATCCAAGATTCCGGGCACACCTTCCGACAGGCGACCCTCGCCAACCTCGGCGAAGTGCAATCCATCCATTACCGTGATCGCGGCAGTCCTGAGTCGACGCGGGCCGCGGTCGAGGGTCATCGGCGTTTGCTGGCAGTGCTTCGTGGCGGTGATTCTGAGGCCACCGTGAGGAGAATGCGTCAGCACTTGGAGGCTGTCCGCCAGCATCTCCAAATCGGCTAATCAAATGATCATTTAGCTGTTACGCGGACCGGAAATTTCTTGATCCCGTTGATGAAGTTGCTGCGTACCCGCCTCACTTCGCCGTTCAGCTCGATCGAGGCGAGTCTGGGGATGAGTTCGGTGAATATGAGTCGGATCTCCATCCGTGCCAGCGCGTTGCCCAGACACACATGGGGACTGCCCTTGCCGAAGGTCAAATGATCAACATTGGTACGGGTGACGTCGAACCGATTGGGGTCGGAGAACACCGCCTCATCCCGATTGCCGGACGCGAACCACATCACGACCTTCTCACCGGACTTGATTTGCTTGCCGCCAAGCTCGACATCCCGAGTCGCCGTACGCCGGAAGTGGTAGACCGGCGAAGCCCAGCGCAGGAACTCCTCCACTGCACCCGGAATCAGCTCCGGCTGCTCTTGCAGCAGTTTCAGTTGATCTTGGTTCTCGATCAATGCCAGCATCGACTGACTGATCGCGTGCCGGGTGGTCTCATTCCCCGCGATCACGAGTAACAAGAAGTAGTTGTCGAAGTCACTCGCCGACAGCGGCTGGCCGTCTTCGGGAACTTTGTTCACCAGAATGCTGATCAAATCGGTGCCATCGCCGCCTTTGCGTTTTCGGGCGAGCTCTCGGCCGTACTCAAATACCTCGAGCGATGCCGGAGAGCGGAAGGGCAGGTGTTTGTATTGATCACTGTCGGGGTCTGTAATCAGGTGCTCGGTGTAGTCGGGATCGGTATTGGCCACCATCTGGTTGCCCCAGTTGATCAACATGCCGGTATCGCTGACCGGTACGTCGAGGAGCCGCACCAACACATTGATCGGGAAGTCAGCGCTGACTTTCTCAACAAAATCGAATTCGTTGTTCTGCAAGGCGTTGTCGACCGTGACCTTGGTTAAATCACGCAGGAAATTCTCGTAGTTCCGAGCCAGCGGCCCGGGACTGAACTGCCGCATGATCAGCTTGCGCAGCGCGCGGTGCCGTGGCCCGTCGGTCTCGAGCATGGAGCGCCGCCGATCCATCAGGTCGTCATCGACTTCCTCGAGATTGACGTATTTCGTTGAGGTGTAGGTCTCCGGATCCCTATCCACCGCATCAATGTCGGTGTATTTCGTCACCGCCCAGAAGCCGCTATTCGGCGGCGCTTCCGGAGTCCAGTGCACCGGATCCTGCGCACGCAACGTGTCGAACATGGCCCAGCTTTCGTTCCGGGCAAAGGCATCAAGATCGGTGAGATCGACTTGATCAAGTGGTATGGCGGTCGGCTGCGACACGATCTCTCCTTGTCAGAGGTGATAGGCGTATTCGCGGAATTCCCAGTCAGTGACCCAATGGCTAAAGCGTTCAAGCTCATTTCGCTTGTACGTCAGGAAGGTCTTGACGAAGGGTTCGCCTAGTATTCGAACCATCTCGGTGTCCTCCTCCAGGGCATGCAGGGCCGTCTCAAGATCACCGGGAAGTTTCTCCGCCTTACCCGGGTCGTACCCGTAGCCCTCCAGCGGTTCCGCCGGAGCCAGCTCATCGTGGATTCCGAGATACGCGGCGGCGAGCAGTCCTGCGATTGCCAGGTAGGGATTAGCGCTGGCGTCGCCGAGTCGCAGTTCCATGCGAGACGCCCTGCCGCGCTCGGGTGGGACGCGCACCATCGCGCTCCTGTTGTCCAGTCCCCAGTCGATCAGCCAGGGGGCCAGAGTGTCGGGGCCGAAACGCTTGAAGGAATTGATCGTCGGGTTGCTCACTGCCGACAACGCTGGCGCGTGAGCGAGCACACCTGCGATCGCCGACCTGGCCGTCTTGGATAATCCGTCCTCGGTCGTCGGATCGTCGAACAGCGGCTGACCGAGGTCATTCCAGGTGGAGAAGTGAATATGAAAGCCTGAGCCGCCTTCATCGTTGAACGGCTTGGCCATAAAGGTCGCCAGCTTGCCGTCCTGACGAGCCAGTTCTTGGATGGCGCTCTTGAAGCGGAACGCGCGGTCGGCGGCGTCCAAAGCTTCGGAGTGCCACAAGTTGATCTCGAACTGTCCGCTGGAGAACTCATGGTTGGCCGCAACAACCTCTAGACCAAAGTCGGAAAGCTGGCGGAGCGTATGCAGCAGCACATTCTCGGGATCACCCTTCAAACCGGCCACGTACACGTTGCCGGTTGCCTCACCGTACCGCTGCCAGCCAGTGGGATTCTTGTCAGTCCGCTCCAGCACGAAAAACTCAAGTTCCGGGCCGACCGTTGGTCGCATGCCCAAATCGGCGAACTGCTCGATCACCCGCTTCAGCACCATGCGCGGACTCTCCTGCGAAGGGGAGCCGTCCGGGTTGTAGACGTCGGCAATGACATGGGCAACGCCCTTCTCCCATGGCACGAGCTGGACGGTGCTGACGTCGGGGAATGCCAGTACATCGGGCAGGCCGGCCTCGAGCCCACCTTCGATATCGACCACATCGCCCATCGGCGTGGTGCCGTAAACCGAACGACAGAAGGCCACCCCGTCACCCACCGTACGAGCGAACCGGTTGACCAAGATGTCGCGTCCGCGCTCGGTGCCGATCAAGTCGGCATAACCGACCCGAACAACGTCGATGCCTTGCGTGACCAGTTCGGCCGCGAAGTCCTCCAAACCGGTGGTATCAAAATCCGCCATCCCGGAACCTCCGCGCGCCGACTGTCAGATGTGCTCGCCTACCCGCAAGCCTGGTCCGAAACCTACGTGTACGCAGGTTTCGAACAGTCATTTGGGCCCGAACAGTATCGCGTGACCAAGCCTATGGCAAGTGAACGCAGCGTGCGAGGTGCAGTAGATCGCATTGCTAAAGGATTGGCATCACGAGTACCGTACGGATCCAAACGATCTGCCTCATCGGCTCTCAGGAGTGCTGCATGACCGACGTCAAAGGTTTCTTCTACCCGCGTACCGCAAGCGGCCGGTCATCACTCATCCCGACGCCTCCCTGGTACTACTCAGGCGACTTGCTTACGGTCGAATACCGTACGGATCCCGCGCGGGTCGCCGAACTGCTCCCGGATCCCCTTGCCCTCGCCGAGGAGGATCCCGGCGCCGTGGCCTTCATCTGGGCCGACTGGCAGTCCTGCTCATCCTCGCGCGAGGAGCTGCTCGATCCGGTCCGTTCCCAATACAAGGAGGCCTTCGTCGTCGTCCGCTGCAGCTTCGAAGATCAGACGTTCTCCCGTTGCGTCTACATCTGGGTTGATAAGGACTTTGCGATTGCCCGCGGAATTCATCAGGGCTACCCGAAAAAGCTAGGTTCCATGTGGCAGACCCGTCCGCATCCGTTTGGGCAGGCTGCACCACAGATCGCAGCTGGCGGAGTGTTCGGTGCCACCCTGGCGAGCGGTGACCGTCGCTTAGCTGAGGCCGTGCTGACGCTCCAAGAGCAATCGGATACCAACGGCTTTGTCAATGCCCACAAGATGGCCCACCACCGGATCCTGCCCGGCATCGGGTCAGGCGCGCCGGATGCCTTCTCGGAGCTGATTGAGTCGGGCTCGAGCGAGTTCGAAGGTGGTCAGGCGTGGACCGGCGATGCGGAGTTGCAGCTATTCGATTCACCGACCGAAGAGCTCTCGCGGCTCACGGTCGAGGAAATCATTGGCGGTTATTACCGGCAAGTCGGTGTCGCCTGGAACGGCGGCCGATCACTGGCAACCCTCTAGCATGGCGGTCATGCCCGATCGCCACACTCTTGCCGAAACGGAGAAGGCGATGAGCGCACACATAGGCGAACTGCCACTTAACTTCGCGGCCGCGGCCGCGGTCTCGAGTCTCTATAGAGCCGCCAACGCCGTTCGGGTATATCTGACAAATTCGGTGCTGCGAGAGCACGGACTTACCTGGACTGGTTTCGTCGTGCTGTGGGTGGTGTGGATCTGGGATGGGGTGGAGACCCGCCACGCCGCTGAGAATGCTGCGATTTCCAAGGCCACACTTACCGGGGTAGTTAAGACTCTCGAAGCCCGCGGACTCATCACGCGGCGAGTTGGCGATACTGACCGACGGCTGGTCAACCTTGAGCTGACGCCGGCCGGGCTGACTTTGATGAAAGAGCTGTACCCCGTTTTCAACGCCGCAGAGGCCGAGATTGTGGCGGGATTGTCGCCGAAGGGCCTCACTCAACTGACGAACAGTCTCCGCTCGATCGTCACCGACCTTGAGACCAGGACCGTCACCGGAGCAGCCGACGATGCCGAGGAGCTGAGCGTTCAAACGTGAGCTGACGCGCTCACCCGATGATCGGGCCTTCGCATATGCTCCGCTGTAGCGTCGACAAAATGCCGGAAAACCTCGGCCTGAACAGGATCCGTTGCTGCCGAATCCTCAGGATGCCATTGCACACCGAGGTACCAGCCCGCGTGATCTTCTAACGTCACGGCCTCGATCACACCGTCGACGGAGTACGCCGCTGGACTCAGGCCAGTTCCAAGTGTGGCAATGCATTGATGGTGGTAACAGGAGATGGCAGTGCGACACCCCACGATCTCCCCCAGCGGCGACTCCTCATCGACATCAAGATCATGTACGCGGTTGCGGTGGTTACCGACCGTGTCGTCCATGTCCTGGACAAGATCACCGCCGAGCGCGACATTGACAAGCTGAGTGCCTCGGCAGATAGCCAATAACGGGAGGTGGTCGCTGAGTGCGACGTGCGTCACGGCAAGATCGAATGCATCTTGTTCTTCATCGACCCCGTACTGGGTCGGGTGCGGCTGCTGGCCGAACCAGCGAGCCGCAACGTCGCCGCCACCTGGCAGCAGCACCCCGTCGGCAAACCAAATACGCTCCCGCGCGGTATCGACGTCTACTTCATGATCAGGCGCGTACGGGTGCACCACCACCGGCTCTCCGCCGGCTGCGAACACCGCCGTAACGAGGGCTCGAGCGGTCACTTCCGCTTCGTAGCGGAGGGCCGTGGCGCCGGGAGAGAAACGCGCCGGGATAACGATCAATGGTCGGCGGATGGCTGACTGCTTCTCAGCCATAGCGAATCCACGTTGTCTTGAGATAGGTGTATTCCTCCATCGCGTGGCGGGACTTGTCGCGGCCGAAGCCAGACAGCTTGACTCCGCCGAACGGCACCGCCATGTCGCCCTCCTCGTAGCAGTTGACCCAAACGATTCCCGCCCGAAGCGCCCGAGACACCCGATGCGCGGTACCAAGATCAGAAGTCCAGAGCGCCGCCGCCAGGCCGTACGGCGTGTCCCCCGCGAGGCGTACCGCCTCGTCCTCGTCTCGAGCTACCTGGACGGCAAGCACCGGTCCGAAGATCTCATCGCGCACTATCGGGTTGTCCGGGCTGGCACCGGTCACCACGGTCGGTTCGAGGTACGCTCCCCCAGTCTCGGTCAGCACCCGCTGCCCACCGACTCGCAGCGTGGCGCCCCCGGCGAGACCTTGATCGATATGCCCCAGCACGCGCAGCAAGCTGCGCTCGTCAACCAGCGGTCCCATCTTCGTATCGGGCAGCAGCGGATCGTTGGGAAACCACTGGCCCGACGTTTCAACGATCCGATCAACCACCCGATCTGCCACATCAGCATGGATCACGAGCCGCGAGCCGGCCGTACACATTTCACCGGAATTGAAATAGATCGCCCAGGCGGCCCAGTCCGCAGCGGCATCGAGGTCCGGGGCGTCAGGAAGGATGATGTTGGGTGATTTCCCACCCAGCTCGAGATAGACCCGCTTGAGGTTGCTGTCGGCCGCGTAGCGGAGGAAGTGCCGACCGACCTCGGTAGATCCAGTGAAGGTCAGGACGTCAACGTCGGGGTGCTCACCGAGCCGGCGTCCGACTACCGGCCCGTCGCCGCTGAGCACATTGAAAACCCCCGGCGGCAGCCCGGCCGCGGCCCCGAGCTCGGCCACCCGTTGCATGGACAGCGGGGACTGCTCCGCAGTCTTGAGTACGACTGTGCAGCCGGCTGCGAGAGCCGGCGCGAACTTCCAACTGCCCAAGGTCAAGGGGAAGTTCCACGGGACAACGGCACCAACAACGCCGGCGGGCTCGCGAGTAACCAGGGCCAGCTCGCCCTCCTCCGTAGGCGGAATCTGACCGGACTCCTTGTCTGCCAGCTCACCGTAGAAGCGCAGGCATCGGATGATCGCCCGCAGCTCTATCTGGTACGCGTCTCGGATCGGCTTGCCCATTTCGAGGCTGATCAACAGAGCTATCTCATCACGGTGCTGCTCGATCAGGTCCGCAAATTCTTGCAAGATCTGGCCACGGTCCCGCGGGTGCATTCGTGACCAGGGACCATGATCAAATGCCTCCCGGGCGGCCGCGACGGCTGCATCGGCGTCGGCGGGCTGGGCCCACGCCAACTCGATGAGCTTGGAGCCGTCTCGCGCCGACTGCACCGCCTTTGTTGAGCCATCGATCGCTGCGCGGCGCTCACCGCCGATAAACATGCCCTCATTGATGGTTAGATCGGCCGCTCGTTGCCGCCAGTCAATAGCTGTCACCGGGTCCGAAACCGCTGCCGTCATCCGGCCCCTTCCAGGCTTGACGAATTGATCAAATCCCAATACGTTTGGGCCCTAACGATACTGGATCGGGCCAGCAGGACGTCAACCCGGGTCGGCGCAGAAGGGGAACGATGACGACGGCGACGGTCGAGGACGTAGAGGTCGACACCCGGCACTGGATCGGCGGCGAACGGGTCGCTTCCGACACCACATTCACCGACATCTCCCCGATCGATGAGAAGCCCGTCGCTGAGATCTCTGCCGGCGGCGCCGCCGAGGTCGACATGGCCGTACGCGCTGCCCAGGAGGCCTTCCCCGATTGGGCCGCGCTGCCACGAGAAGAGCGGGCTGACCTGCTCCGCAAGGTAGCCGATGGCATTGACGCCCGCGCCGAGGAACTGGCCCGCGTTGAGACGCGTGACAACGGGTCTTTGCTGCGATCTCACCGGCGCAGTGTGATGCCTCGAGTCGGGATGAACTTTCGCTTCTTTGCTGACTTTCTGGAAAAGCTCGACCACCCAGGCGGTGAAATCCGCGGTCACCGGGAACGCGTGACCTACGACCCAGCTGGCGTAACGGCGATCATTACGCCATGGAACGCGCCGCTGATGCTGGCCACCTGGCGAATCGGGCCTGCACTCGCTGCCGGCAATACCGTCGTCGCAAAGCCGCCGGAGTGGGCTCCCCTTACCGCGTCACTGCTCGCCGACATTACCCACGAGGCCGGGCTCGCGCCCGGCGTCTTCAATGTCGTCCAAGGCTCCGGCACTGAGGCTGGGGCGCCGCTGACCGCACACCCCGGCCTCCGCCGGCTGGCGTTCACCGGCTCTGTCCCTACAGCGGGAGTGATCGCCAAGGCTGCGGCACCCAACATCGTGCCCTTGTCCTTCGAGCTTGGCGGCAAGTCGCCGCTCGTAGTCTTCGCCGAGTCTGACTTTGATCTTGCCGTCAGTCTGGCGGTCGAGCAGTTCGACAATTCGGGGCAGGTCTGTCTCGGCGCATTCCGGATTCTCGTTGAAGACTCGATCGCCGAGCGCTTCGCCGAGGCTGTACTGGCCAAGGCGAAGACGATCGTGCAAGGTGACCCGCGCGACGAGACGACTGACATGTCCTGCTTGATTACCAGGCAGCACTTCGAGAGGGTTGACGGCTTCGTACGGCGTGCGCAGGCGGCCGGTGCCCGGACGATTCTGGGCGGTGGGCGCAATTCCGAACTCGGCCATCTCTATTACCTGCCTACGATCTTGATCGATGCCGAACCGGGTAGCGAGATCTTGACCGAGGAGGTCTTCGGCCCAGTCCTCACCATCCAAAGCTTTTCCAGCGAACAGCAGGCGGTTGAGATGGCCAACAGCACCCGGTTCGGACTGGCGGCGACCCTGGTGACTGGTGATCAAGATCGGGCGGAGCGGGTGAGCGCTCGGCTCAACGCCGGAACAGTGTGGGTGAACTGCTTCTTCGTCCGCGATCTTGGCGCGCCATTCGGGGGCAATGGCAGGTCCGGGATCGGGCGCGAAGGCGGCATTTACTCCTTCGACTTCTACACCGACATCAAGAACACCGTGTTCTCCCCCAAGGGCTGGACCACGAACAACTAGCACCCGAACCGCATTCACGGACATCGGCTTACAGCGAAAGGACCATGATCATGGGCGAGGTGGTGGGCGCAGGTTTGATCGCACATGTCCCGACGATCGTGCTGCCGGAGGCGACTCGCCGCGAGTTGAACAATGGACAGGACACCACATTGGTGCCTGGGCTCCAGCAGCTGCGAAGAGAGGTCTTCGAGACCCTCGACTACGACACCGTAGTCGTGCTGGATTCGCACTGGGCGACGACGGTGGAGTTCGTCGTCACCGCGCAGGAGCGGCGCAAAGGTCTCTTCACGTCCGAGGAACTTCCGCGAGGAATGAGCCAGCGGCCCTACGACATTCTGGGAGATCCCGAGCTCGCCCACGTAATCGCGTCCAAGGCAAATGATCATGCTACCTGGATCACCGCGATCTCCGATGATCATTTACCGATCTTCTACGCCACGACAAACCTGTGGGAGTTCCTTGGGCAGGGTTTGCCCGACAAGAGGTGGCT
Source organism: Propionibacteriaceae bacterium (assembly GCA_036519615.1). Taxonomy (GTDB): domain Bacteria; phylum Actinomycetota; class Actinomycetes; order Propionibacteriales; family Propionibacteriaceae; genus Microlunatus. Next base: position 11,087 of record DATDKX010000292.1, read on the forward strand.
CTCGATTGGCGTCTGCCAGACGGCCGATACCGAGGACAATCTGCGGCTGGGACGCGCACTGGGTGACGCAATCGCCGAGAGCGATCGCAAGGTCGTGCTCTTGGCCTCGGGAGCGCTCAGCCACACATTCTGGCCGCTACGGGAATTGCGCAAGCACGAGGCAGCCGGGATCGAGCACATCTTTACCCCCGAGGCGGCTGCCGCCGACGCGCAGCGGATGCAGTGGTTCGAGGCTGGTGATCATGTCCGGGTCTTGGAGACTATGCCGGAGTTCTACCGATTCCGGCCCGAGGCACGGTTTGGGCACTACCTGATGATGATCGGCGCAATCGGTGAGGGCGACTGCACGGCCACGGGCCGGCGCTACGGAGAGTATGAGAACTCAGTCGGCACCGGCCAGGTTCACTACTGGTTCGACAGGCCCGAGGGCGGCTTTCCGCGGCCACGCCGTACTCCTGATGACCCCAATGTCGCCCAACAGGTCGCAGGTCCCGATCTGCCCGCGGCTGGCTGAGGTCACCTACCACACAAGGAGGAGCCATGCCGCTCCGCGAGACGCGCCGCATCCTGCTGGATGGCAACATCACCGACGTCGTCCCCGACGGAGATCAGTTGGTGGCCGGCGATGGCCGCCGAGTCGGCGTTCAGGATGCTGTTCATCTGGCACCGGTTGTGCCGTCCAAGATCATCTGTGTCCACCTGAACTACTCCTCCCGTGTGAAGGAGATGATGGTGTCGCTGCCGCCGGCGCCGACGTACTTCCACAAGCCGGTGTCCGCGCTGAACGCTCACGAGTCCGCGGTCGTCAGACCCCTCGGCTGCAAGTGGTTGAACTACGAAGGTGAGATCGCGATCGTGATCGGTCGCACAACCCGAAACATCTCCGCGGACGAGGCTCCCGATTACATTCGCGGTTACTCCATTGCCAACGACTACGGCCTACACGATTTTCGCGATACCGACTCCGGCTCGATGCTCCGGGTGAAAGGCTCTGACACGCTGTGCCCGGTTGGCCCGGGGCTCGTTGAGGGTTGGGACTTCCATGGCAAGCAAATCCGAACTGTGGTCAATGGAGAGGTCCGTCAGGACGGCAACACCAACGAAATGAAATGGGACATGCACTACCTGGTGGCCGACATCGCCCGCACCATCACACTGCAGCCAGGCGACATCCTGCTGTCCGGTACGCCGGCGATTTCACGCACGGTCTACCCAGGGGACGTAGTGGAAGTCGAGGTGGAGGGTCTGGGCACCCTGCGTAACCACATCGTCGAAGGACCCACCCCTATCCGCAGCGATGTAGGGGCTCAACCAACCGAATCCGAAGAGGTGCTGTCCACCGCCAAAGGCGGGGACTGGGAATTTCGCGGCGTCCGCAAGCCGCAACCTTCTGCGCGCTGAAATGGAGCACTCATGACGCACCCGCCAGGTTTACCCGCGGAAGACGCCGCAACCACCTCCGACATTGCCCGACGCGACTCTTATCAGCTCCGGCACGGTCGCCTTGGGGTGTTCGCCGTTGCCTTCTTCGTCATCTCCGCCGCGGCCCCGCTGACCGCCATGGCCGGGGGCGCCCCCGTCGCTATGCTCCTGGGCAACGGTCCTGGAATTCCGCCGGCTTACCTAGTGGTGAGCCTGATCTTGCTGATCTTTTCGGTCGGCTACACCGCGATGGCACGTCACCACACCAGCACCGGGGCCTTCTACAGCTTCGTCGCTCGCGGCCTGAGGCAGCCGGCGGGCGGCGCCGCTGCGATGATCGCCCTGCTCGGTTACAACGCGATGCAGATCGGCCTGTATGGCTTGTTCGCTGCTGCCGCCGCTGGATTTTTCAGCGACAATCTCGGGATCAATCTGCCGTGGTGGGTCTACGCGTTCATTGCTATGGCGATCATCGCCGTGCTGGGCTATCGGCAGGTTGATCTTTCGGTCAAGGTGCTCTCGATCTTGGTCAGTCTGGAGTTCTTGATCGTCCTCATTCTCGATGCGGCGATCTTGATCAAGGGCGGCCAAGGCGGCACCGCACCCTTGACCGCTACTCCTTTTACCTGGGCGAGCTTCACAAGTGGCTCGGTGGCCATCGCCCTGCTGTTCAACTTTGCGTCCTTCATCGGTTTTGAGGCCACCACCATCTACAGCGAGGAGGCCAGGGAGCCCAAGCGGACCGTGCCGCGGGCAACGTATGTCGCCGTCCTGACGATCGGCGTCTTCTACACCATCACCACGTACCTCATGGTCGAAGGCCAGGGCGCCGCAGGCTTGCAGGAGTACCTAGGCGGCCTGCAGCCTGATCCGACGGCGTTCTTATTCGCCCTGGGTTCGACCTACATCGGAGCGGCGCTCACCACTGTTATGTCGTTGTTGTTCATCTCCAGCGTCTTCGCAGCCTTGTTGGCCTTCCACAACGCTGTGGCGCGGTACCTGTATGCGCTTGGTCGCGAAGGTCTGGTGCCTGCCCGGCTGGGCCGTACCCATACCAAGCACCTGAGTCCGCATACTGGATCGCTCAGCCAGTCGATCTTGGCTTTCGTCGTCGTCTTGATCTTCGTCATTACTCGGCAAGACCCGGTCCTGGCATTGTTCACCTGGCTCACCCAGCTCGGCACTCTGGCAATCATCGTGCTGATGGCCTTGGCTTCATTTGCCGTCGTGACGTTCTTCGCCCGCCATCGAGACTTCGATCGCAACGTAGCTCGTACTACCGTTGCGCCGATCGTTGGTGGCGTTGCGATGACCGGAGTCGCTATCTATGCGGCCTCTCAATTTGGGTTGCTGATCGGCAATCCGGACAGTCCGCTGCGCTGGATTCTGCCTGCGTTGATCTTGGTTGCTGCCATCGCTGGGGTCATCGCGGCGTTCACTCTGAAGAGCCGCTCGCCGGAGTTGTACACCCAGATGGGTCGGCATCGCGACATTGAGCTGACTCCGGGCCTCTAAGGCGTCCTCGCTGCGAATTCGTACTGGCGATGGAGGAGGATGTCCACGTGCTCAGGTTGAAGTCGCCGGCCTTTGACGATGGCCAGGAAATGGCTCAGAAATACGGAAACAAGGTGGACAACATCTCGCCTCCCTTGGAGTGGGACGGTACGCCGGAGGGCACCAAAGCGCTAGCGCTCGCCTGCGTTGATATCCATCCGGTGGCCAGAAACTACGTGCATTGGTTGGTCGCTGACATCAGCCCGCAGAGCAACTCCCTGCCCGAGGGAGCGGCTAGCGCCCGCAGTCCGGGATTCACCGAGATCAAGCCGTACATTGGTCCCTTCCCGCCATCTGGGACACATGACTACGAGTTCACCCTGTACGCCCTGCGAGTCGAGAGGCTCGGCGTACGGCCAGGGGCGACCTTGCAGCAGTTCAGGCAAGCCGCCACCCAGAACTCCCTTGCCACTGCCACGCTGATCGGAAAGTTCACCAAGACCAGATAGACGTCGACCTCACGAACTCCACTTCTCGCCGGTGAGCTGGTCAAAGATCTCCACATAACGAGCACGCGTTTCGGCCACCACATCCGGCGGGACCGGCGGTCCGGGATAGGTGCGATCCCAATCGCTCAATGAGGCCGACCAGTCCCTCAGATACTGCTTGTCATAAGACCACTGTGGCCTGCCCGGTTGATACTCAGCTACCTTCCAAAACCGCGACGAGTCCGGCGTCAAAATCTCATCGGCCAAGATCAACGAACCGGCTGTGTCCCGGCCGAACTCCAGCTTCGTGTCTGCGATGATCACCCCACGCTCCCTGGCGATCTCAGCACCGCGTGAATAGATAGCCAATGTCAACCGTTCAAGATCATCCGCCGCCTGCGGACCAACCAGATCGCCGACTTCAGCCATGGTCATGAATTCGTCATGTCCGACTTCGGCCTTCGTGGTCGGAGTAAAGACTGGTTCGGGGAGCCGGTCAGCCTCTAACAAACCCGGCGGGAACTCAACACCGGAAATGGAACCCGTCGCCCGGTAGCTTTCCAGACCCAGCCCAGCGAGATAGCCGCGGGCGATGCACTCCACCGGCACCATGTCGAGGCGCCGACAACGAATCGCACGACCCTTCCACTCCGGTGGGACATCCTCGCTCAGCACATGATTCGGCACCAGATCCGCTACCTGACCAAACCACCAGAGCGACAGCTGCGTCAAAATCGCACCCTTGTCCGGAATCGGTGTTGGCAGCACCACGTCATAGACCGACACCCGATCCGTGGCAACCAAGATCAGATCGTCCCCGTCGGCGTAGACATCGCGAACTTTGCCTTGACGAATCAGCTCCACACGCAGGGTTCTAGCACATCGTTGCCCGCACCAGTGTGAAGCACTGGGATAACCAGGCACTCCCCGAATGAGAACGCGCTGCGAGCATCGGCAATCGCGCGCGGATTCAACGCGCGATGTGCGAGCAGCGCACACAAAAAAAGAGACACGAACGTCTCAGCTCTGGTGAGTCTGAGACGTTCGGGTCCCCTGTGTGTTGGTGCTAGTTACCGCAGGGTGTCATCCCTGTCGCTGTCAAACTTTGTCGCACCGCTTGCCGAACGGAGGGCATCGGCCACGTCATCGCCGGTGTCCTTGACATTCTCGCCAGCCTGCTTGACGTCAGCCTTGGCTTCCTGCGTACGCCCCTCGGCTTCGAGATCCCGGTTGTCGGTTGCATCGCCCACGGTTGCCTTGGCCTTGCCGGCGAGCTCTTCGGCCTTGTCCTTTGCCTTGTCACCGATACCCATAAGAACCTCCCTGTTCTGGTCGCGTCGGTCGTGCCCCGCGCACCTTGAGCGGAGCGGCTAGTCCTCACTTACCCAATCTCGGAGAAGGTCAACACCTGAGCGAGCCGAGACAGACATTTCCGAGGAGATCACCGCGACGGGGACCGTTTGGATTGTGTTGTTGGCAAAACCGCCACGACTCCACCGTTGCCCGAGCGGCTGAGTCCGGCCGCTGGCATCCGTTGCCCGCGTGGACAGCAGGTAACTGCCCGGCTCTGCCTGCCACGTCCACGTCCAATGTGCCCAGCCGTGGGAGTCCAGCGCCTGCTCAAGATCAGCAACCTCCCAGCTATCTCCTCCGTCGAGGCTGACCTGCACCATGGTGATGCGAGCCCAGCCCGACCAGGCACGACCCTCAATCGTGACCGTGCCGGACCGCAGAACGCGCCGGCGGGACATGAAGTCGGGGAAGCCAGGTGGAACCAATAAGGCTCGCGGCTCGATCCGCGTTAATGGAATCCCAGGCTCGTCAGGGGCGTCACGTAATCGGTAGGCCCGCATCTGGAATCCGTCGAACTGCTCCGGAACAACGGTGATGCGACGCAGCCACTTCACGTGCGCCATGCCGTACCAACCCGGAACGATCAGCCGGAGCGGAGCCCCGTGCTGGGGAGGAAGCGGCGCACCGTTCATCTCGTACGCGAGCATGACGTTCTCGCTCATCGCTTCGGATATCGGCAGCGCCCGTTGGTAATCCTGTTCCAGCCCTCGCTCGATGCCGTGATCAGCGCCGGTGAAGACGACATCGACGGCGCCGTCGTCGATTCCGGCCTCCCGCAGCAAGCTCGCCAGCGGCGTACCGGTCCAGCGGGCGGTGCCAACTGCCTCCGACAGCCACGGTTGGCTGACTGGACGCGGTAGCAGTTGTGCCCGGCCGTTTCCGGCACATTCGAGCGTCACTACTGATGAGACTTGGCGCCGACTCTTGATCGCCTCCAGATCCAGGGAGAGTGGCGTCTTGACTAGGCCGTCGATGACCAGCTCAAACGTGTTCGGATCGATCGCTGGAATGTCGTAATGAATGAGCAAGTAGTGCATTCCCGGTGGAGTGATGTCCCACCGCAGTGACTCCAACGGCATACCGTGGTTTCGAGCGGCCAGCTGGAGCTCCTCGGCGGAGATGCCCTCCTCGGGATTCGCGACTCGGGCAGGCGAACTAAGGCTCTCGAGATCGATGGTCACCGGTGATCCTTTCGGCACTCTCAATGTAACTCCGCCGCCCGAAAGCGATCGCCGGCTAGCCTCGCTGCAGTAGGGCTCGGCCTTGGCTCCAGAAGGCAATCAGATCCTCAGTCGAAGAGAACTCTGCGGCATCTCGCAGAGCGCCGAACGGCACATTCCAGAACGGATCGTCATCATGATCATGTTCGCTGATGTAGGCGTACGGCATCGAATGAAAGTCATCTCCTGGCGATGAGCCGTACGAACGATCGTCGAGCAGACTCGCCACGTCGAAGTGCTCAGGCCACAAGGTCGGTTGCTGGTCCGGATCGAGTAGGCGCAATGCGGCATCGCTTAATGCATACCAGTCGACAATGAGCCGCACCGCTGTCGGATCAAGATCAACAACTTCATCCGGCTGTGCTCCACTACCACCGCTATAAAGCCCTGCCGGCGGCCCGAATTCGACACCTAGCTGCTCGGCAAGATCGCGAAACGGGCCGACCGTCGGCACCCGCCGGTCCCCCGCGATGAGCTCCAGCCCATATAGGCGTACCTCGGGCGCGGCGGTCGTGCTGAATCCGCCTGGTGTTATCCGGAGCGCAATCTCACCGGCCTGCCGGTACTCGGGTCCGGCAAGCAAACACTCCGCGATCCCATGCAATTGGCGGCGAGTGGCGATCAAAGTGGCGCTGGCCGGTCCTGAATCGGTGTGGCCCATACGATTCCCTCCGGTGGCTGCTGGCAGGTTGCCCGGTTTTGCGCGGGACGCCTGTCACTTGCCAGCAGTTTCGCAGTAGGGCAGCCGGGATTGTGCTGGGGTCCACCCTGCGTAGCGGCTAGGCAGCTGCGGCTGCCTCCAGGTCGGCGATAACAATCTTCTTCATCTGAAACAGCGCGTGGGTGACGCGCTCAGCCTGCGCCGAATCGAGACTTGAGAGCAGCTCCTCCAGCTGCGCTGGCACGACCTGCCAGGAGAGCCCAAACTTGTCCTTGAGCCAGCCGCACATCGATTCCTCGCCGCCGTCGTCGGTCAGCGCGGTCCAATAGTGATCAACCTCGGCCTGGTCCTGGCACGGCACTTGGAACGAAATCGACTCGTTGAAGCTGAACTCAGGGCCACCGTTGAGGGCGACGAACCTACTTCCGTTCAAGATGAAGTCGACAGTCATGGTTTGGCCGACTCGCTCGGTGCCGCCAGGGTAGGGGGTCACCTTGCCGACACTGGAGTTCGGAAAGATTGAGGTGTAGAACTTCGCGGCCTCTTCACCTCGAGTGTCGAACCAGAGACATGTGGTGAATGCGTCCATTTGTTGGCTCCTTTCTTGACGCAGTTGGCTGATTGCGCAGCGGCGATCGCAATGTGTAGACCCGTCGAGCAACCGGAACTCATCGCTCATACTGGCATCCCAATCTCTAGCACTAGGTTGAGGCAATGAAGATCACCTTCGTGCAAGGCGACATCACGGACCAAGACGTCGACGCCATTGTCAACGCGGCCAATCACACGCTGCTTGGTGGCGGGGGGGTCGATGGAGCAATTCATCGACGGGGAGGACCCGAGATTCTGGCTGAGTGCAAAAAGCTCCGGCAGGAGCAGCATCCCGACGGCCTACCCACCGGTCGGGCCGTTGCAACCACAGCCGGGCGGCTCAAGGCCCGCTGGGTGATCCACACCGTCGGGCCGACGTACGCCAAGTCCACGGACAAGTCTCAGCTGCTTGCCGACTGCTTCCGCAACTCGCTTGCCGTCGCCGATGAACTTGGAGCTGCCACAGTCGCCTTTCCTGCCATTTCGACCGGCGTCTATCGCTGGCCGGTCGACGATGCCGCTCGCATAGCGCTGGAAACCGTCCGGGCCACAGACACCCGCGCAACGGAGGTCAGATTCGTGCTGTTTGATCAACGCGCGTACGACGCATTCACCGCTCAGGCGTCCAGCGAGGGATAGCGCCGGGAACCGCCCTATTGCCGCAGCAAGCCACCAGTGCGAACCTGGACACGTGCGTACTCACGAGTAAGGGTCCCCCCTATTTGATCATGGTTATTCTTGTTGATCTTGATCTCATACGGCCGCGGGGAGAAGACCTTGCCACCCCAAACACCGAACCGCTCGCGGTGGGCAGTAGCAGCCTCACGGCACTCTCTGAGCACCGGACATCCTCGGCACAACCTGACCGCAAGTGCTCGCTCTTTGATGTGCTCACTCAGCCAGAGGTGATGTTTTCGGGGGACCTTCGACCCTAGCTGGTGCAGGTGGCCGCCCAGATGATGGAGCACATACTCAGCGAGCAGATAGGGAGGTCTGAATGCGAGCCAGTCCGGGTGATCGGATCGTTGTCAAGGGCCATCGCGTCGGTGAGCCGGACCGCGACTGCGAAGTGCTGGAGGTCGGCGACGATGGTGAACCACCGTACCGCGTGCGGTGGGGCGACGGCGGCCACGAGACGCTGTTCTTTCCCGGCCCCGATGCCGTGATCAAACACATTCCAGACGCGGATGACTGAGGAGTGCTCATGCGGGCGATTAACGGGGTACGCCGGTCGGGCGTGGCGGTCGAACCACATCGGCCCATCCGCGATGCAGCGATGATCATGGATCAGGCGGGCGTGGGATCGCTCGCCGTGATAGACGATGGCCGGCTCGTCGGGATTGTCACTGATCGCGACCTGGTGCGCCGTGGATTGGCCCGAGACCTTGCACCTACTGCGCCGGTCGAGAAGGTGATGAGTACTCCTGTCGTCACTATCGGCGCGGAGGCGGACCTGCATTCAGCCTTCAAGCTCTTCCGCACGCATGCGGTGCGGCGGCTGGCCGTCGTCGACTTTGACGACTTCGTTGGCATGATTACGGTGGACGACCTGCTGGTCGACGTGGCGGCCGACCTTTTGGACCTGGCCAGGCCCATCGCAGCCGAGGTCTTCAGGCCCCGCGACCCGGCGGATGCGTCTCGACGCATCGAGGGTGACGCAATGACCAGGGTTACCGACCAGACGAAAGCGGAACCATCTGACCCCGTGCGGCTGTTCGTCTCAGACAACCTGATCTCCATCGAGCCCGATGCCACCCTTCATCAGGTAGCGCACCGCTTGGCCGCCGAAGGCGTGGGAGCTCTCGTCGTGACCGATGGCGATCGCGTAGTCGGGATCATCTCTGAACGGGACGTGGTCGGCGCCGCAGCTTCGGGCAAAGACCTCGACGCGACCACGGCCGCTGAGCAAGGCACCAGTCGTGTGGTGAGATGCACGCCCGACACCAGCATTCGGCGGGCCGCCCAGCTCATGATGGAGCAGTACGTGCGGCATCTGTTAGTCGTGGACCGCAACGGGCCCATCGGCATGGTCTCGGCTCGGGACCTCCTTGGTGCCTACGCATCCTGACCTTCGACTGACAGCCGGGCTCGTGCTTCGTGTAGATGACCAGGCCGCCCACTGCCTCCTCCTAGACATGAGCCGATGCACCGTGGAGTTGCAGTCGGGGCAGCGCAGTGGGCTACCCGGGGGTGGACGTCCACCCCAGCGGCGGTGTCGGAGTGCTGTGGCTTAGTCGTCTGCTCTTCGGGGGTGAGCGGTCTCCGGACGCGTGGCGTACACCATGGGTACGCCCGAAGCTTGTCGCCCGGGTGCTTGCAGAAGCGCCGAACGTCGCGGGCAGTGATCACGGTGTGGCCGGTGAGGATCTTGGTGACAGGCGCGCTCATTGATCGTGCTCCCTCCGGGTTGGTCTTGTTGATCTTGGTCCGTCATCCTCGCCAGGTGGTTTTGACCCGCCCGGGGCGAGGTAGGGGCGAGGGGGGAGTTGCAGCGTTTCCCTTGTCAGGTTGGGAAAATGGCGTACGACCATCGGGGGCGAGTTTGGTTGACTTACTGGCCAGTAACCTCGCCCCTGACCGAGGGGCGAGGTACTCACGACTCCTCACCCTCGGATGGGTAGGGCTTGAGCATCGCGTACGGTCCCTTTCGGGGGAGGTAGCCGTCGACGATCAGCCAGTAGATCGCGTCGCGGATGAGGTCCGTCTTGCCCTCGACGGCCTTTTCGATTTGGGCCTTCGACTTGATCGAGCCGCGCTCGGTGATCGCTTCGGCGACGCGTCGCATGTGCTCGATCGGCCGCTCGTCCTGAGCGTCTTGGTCGCGCTCCTTCGCCGGCCAGATCTTGATCGTCGCGGAGTCCTCACCGTGGGACTCCAAGACGAGATCGCCGTACCAATCCAGCGCACCCGGTGAGCGCAGACCGTGAGCGCGGAGCTGCCCTGGCCGGTCCTTGGTGATCAGCAGCCGCGAGTGTCCGGTAAGCCCGATACCGAACGGCTCGCGGTTCACCAGCATGTAGCCAGCGCGAGAGACGGCGCTGAGCTTGTGGACACCACCCAGCGCGTACTTTCCCCGGCCGTCCCGATCCTTGACGACGTGATCGAGCGAGGCGACCGCGGGGCCGAAGCTGAGAAGGGGCCTGACCAAGATCTTGTTGAAGATCGCGATGTCGGAGTTGTCCAGTGGGTCGAGGTTGTGCACAGCCATCGCCTCGGTGGTGCCGTCGCTGATCGCCAGGCTCGGACGGAAGGCGTGCATGAGCTCGCCGAGATCACTGGCATTGGACTTGACGCGAAGATCATCCTCTGACCGCAGATAGTGAAAGTGACTCTCGATCAGCTCATCGCCGTACCCGGCTGGTGCCGCTTGTCACGCGGCAGAAGGTCGCCTCTTTTCTGGGCAATACCTCTCGCCATTGCCCGGTCAGAGAGGCCCCAAAATCCGCCCGAGTAAGCGGAGAAACGGTAGTGGCAATCTCCCCGTAGTGCCAGCGGGTATGCGTCCTGACTATGTGATCTGCGTCATACTGGCTCGGCCTCCACCATCGCCGACAACCTCCGAGTGATCTCGGCGTCTCGGTCCTGGCTGGTGTGTTGGTACCTGATCGCCATCGCCGGGGTCGTGTGCCCCAACCGCGCCATCAGCTCGGCCAGGGTCGCGCCGCTCTGAGCCGCGAGCACGGCGCCAGTGTGGCGGAGATCGTGGAAGCGGAGATCGGGCCGACCGGCCGCCCCCCTGGCTGGCTTCCAGAGCTCGAAGAAACTCCCGTGGGTCAGGTGATCACCACTCCGGGCCGCTGGGAAGAGCAGGGCGTCCTTACCCCAGGCGACATGATCGGCCAGGTGTTGGCGCACGGTGGGCAGGATGTGCGGAGGGATTGCCACGGCGCGGACGTCTGCCGCTGACTTGGGAGTGCCGACGATCGGCTTGCTGTGCACCCAGGCGACCGCTCGCTGGACATGCACGCGGCCGGTCTTGAGATCAACATCACGGCGGCGTAGCTCGGTCACCTCGCCGAAGCGCAGCGCGCACCAGGACGCCAGGAGCACCATGAGCCGGAACCGCTCGGGGAGGTTGGCGATGATCGTCTCCAGCTCGGTCAAGGTCGCGGGCTCGATCTTGTGCCTGCGCGGGGAGGCTCCTGCTCCGCGAATGTGGCACGGGTTGGATGTGATCACCCCGTCATCGACCGCGCTGCCGAGCATGGCTCGCAGCAGGCCGTACGCGCTCGCTGTGGCGGTCGGAGTGCTGGCGCCCTGGTCGGCATGCCAGGCGCGGATGTCGGTGATCGTGAGGCCTGCCAGCGGCTTGTCACCGAGGATCGGCAGGATGCGGCGGTCCAGCAGTGATCGATAGTGGGCGCGAGTCCTCGGCTTGAGCTTGCGATCGGCCAGCCACGGGTCGGCGTATGCGCGGAGCGAGATCATGGCCGAAGGTGGCGCCGTGATCGTCGGCTTCCACTTGCCCTCGATGATCTTGCTCTGTGTCACTGCGAGGAAAGCCTCGGCGTCGATCTTGGCCTGGAACGTGGTGGGCGCGGTGTGCCGCTGTTGGTCGGGTCCGAGGTAGGACGCCTGCCACATCCCAGAGGGCAGCTTGCGGATGGCTCCGAAGCTCCGTCGTGATCGTTTCTGGGTTCGTGTCCGGGTCATTGTGGGGGTTCCCCTATGCGTCTATCGTGCAATAGGGAGAGTACGCTTGTGTCCAGCTAAATCCATGTGTGACACACATAAGGCCTAGTCAGAGCAAGATTCCACAACTGAATTCCCTAATCAGAGAGAGATTCCCGACACATGCGTACTCTGCTCAACATCATTTGGTTCGTCTTCAGTGGCTTCTGGCTCTGGCTGGCGTACATGCTGGCTGGGATCATCTGCTGCGTGCTGATCATCACGATCCCTTGGGGCATAGCCTCCTTCCGCATGGCGAGTTATGCGGCCTGGCCATTTGGCCGAGAGCTGGTCGACAAGCCAAACGCAGGGATCTGGTCGTTTCTCGGCAACGTGATCTGGGTTATCGTCGCTGGCTGGTGGCTGGCACTGACTCACATTGCGACTGGAATCCTGTTGTGCCTCACGATCATCGGAATTCCGTTGGCAATCGCTAACTTCAAGCTGATCGAGGTTTCCCTGATGCCGTTGGGCAAGCAGATCGTCCGCAAGCCGACATACTCCGTTCAGGCTCCGGTCGACCGCCCAGCACCACCTACCGGCGAACCTTTTCAAACGCCGTAATCGCTTGGTCAAGATCATCCCGCGAGTGCGCGGCGGACATTTGAGTCCTGATTCTGGCTTTGCCTCGCGGTACCACCGGGAACGAGAACGCACGCACGTAGATGCCCTCGGCTAGCAGCCGATCGGCCATTGCAGCAGCCTCGACTGCGTCTCCAATCATGATCGGCACGATCGGATGATCAGATTCGGGAATTTCGAAGCCACGTGCGACCATCTCTGAGCGGAAGTACGCCGTATTCTCCCGCAGTCGCTGCAGCAGCTCGCCGGATGTCTCGAGCAGGTCCAGCATCGCAATGCCCGCAGCCGCGATGGATGGTGCGAGCGAATTGGAGAACAGGTACGGCCGGGAACGTTGCCGAAGCATCTCCACGATTTCTTTGTGGGCTGCGGTATAGCCGCCACTCGCACCACCCAGTGCCTTCCCGAGAGTCCCGGTCACAATGTCGACCCGACCCTGAACGCCGAACAGTTCCGGCGTCCCGGCGCCGGTGGCCCCCATGAATCCCACGGCATGGGAATCGTCCACCATGACCAGCGCGCGGTACCGCTCGGCAAGCTCCACGATGGCATCGAGCGGCGCGACGTAGCCGTCCATTGAGAAGACCCCATCGGTTGCGATAAGCCGGTGTCGGGCACCTTGCGACTCCCGCAATTTCGCTTCCAGGTCGGCCATGTCCCTGTTGGCATAGCGCAGACGGGTGGCCTTGCAGAGTCGTACCCCGTCGATGATGCTGGCATGGTTGAGCTCGTCGGAAATGACGGCATCCTCCGACCCCAGTAGCGTCTCAAAAAGGCCACCGTTCGCATCGAAGCATGATGAGTACAAGATCGCGTCTTCGGTGCCGAGGAAGTGTGAGATGCGACGCTCCAGCTCCTTGTGAATCTCGGCCGTGCCGCAGATGAAGCGTACCGATGCCATGCCGAAACCCCAGCGCTCCAGCCCTTGCTGGGCGGCAGTGATCATGGCTGGATGATCAGCTAAACCTAGATAGTTATTGGCGCAGAAGTTGAGCAGCCACTGGTCGCCCACGGCGATGCGGGCGGCCTGTGGCGTACTGATCGCTGCCTCTGCCTTGTAGAGCCCTTCGGTCCTGAGTGTCTCAAGATCATTAGTGAGTTGCTCCTGGAGCGTGGCATACATGATCGTTAGTTCCTATCCTTCCCAGTTCATGATCACCTTCCCACCCACGCAGGAACGCGCGACGGCGAAGGCTAGCTCGTACTCGGTGTAGTGGAAACGATCTGTGATCACCCCGGAGATGTCGAGCCCGCTCTCCAGCAGCACCGACATCTCGTACCAGGTCTCATACATCTCACGGCCGTAGATGCCCTTGATGGTCAGCATCTTCAACACAATCGCGGCAACATCGACACTGATCTCTGACGACGGTATGCCGAGGACGGCGATTCTGCCGCCATGAGTCATTTGAGTGATCATGTCACGCAGCGCGGCCGAGCTGCCCGACATCTCGAGGCCCACATCGAATCCTTCCCGCATCTTGAGTTGCCGCTGCGCATCGGCCATATCTTCGCGGTCGATGTTCACCGCTCGGGTAACACCAAGCTTGCTCGCGAGAGCTAGCCGCTCGTCACTGTGATCGGTGATCACTACGTGTCGGGCGCCAGCATGTTTGCTGATCATCGCCGCCATGATGCCGATCGGCCCAGCTCCGGTGACTAAGACATCCTCCCCGAGCATCGGAAACGCCAACGCCGTGTGCACTGCATTGCCAAACGGATCGAAGATCGCAGCGACCTCTGGATCGATGGGTTCCCGGTGCACCCAGGCGTTACTGGACGGCAGTGCGACGTACTCGGCGAAGGCGCCGTTGAGGTGGACGCCGATGGATCGAGTGTGAATGCAGAGATGGCGCCTGCCGGCGAGGCAGTTGCGACATCGACCACAGACCACATGGCCTTCACCACTCACCAGATCACCGACCGCAACATCGGTTACGCCAGAACCGAGCTCAACCACCTCGCCGGAGAACTCATGGCCGACGGTCACTGGCGGTTTTAGCGTCCTCTGAGCCCATTCGTCCCAAGACTCAATGTGCAGATCGGTGCCGCAGATGCCTGTTGCTTTTACTTTCACGAGCACATCGCCTGCTCCGAGTGCCGGAACCGGAATGTCGACGAGCTCTAGCCCTGGTCCAGGCCGCGTCTTCACAAGGGCTTTCACTAGCTGCCTCCCACATAGCCACACTGTCACACCGTGATGAGGGGCCAAGTGGGAGGCATTTTGCCGTACGCGAGTGATAGCGCCCGTGCGCGAGCGGTAAAGGCCCCGTTGCGCGAGCGTCGGACGGGCGCAGCCGACGAGTGCAGGAGCGATGAGCAACCACACTTCGGAAGCGCAGTCAGCTCCGTACAGGAACCTGTGTTTGCGAAGCGCGACGAACAAGTCGGCGACCAGCGCCCGTGCGCGAGCGCAACCTCAATAAATTGGGTGAAGCTCCGGTCAAGTATGAGTTGACCGGAGCTTCTGTAGCCACTTGCGAACCGAAGCTCGCGATATGGCGTAGATCCGTTATATGCCTCCGGCGACTCCTTGGCAAGGGGCTGGGATGCCTTTTTTTGTCACTGGCGTGTCACGCGGAATTAACGGCGTGTCGAGATAATTAAATACGAGTGAGGGCCCGGGGGCGTGTCGCTGCGAGGTTCGAAAAGGCCCACGCAGCAAACTGAGAGTGTCCTTCCAGGCCCTGCCGGGTATGAGCCGGCAGGGCTGATTCGCTTCTTCCAATTTCTTGTGCGTTTCTTGTGCGCTGCTCGCGCATCCCGCTCGCCATCCGCCGACTTCATAGTCGCTCGCAGCGCGTGGACGAGGCAGACTGGAACCGTGCCGGTCAGTGTTTTCGATTTGTTCAGTATCGGCATTGGTCCCTCCAGTTCCCACACTGTTGGACCGATGCGCGCAGCCGGGCGCTTCGTCGCGACGTTGAATCGCGAAGGTCTACTTCCCCGTACGACACGTGTTCGATCAGAACTGTTCGGTTCGCTGGGAGCAACAGGACATGGCCACGGCAGTTACAACGCCGTGCTCTGGGGCTTGGAGGGTGAGGATCCGGAAACAGTTGACACTGCCAAAGGTCCGTTGCGCGCCGACGAGATTCGGCGAACCGGTGATTTGCGGCTTAACGGCACGCACCCAGTCACTTTCGATCCGGAGGACGATCTGATTCTGTATCGACGCCGCTCGCTGCCCTTTCACCCCAACGGCATGATCTTCACGGCGTACCGCGACGGCAAGGTGTTGTGCGAGCGGACCTATTACTCGATCGGCGGCGGATTCGTCCTCGATGACGACGAGTCCGGCCATCCCCAGCTGTTGCCGGACCCAACGCCGGTCCCGTACCCCTTTCGTACCGGTACGGAGCTGCTGGGCTTTTGTCGCGACGAGGGCCTCAGTGTGAGCCAGGTGATGCTGGCCAATGAATGTGTACGGCGATCTGAGGCGGAGGTTCGTGCTGGGCTGCTCAAGATCTGGTCGGTCATGCAGGAGTGTGTCGAGCGCGGCTGCTCCACACCAGGCGTGCTTCCCGGAGGCCTGAAGGTACGGCGGCGCTCAGCCGATATTTATCAGCGGCTCACTGCGGACTCGGGCCGGTTCGGTATCGAAGCGGATCCCCTCGCCGCGATGGATTGGGTGACATTGTGGGCACTGGCGGTCAACGAGGAAAACGCCTCGGGTGGGCGTGTGGTGACGGCGCCAACCAACGGCGCCGCGGGCATCATCCCCGCTGTGCTCCACTACGCCACAAGGTTTCTGCCCGGGACCAACGACGACGCGATCGTGAACTTCTTGCTCGTTGCCGGAGCCCTAGGGGCGATCTATCAGCAAACGGCGTCGATCTCGGGAGCCGAAGTGGGCTGCCAAGGTGAGGTCGGTACGGCGTGCTCGATGGCAGCGGGTGCGCTGGCCGAGATCCTCGGTGGCACGCCGGAGCAGGTGGAGAACGCCGCCGAGATCGGCATGGAGCATCATCTGGGGCTGACCTGTGATCCAGTAGGCGGGCTCGTTCAGATTCCTTGTATTGAGAGGAATGCCGTGGCTTCGGTGAAGGCGATCACAGCGGCGCGGCTTGCACTCTATGGCGATGGCCGGCACACCGTCAGTCTCGACAAAGTGATCAAGACCATGATGCAGACCGGTGCCGACATGAAGATCAAGTACAAAGAGACCGCCCGCGGTGGGCTAGCTGTCAACATTGTGGAGTGCTGACGAGATGTCCCCCGGCGCTGCCCCTGCCCAGAAAGGCCTTGCTGCGCTAGTGTTCTGACAGCGCGGGTTCCCTGTCCCGGGCTATGAATTTCCACTACGGATCGTCGGGCACGTACCTGCCCGTGGAAAGGAAGTGTGGCGTGGCCACTGTTTCGTTTAAGGACGCGACTCGCGTCTATCCGGGTGCAGACCACCCCTCCGTCGACAAACTCAATCTGGAGATCGGCGACGGTGAATTCATGGTCCTGGTCGGACCATCCGGCTGCGGGAAGTCGACCTCGCTTCGCATGCTCGCGGGCCTGGAGGAGATCAATGCCGGAGCCATTTGGATTGGTGAACGCGACGTCACCGACCTCCCGCCCAAGGACCGCGACATCGCCATGGTCTTCCAGAACTACGCCCTCTATCCCCACATGACCGTGGGCGACAACATGGGTTTTGCTCTGAAGATGGCTGGGGTTCCCAAGGGGGAGCGTCAGCAGCGCGTTCAGGAGGCCGCTCATTTGCTCGGCTTGGAGGATTATCTCAACCGCAAGCCGAAGGCGCTCTCCGGCGGCCAGCGGCAGCGCGTCGCCATGGGCCGTGCCATCGTCCGCTCACCGCAGGTCTTCTTGATGGATGAGCCGCTGTCGAACCTCGACGCCAAGCTCCGCGTCTCCACCCGCACCCAGATTGCGGCACTGCAAACCCGCCTCGGTGTCACCACCGTGTACGTGACCCACGACCAGATCGAGGCCATGACGATGGGCGACCGCGTGGCGGTGCTGAAGGATGGCCTCTTGCAGCAATGCGACACCCCGCTGACCCTGTACGACGCGCCCCGCAACCTCTTCGTAGCCGGCTTCATCGGCTCGCCTGCCATGAACCTGATCGACGGCGAGGTGCAATCGGACGGCGTGCACCTGGGTGACTACACCGTTCCGGTGCCTCGCGAGACCCTCGCCAAGGCACCAGATGAGAAGAACCTCGTGCTGGGAATCCGTCCGGAGAATTTCGAGCTGAACGAGGACCCCGAGAGCCGCCAGGGCATCCCGATCGATGTAGGCGTCGTGGAGGAGTTGGGCGCCGATGCGTTCATCTACGGCACTTTGTCGGGTATCCCCGAGGACGAGTTGATCACCGCTCAGCAGATCGTCGGCCGGATCCACGGGGGCCGGACGCCGCCGCATCGGGGCGTGAGCGTTCGGTTGCTGATCGATCCGACACACGTGCACGTGTTCTCCAAGGTGACCGGCGACCGCATCTCCCCTGCAACGGAAAGCGTCTTCACCGACTGATCAGAACTGCCGGCCTCCGCAAATTGCGGGAGGCCGGCAGCTTGTTCGAGCTTCGCTCATCCGTCCGCAGCGGCACGAGTCCAGTGATGACAGGATTGGACCATGCCCAGGTTCCTCGCGGCACAGCCTGACTCGCGGTTGATCACTCTGCCCTGGGCGACCCCACTCGCCGACTGGCCCGAGGAGAACCTGGTCGCCCTCCCCCGCGGTATCTCCCGGCACGTCGTACGTTTTGTCCGCGTAGGGACTGCGGTGTACGCGTTCAAAGAGGTCGTGGAGCACCTCGCACTGCATGAGTACCGCCTGCTGCGTGACTTAGCCCGGCTGGATACGCCGTCAGTAGAAGCAGTGGGAGTAGTCACCGAGCGCGTCGATCATGATGGTGAACCGCTCGATCCGATTCTGATCACCAGGCATTTGCAGTTCTCCTTGCCGTATCGGTCCTTGTTCAACCGCGGCGTACGGCAAGACACCGTTAACCGGTTGGTCGACGCCATGGTGGTGCTGGTGGCGCGGCTCCATCTGATCGGCCTGTTCTGGGGTGACGTGTCACTGTCCAATACCTTGTTCCGGCGTGACGCCGGAGCGTTCGCGGCGCACTTGGTGGACTTGGAGACGGGCGAGCTCCACGACCAATTGACCGATGGTCAGCGCGAGCACGACCTGACCATTGCACGAACCAATCTGTACGGCGAGTTCTGTGATCTGGAGGCCGGTGGGCTCCTCGATGAGGCGTTGGATCCGCTGGTGCTCGTGGAGGCCATCGAGAACCGGTACCGCGAGTTGTGGGATGAGTTGACTGCGGTTGAGGAGTTTAATGCGGGGGAGATGCATCGGATCGAGAGCCGCGTCCGCCGGCTGAATGCGCTCGGGTTTGACGTCGCCGAGTTGGACATTACGACCGATTTCGACGGCTCGACGATTCGTATTCAGCCCAAAGTGGTCGATGCTGGGCACCACTCGCGCCGGCTGATCCGGCTCACTGGGATGGATACCGAGGAGAATCAGGCTCGGCGACTTCTTAATGATCTTGACTATTACCGCGCCCGGACCGACCAGCAGGGGGCAGATGAGGCAATTGTGGCGCACGAGTGGTTGACGGAGCAGTTCGAGCCAATTCTGCAGTCGGTGCCGATGGAGTTGCGGGCGAAGTTAGAGCCTGCCCAGCTCTACCACGAGATGCTGGAGCATCGCTGGTTCATGAGCGAGCAGGCTGGGGCTGAGATTTCCATGGAGGAGGCGGCGCAGTCGTACGTCAACACCGTGCTGCGCGGGCTGCCGGATGAGGAAATCGCCGTCGCGGCGATGGAGTCGATGGTGCCGCTGGCCAACCCACTCCATCCGTCACAGGGCTTTGCCGACGATGACTCTGGCGAGCCGTACGACCCTTGGGAGGATGAGGCGGTCGAATCTGATGTGGAGAAGCCGGTTGCGGCGTATCTCGACATTGCTGCCCTACGCGCGAAAGCGCAGAAGTGAACCTTATGACGGACCCAGATCAGTTGGCGCGGGACGCTGCCGCGAGGCTCTTCGCCGCCTGGGAAAGATGGGACCTTGACACCGTCGGTTCACTCGTTGCCGACGATGCGGTCGATGAGCGGCCGCAATCCGGCGAGCGCTTCGTCGGTCGCAGCAACATCATGGGCATGTACGTCGAAGTGCCCGGGCCACCACGCATCCGCTGGCGGAGCGTTCTAGGCGGCGCATCGGTTTGGGTCGCCGAAGGCATCGTCGACTATGGCGAGGGGCCGGTCAATATCGTCGGCGTTGTCGAGCTGGCCGATGCAAAAGTAAAGAAAGCCCGGTTCTACTTCGCGGATCCGTTTGACCCGCCAGCCGAACGAGCCCGCTGGTCTGACAATTCCATCAGCTAGCGAGGCGGCATCCGCAAGGCGCCGTCGAGACGGATGACTTCTCCGTTGAGCAGCGAGTTTTCGATGATCGAATAGACCAGCATTGCGTACTCTTCAGGACGGCCCAGCCGCGGCGGATGTGGCACCAGAGCCTCCAAGATCGACTTCGTCTCGCCCGGGAGACTCGCCATCATCGGAGTTTCCATGACGCCGGGTGCAATCGTCATAACGCGGATTGCCTTGTCTGCAAGGTCTCGCGCTGCTGTCAGTGTCAAAGAGGCGACGCCGCCCTTGCTTGCCGCGTACGCCGCCTGACCGATCTGCCCATCGTATGCTGCAACGCTTGCAGTCATGATCACCAACCCACGGTCGCCGTCGAGTGGCTCATTGTCGATCATGGCTGCGGCAGCAAGTCTTAGCACATTGAACGTGCCGACCAGATTGATGTCGATCACCGTCTGAAAGGCCTCCAACGGCAATACGCCACGCTTGCCGATCACTCGGCCCGGGGTGCCAACCCCGGCGCAGTTAACCACGACCCGCAGAGTGCCTAACTCAGTTGCAGCCGCGACAGCCGCCTGCACTTGATCTTCGTCGCGTACGTCGGCTGCAGCGAATCGCACTCGCTCCCCCAGCTCGGTCGCCAGCTCCGATCCGGCCGAGCCTGGCAGGTCAAGGATCAGCGCCGACATACCCTCCGCAATCACCCGCCGTACGGTGGCTGCTCCTAGACCTGAGGCGCCTCCGGTCACCAGCACGACATCGTGCTCACCCGGCCTCATCCCACTCCCCTCCTCCGACTTGTCAGAGGTTACTTGAGTGGTTACTTCAACAGCTGTCGAGCTATGACAAGCCGCTGGATCTGGTTGGTGCCCTCGAAGATCTGAGTCACCTTGGCCTCTCGCATATAGCGCTCTGCCGGATAGTCACGCGTATAGCCGTAACCTCCCAGCACCTGAACTGCATCGGTCGTCACCTTCATGGCGACATCAGAGGCGATCATCTTGGCGACTGCAGCATCGCGGCTGAACGGCCGACCAGCGTCCCGCTTGCGAGCCGCCATCAGGTACGTCGCACGGGCCGAATCAACTGCCGCCGCCATCTCTGCGAGCAAGAACCGCATCCCTTCAAACTCCGCGATGGCACGCCCAAATTGCTCCCGTTGTTTCGCATAGCCCGCAGCAAGATCAAGAGCGGCCTGAGCGAGTCCGGTGGCGCAGGCGGCAATTCCCAGCCGGCCCGAATCCAACGCAGAAAGGGCAATCCGCGCACCCTGGCCTTCATCTCCAATGCGCCGGCTGTCATCGATTGGAACGGCGTCGAAATACAGCGCCGTCGTCGGCGAGGCATTCAGACCCATCTTGTGCTCCGGACTACCGAAGGTCAGGCCCGGCATCTGCCCGGGCACATGGAAGCACGTCACACCTCCCCGCGGGTCGTCGTCAGTCCGCGCGAACGTGGTGTAGAAGTCCGCGCACGATCCGTGAGTAATCCAGGCCTTTGCACCATTGAGCTCATAACCATGATCAGCGTGCTTCGCCCGGGTCGCCATGGCCGAGATGTCCGATCCGGCCTGCGCCTCGGAGAGCGCGTACGCGCCCAGCATCTTTCCGCCGATCATCTCCCGCAGATAGGCCTCACGCTGCTCTGTCGTCCCGAACGCCGCCATCGGATAAGTCGCCATCCCATGTACCGAGACACCGACGCCGACCGTCATCCAGGCGATCGCGACCTCTTCAAGAGCTTGCAGATACACCTCGTACGGCTGACCGGCACCGCCGTACTCTTCCGGGTACGGCAGACCCATAAGCCCAACCTCGCCCAGCATGGCAAAGGCATCGCGAGGGAACTGCGCCGCTGCCTCCTCTACGGCAGCGCGCGGCGCCAGCTCAGCTTGTGCAATCTCCCTCACCAGGGATACCAGCTCAGCACCCTCTTCGGTTGGCAACAGGCGATCGACGGCCATCTCGCTCCTTGTCACGGTTGCCCCGAGCCGGTACTAGAGATAGTACGCTAGTACCGCTATGGTAGCCGCTTTGCTGGAAGGCAGATTGACCAGCCGCCAGACGCATCTACGAGATGCGCTCGTCGATCTTGTATTAGCGCAGGGATTCAGCCACCTGACAATGGATCAGTTCGCGGCTCAACTGAACTGCTCCAAACGCACGCTCTATGCCCTTGCTTCCAGCAAAGAGCAGTTGGCCGTGCTCGCTGTGCGGCAGTTTTTCAAGCGAGCGACTGAGCAGGTTGAAGCGGCGATTGCGCGCACCCGGGCGCCCGCCAAGCGGGTCACTCGCTATCTGGAGGCCGTGGCTGAGGCGCTCCGTCCCGCCTGTCGGGCATTCCGAGATGACATCGCCCACTTCCGTCCGGCGACCGAAATCTATGAGCAGAACACGCTGGCTGCGGCACAGCGAGTTCGCGAACTGATCGACGAAGGCACTCAGGTCGGCGCATTCCGGCGCGTTCATGCAGCCTTCGTAGCTGAGGTAGTGACGGCGACGATGCGCCGTATCACCAGCGGCGAGATCGCAGCGGCCACAGGCCTCAGTGACGCCGAGGCCTACTCCGAGCTCGCCGAACTTGTGGTGGCCGCCATCCGCCGATAACCGCCCTTTCAGTGATCGCTCGTGCAATGCCGACGCTCGCGATCACGAGGGACTTTTGGTGATCGCTTGCACAGTCGCGACGCCCGCGATCACGAGTGACGGCTCGCGGCTCACCGAAACCGAATATCCTGCCCGAATGGACGAAGATCTCCACGCCCTCGGCGAGGACCTCATTACCACCGCAGCACGCGTGGTGCGCTGGGTTCCCAAAGAAGACGGGTTCGGCATCAGCCTCGCCGCCGCACGCTTGTTGGCTCGACTGCACGACGCCGGGCCAACGAGGATCAGCGATCTTGCCCTGGCTGAGAAATGTTCCCAGCCGACGATCACCAACCATGTCAAGCGTCTGGAGGCCGCGCATCTGGTCGACCGCACTGCCGACCCGCGTGATGCCCGAGCGTGGATGATCAAATTGACCAAGAAGGGTTACCAGCAGCTGTCGTCGATGCGCGCTTCAATTGGTACCAGCCTCGAGCCATACCTTGCGACGATGTCGAAACGTGATATCAAGGCGCTGCGCGAGGGGGTCGAGGCGATGCAGCGCCTGATGGCCGTCAACATGGAGACACAAATACCTAGTGGGGTCCCGCCCGCAGGGCGGGACACACGCTCGTGACACAGCCGACCGAACCGGGCGTGACATCAGATGCCTTCCGGCTCTACGACACCGCCACGCAATCGGTACGCGCCTTCGAGCCAGTTATTCCTGGCCGAGTTTCGATCTACCACTGCGGGCTGACGGTACAGGCTGGCCCACATCTAGGCCACATTCGAAAGGAAGTCGTCTTTGATGTGCTTCGCCGCTGGCTGACGTCGTGCGGCTATGAGGTCACGGTGATCGCCAATATCACCGACATCGATGACAAGATCTTGATCAAGTCGGCTGAGGCTGGTACGCCGTGGTTCGCGCACGCGTACCTCTTCGAGCGAGAGCTGCACGAGGCCTACGCGGCACTCGGCTGCTTGCCACCGACGTACGAGCCGCGGGCCACGGGTCATATCCCCGAGATGATCGAAATGATCAAGGTGCTGATCGACCGCGGTCATGCCTATCCGGCGCCTGACGACTCCGGCGATGTCTATTTCGATGTGAAGTCCTGGCCGGACTACGGCTCGCTGTCTCACCAGAACATCGATGACATGGAACCGGCCGCAGACTCTGATCCACGGGGCAAGAAGGACCCCAGAGACTTCGCGCTCTGGAAAGGCCACAAGGACAACGAACCGGAGACGGCCAGTTGGCCGACGCCCTGGGGACGAGGCCGGCCCGGATGGCATTTGGAATGCTCAGCCATGGCGAGTAAGTACCTCGGCGATGAGTTCGACATCCACGGCGGCGGGCTTGATCTTCGGTTTCCGCACCATGAGAACGAGCTGGCTCAGTCCCGGGCCGCGGGACAGCGCTTTGCGCGCTATTGGATGCACAACGCGCTTGTGACTAGTGCTGGAGAGAAGATGAGCAAGTCGCTGGACAACAGTGCGCTTGTCTCAGAGGTGATCAAGAGATTCCCCGCGCGTGCGGTACGGCTCTATCTGATTCAGCCGCACTATCGCTCGCCGATCGAGTATTCCGATGCTGCGATCGCCGAATCTGTGGCCGCGCTCGATCGGATTGACAATTTCGTTCGCCGGGCTGCCGACGTGGTCGGGGTCACGGCCGAACGACTGCCGCCGGAATTCGTGGCGGCTATGAATGATGATCTTGGTACGCCCACCGCGGTCGCAGTGCTGCACAATGCCGTACGGGATGGCAATCTGGCGCTCGATGCGGGCGATACTGATCTCGTTGCGGCCCGACTGGCTGAAGTGATGGGCATGCTGGGGATCTTGGGCTTGGATGCCGCCAGCGGCGCCTGGGAAAGGGGCGTCGATCAACAGCTGAGCGCGGTCGTGGATGGCCTAGTCACCGAGCTGCTGAAGCACCGTGAGGCAGCCCGAGAACGCAAGGATTTCGCTGCGGCCGATGCCATCCGTGACTCCCTTGCCGCGCTGGGAGTCGAAGTCTCCGATACCCCGCAGGGCCCCCGCTGGCGGGTCCGCTGATGCCTGGGAACAGCCAACGCAAAGGCGCGGTACGGCGTAAGGGCAGGGGCAATACCGCTGGTTCGGGAGGCCGCGTAAAGCGCGGGCTCGAGGGAAAGGGTCCAACGCCGAAGGCAGAGGATCGGCCTTATCACTCTGCCTATCGGGCAAAGAAAGCCGCTGGTCAGCACAAAGCCGGCCGCCCATCGGCGTCCAAGACCGGGCGCCCTGGATCTGGCCCCGAATGGGTGGCCGGCCGCAATGCAGTGTTGGAGGCGATGGAGGCGGAGGTCCCGATCCGAGCCGCGTACGTCGCCGAGGGCGCCGAACGCGACGATCGGCTCCGCAGCATCGTCAAGCTCGCGGCGAGCCGCGGCACAGCGTTGCTCGAAGTGACCCGTGCTGAGCTTGATCGGCTGACAGGCGGCGCCGTCCACCAGGGCGTGGCATTGCAACTGCCGGCCTTCGAGTACGCCCACCCAGATGACCTGCTCGCGGCTGCTCTCGACTCCGATCATGAGCCGCTCATCGTTGCCCTGGACTCGATCACCGACCCACGCAATCTTGGAGCGATCGTCCGGTCGGCCGCGGCGTTCGGCGCCAACGGTGTACTGATTCCGGAACGCCGCTCGGCCGGTATGACAGCAGCGGCCTGGAAGACTTCTGCCGGCGCCGCGGCCCACATCCCGATTGCCCGGGCAACAAACCTCAACCGCACCCTGCGCACGTACGCCGACGCAGGGCTGAGCCTGGTTGGCCTAGACGGCAGCGCCGAGACGACAATCTCCGAGCTAACCGGTGCGTCCGGGCCCTTGGTGCTGGTGGTCGGCAGCGAGGGAGCGGGCTTGTCCCGACTGATCCTCCAGGCCTGCGACTCTCTGGCGGCGATTCCGATCAGCAAGAGTGTCGAATCCCTTAATGCCGGGGTGGCGGCGGGAATCGCCCTCTATGAAATCTCACGACGGCGTGTCGGACGGCTGGACTAATGTAGGCGGCGCCCGGTTTTCATCTCAGGAGTGCTCGTGACCGACATCCTTTCGCCCGCCGCCCAAAACGAAGCCCCGCAGAATGAAGTCCCCCAAGATGAAGCCGGGGAGACCCAACGCTCGGGCTTCGACTATTGGAAAAACGCCTCACAGGCCTACCGTGCAGCACTCTCGGTTATCGAAACCGTGGAGCCGCGAATCTCTGGTGCCATTCGGTCCGAATTGAGCGACCAGCGCGGCTCGCTGAAGCTCATCGCCTCGGAAAACTACGCATCTCCCGCCGTGCTGCTGACTATGGGCAGCTGGCTGTCCGACAAGTACGCCGAGGGGACGATTGGACATCGCTTCTACGCCGGCTGCCAGAACATCGACACGGTCGAGGCGGTCGCAGCCGAGCACGCGCGGGAACTGTTCGGCGCCGAATACGCCTACGCCCAGCCGCACTCCGGAATCGACGCCAATCTGGTGGCCTTCTGGGCCATCCTCGCCAACCGGATCGAGCTGCCTGAGCTGGCTGCTCTAGGCGCGAAGAGTGTCAACGACCTGACCGAAGCGCAGTGGGAGGAGCTGCGGCACAAATTCGGCAACCAGCGCGCACTCGGCATGTCCCTAGATGCTGGCGGTCACCTCACCCACGGCTTCCGGCCGAACATCTCCGGCAAGATGTTCCATCAGCGCTCGTACGGGACTGATCACGAAACCCAGCTACTCGACTATGACGCGGTACGCGCGATAGCCCGGGAGTTTCAACCGTTGATCTTGATCGCCGGCTACTCCGCATATCCGCGGCGGATCAACTTCGCAAAAATGCGGGAGATTGCCGACGAAGTCGGCGCGACCCTGCTGGTTGACATGGCCCACTTCGCCGGCCTGGTAGCGGGAAAGGTCTTTACCGGCGATGAGGATCCGGTGCCACATGCACACCTCGTCACAACAACGACTCACAAGTCATTGCGCGGCCCCCGCGGCGGACTGGTACTGGCCACCAAGGAGTATGCGGACTCGGTTGACCGCGGTTGCCCGCTCGTGCTGGGTGGCCCCCTCGGCCACGTAATCGCATCGAAGGCGGTAGCCCTAGCCGAGGCGCGGACCCAGGAGTTTCAGGTGTACGCGCAGGCGGTTGCGGATAATGCCAAGATCTTGGCCGACGGCTTGCTGCGACGCGGCGCGAAGCTGGTCACCGGCGGCACCGACAACCACCTCGTACTGATTGATGTGGCGACCTTCGGGCTGACCGGCCGCCAGGCTGAGGCCGCACTGCTGGACGCCGGAATCGTCACGAATCGCAACGCCGTGCCAGCCGATCCCAATGGCGCCTGGTACACCTCTGGGGTGCGTATCGGTACGCCGGCGCTGACGACTCGCGGATTCGGTGCCGAGGAGTTCGACAAAGTCGCTGAGCTGATTGTGAACGTGTTGAAGAACACCAGCCCAGTCATTGCCTCCAGCGGTCAACCGGGCAAGGCTAAGTATGTGCTCGCCGACGGTGTCGCCGAGGCCACCAAGGCCGCGTCAGCGGAGCTCCTCGATGCCAACCCGCTCTACCCAGGGCTTGCTCTATAGAACACTGACGCTCGAAGGACTCAGGCATGGAGCCGACGACAATAACGACGATCTTCATGATCCTGTTTGCCATCGGCGTCACGAGCTGGGCGGTCTACTGTTGGTTCAGCGACTGGCAACCCGAGGTCCGGCGGTACCTGACGGCTGAGGAAAAGATGGAGGCCGAGATCCAAGCCGCCGTACGTCAGATGCGGCAGGCCATTGAAGACTACGAGCGGGGCGATCGGCACCTCTGATCGGCAACGCGTCATCAGCCCTCACCTAATCTCTATATATGCGCCGTGTCATTGTTGCCACCGTCCTCGGCTTCACCGCCCTCTTGGGATTGACCTCATGTGCTCAAACAAACATCCAGGCGGCTGACGTTTACAAGATCGGTTGCCCCGCCGTGGACGTGGCAGTCGGAGGTGGCTCTGCGGTGAGCAAAGTGACAGTGGCCGGACTCAAGAAGCTCAGCGCGTCCGGCAAGCTCGATCCCGAGCCGCAACGATGGGTGGACGCCACCATCAGCCTTTTGGAGTCCGACGACCCCAAGAATCCTCCATCCGACGCCAAGAAGTTGATCATCGACGGTTGTGCGAAGAATGGCTATCCCCTGCAAAATCTCCACTGATTAGCGCAATGAGTAGGTGATCGGCCCTCCAGGCTCGCCGCTTAGCGGCTCTGCTTCGATCGTGCGCCGTTCGTTGTCTCGCAGGCGTGGTTCGTAGTGCGCGAAGAAGATCTTGCCGACCAGGTCGCGTCGGCTGTGGACGCCGGTTTTGTTGAAGATGCCCTTGAGGTGCTGCTGCACGTAAACGGCGAGACAGCGAGTTCGCCGGCTATCTGTGAGGTGGAGTTGCCCTGCAAAACGAGCCTGGTCACCTCTTGCTCACGCTCGCTCAGCCGGTACGCCGACATAAGCAGCGATGAAATTCGCGCCGGGTGCGCAGGTTCAATGATGACGGCGACCTGTCGAGGCCCAGGAGCGAGAAGGCAGGCGCCGTGCAGTATGACCCAGGTGCCCGCTCGTGAGAGCACCCGTGCGACGGCGATCTCCGCAGGTAAGTCGGGGTTCTCGGCTGTCCGTCGCGCGCGCCCTGCTACAGCCAGGACTGATGAGGGCAGTTTGCCGGCGTCCCAATCGCCGTCCGGAAGCTCCCAGAGCCAGCGCTCCACGCCAGGCGTGGTGGACTCAACCTCCCATGACTCGGAGACCACGACCAGCCCCGGCCCGTCGTGGTACTCGGCCGATATCGCCTGATCGACGAGCAGCGCGCGGCGGGCTCCATAAGCAAGGTGAGGTGTCACCGCCTGGATGAACCGTAGGTCGTCGGAGTCGAACAGTGGCCGGCCGGGCTCGCGGTACATGCTCAGGGCACCCCAAACCTTTCCAGATTTAGTGCGCAGTGACGCCATCAACTCCTGGTCCGCACCGAGCTCGAGGTAGCGGTGCCATCGTGCGCTGATGGTCGGATCACCGTTGGTCGCCTCGTGCAGTGTCGAGATCCCGCTCGTTGAGCGGGCAACCTCGGCGAGCTTGAGGACGTCGTCCTCGTAGTACTCCAGCGCCTCCCAGTCCGCCGGAAGCTGAGGCATGTAGTCGTTGAAGTGACTGGTCACCAGCAGTGAGGCCGGATCCATGGTGAACCAGCAGGGACCTTGGTAGTTCGGAATCGTGCTGTTGATAACTGCTGAGGACTCCCGCCAGAAGGTGGCAAGGTCTTGATGCCGACGCGCGAGTCGGACAATCCGGTCGAGCGCACGCTCTTTGGCGTACCCGCTCATGGCGCCCACTATAGGAGCGTCGACCCTGCGGACGGATACCACATTTGTGGAATAGAAAGCCGCAGACTCTGGGTCTAGCGTCGGATTTCAAGCCCCTCCACACCGCCAAAGTCAGAGGCCAGACAAGAGCAGGGCCGCACAGGAGAGAAAAGGCATCGGCAAGCCTGCGATGGCCGAATACCCGGAGGAATCGATGCAGATCCACCGCCTCGGACGCGACATCAGCGTTCTTAGTGACCACTTCCCCGCTCCAGGCATCGGCTTCGTGCCGGTGAACGCATTCGTTCTTCACGCCGCCGAACCGGTCGTTGTCGACACGGGTATGCCAGATCGGGATTTCATGGACATCCTCGGCTCAGTCGTTGATCCGCAGGACGTGCGCTGGATTTGGCTCACTCACCCCGACCGCGATCACACGGGTGCTTTGTTCGACCTCCTCGAGGCGGCACCGCAGGCGCGGCTGGTCGCAACCTTCCTCAGCATGGGCGCCATGTCAATGGAGCGGCCGATACCGATGGACCGGCTGTATCTGCTGAATCCCGGCCAGAGCATCGACGTCGGCGATCGGACACTGACCGCCTTCCGGCCGCCGCTATTCGACAACCCGGGCACGATCGGCTTGTTCGATGACAGCTCACGGGCGTGCTTCACCTCCGACTGCTTCGGCGCCCCACTGACCAGTCCGGAGCTCGCCGTATCCGGCAACCTGGGCGACGTTCCGCTGAACGAGCTCCGGGCACGTCAGCTGCTGTGGGCCACGGTGGACAGCCCCTGGATCCACACGGTTGATCCAGCGAAATATCTTGCAACCATCGATCCGCTGCGGGTCATGGACCCGGCACTCATCCTCAGCACACATCTGCCTCCGGCTGCTGGGCGCACCTCGGACTTCCTTCACATGCTCTCGGCAGCACCGCAGGCCGATCCATTCATCGGGCCCGATCAGGAAGCACTCGAGCAAATGCTCGCCGAATTCGAACCGGCCTCCTCCGCGACCGCGTAGGCCTGAAACTGTCCCGAAACCAGGCAGCTGGCGTAGCAGCAAGTTAGCGGGAAAAGAGGCTGCCGGAAACAGTGGTCACAAAGTTCCTCATCGAGTCGGGTAAGTCGTTCAGGTGCCAGTTCTGTGGCCCGTGATACCAAGAAAGGTCATAGGAGTCCGGATGCTCGTCAACATCGCTGGCCATGATGGCATCCAGCCAGCGGTCGGCGCCGCCGAGCACGATGGCGTACGGCAACACCTCAGACATCTCTTGCAACTCCCTACCGGGCGGCATCTCATTGGTCGGATGGCTTAGCAAATCTGAACGCAACACACTCAGACCGCCTAACAAGGCAGCACCTTTCGCCGTACGCGACGGCATCTCCTGCGCGACGAAAACCATGCCGAGAGACACCAGGATCAGCGCCAAACCGACGAGTCCGAACGTGGTGAACGCGGCGAGCACACCGGTAAGAACAACCGAAACGATCAAGGCAGCCAGTGATAGTTGAGTCCATCGATTTCGCGTGTCGTCGGGTCGACGCTCATACCAGCCATTGCTGACCATCTCGTCGTAGAGCGCGTTCTGAACTTCGCCGATGGACTCTTGCACCCGGCTGGCCAGCTCCGACACCCGTACGCTCCCGCCTGGCGGGGCAATGCCATCGAGCAACTGCTGCTCAAATGGTCGCAAACCGTCAGAGGCTCCATCAACGCGCCTAATCTCCCAGTCGGCCCGGGCAAACTCGCTCTCCCGAGGCAGCTCGGTGATCACCAGATGCCCGCGCACCGCAAGATCAACTAATGTCGCGGTGACGTCGATGGGATCGACGCGCTCGTCGGCCACCGTACCGACATGGCCCGGCCGGATATCATCGACCACTCGGAATTCCGATTGCCCAGCACCGGTCGGCACGAATTCGCCGACCTTGCTGATCTGCTGCTTATCCCGGGGAGTACGGCCCCCCCGCGCCCCTCCGGGGCTGCGATCCACCCCTGCCCGCCGATGAAGGCCATACAACGCAATGGCGCCGAGGGCCAGCAGGCCCAATGCCAGGGCCAGCGGCAGCGGCTTGGCCGAGAATGCCCGTGCGACCGTCCAGCGATACTCGATCACCTCGTTGGTGGCGACTCCGCCAGGAGGAAAGCCGATGTCGATCGCCACCACTTCGCCTTCGCCTCGCGGTCCGTCGCGAAAGGTTGGGATCTGGGCGCTCTCTGTGCCGGCGGCAGCAAAGGTGCAGGGAACGGTGGAGTTTGGGCTGCCAGCGGTGCACTTGATGTAGCTGAACTGGGTCGGAATCTGCACCGTCGCGCTGAAGTCCGCGACCGAGGCGCTGAGGCCTTGCAGCATTGGCCAGCGCAACGCCGTACCGCTGTCGGTGGTGACAACGGCACCAGTGACGGTGTAGTCCATGACCACCTCCGTCGAACCACTCGTGGGCCCATTAGTCGGCACTGCCACGGTGGTGAAGCGATCATCAGAGTTAATCGCGGGCTGTACGGCAGCGCCTTCGACGGTGGCTGTGATGTCGGACAGCCTTTGAACATATTGGCGATCGCCAACCAGGTCTTCGCGGGTCTCGAATTTCTGCGATAACTCCGCCGGCACGACACCGGTGAATCTGATGGTCTGCTTCACTCGCAACGTGCCGTCCTTGGACAGATTGCCCTCGGCAATAAACGTCGACGCGGTGCCCTCTGCGTGTGCGGTCAAGGCCAGCGGGCCGGCGAGCAAGCCACAGGTCAAGAGGCAGAACGCGATCATCGCACCGATACGGTGCAGCGTCCTTGGGAGGTTGGCGAGCACGAGGTACAGCCTCCCACTAGCGCTATAGGGGCGAGGCGCCGAGCCCAAAATCATCGATGCGGAGTCGCGCCCAGCCCTGGTGTGCCCAGTTATCGTTGCGCGTGTGAGCCAGCAACCGTGGAGTGGCCGTCAGTATGCACCACCCCAGGGCGCTCCACAGGGCTCACCCGGGTACGGATCCTATGGCGCGGGCGCGCGCCCCCGTTGGCAGTCCGGATCCGCCGGCTACTACCAGACCTACCCCTCGCCACGGTTCGGGCAGCAGTCCTTCGGCGGCGGTGTTTCCCAGTACGGACCTAGAGCTCCCATGCCCGGGCCGCGCAGGAGAAGTCCGCTGCGCATGCTGCTCGGGGTGATAATCATCATCGGCCTGATCGCTGTGGCGGGGTTCGCGATCACTGGGCTGAACTCCGAGGCCCCGAACGTGGCTTATCAAAACGACAACTACCAGGTTCCTTCGCCGGATAGGAACCCGCCGCCGATCCCCGTGCCGCAAACGTACGGTCAAGCGGAGCAGTGGATTACCAAGAGTGCGTTCTACAGCCAGACCACGCCGGTACCGGTGCGTTGCGATTCCCAGCCAATCAACGTCTCAACCGCCAGCGATGCCCAGCTGAAGTCCCATTTCGAAGGACTCATGGAGTGCTTGGTACGAGTCTGGGAGCCGCCGATCACAAACGCCGGCTTCACCATCGTCCGGCCGACGGTGACGATTTACGGCGAAGAACTCACCACAAAATGCGGCAAGAGCGGCGTTAATGCTTTTTACTGCTCAGCCGATCAGCAGGTGTACTACAGCAATCTGCTACCGGAGGCCTTGCCTACGGTGCGAAGAAACAAGTGGACC
Source organism: Propionibacteriaceae bacterium (assembly GCA_036519615.1). GTDB lineage: Bacteria > Actinomycetota > Actinomycetes > Propionibacteriales > Propionibacteriaceae > Microlunatus. The sequence continues at coordinate 43,492 of DATDKX010000292.1, forward strand.
GCCGATATCGTCATGGCACACGAGTTCGGTCATGCACTCCAAGGCCGAACCGGTATTTTGATCTCCGCTGCCGCCCTCGGTCAAGACTCTGGCGATAAGGGCACTGAACTGCAATACACGCGACGGCTTGAAACTCAGGCCGATTGTTTCTCCGGTATGTTCATGCGTTCGGTGTCGCAATCCATTGGAGTGGAGCAGCAAGATCTCGACGGCATTTTGCAAATTTATCTCGCCATTGGCGACGACGAGCTCTCGGGCAATCCTGACATTGTTGGAAACCATGGCGTGGGTCGATCACGCAAATACTGGGGAAGCACCGGCTTGAGCACCAGCGACGTCGGGAAGTGCAACACGTTCGTCGTTCCATCCAAGTACGTGCGATAGCTGTCCCCCGCCACGAGTGCCAACATCGCCCTGGGCCTGTCGAAGGTCGCAAAGGTCACACGAGAAGCGCGGTCGCGATTGCCGCGATCCCTTCACCACGACCGGTTAGGCCCAGGCCGTCGGTAGTAGTCGCCGAAAGACTGACGGGCGCCCCGACAGCCTGACTCATCACCAGCTCAGCTTCTGCTCGGCGTGATCCCAGTCTGGGACGATCGCCGATCAGTTGAACCGCAATATTGGCGATCTCAAAGCCGGCCGCTCGTACCCGCGCCGCAGTCTCAGTCAGAAAGGCTGCGCCTGGGGCATCGGACCACTTTGGGTCAGTCGTCCCGTAATTGCTGCCAAGATCCCCGAGACCAGCGGCACTCAGCAAGGCATCACAGGCCGCATGGGCCACAACGTCGCCGTCGGAGTGACCGTACGGACCAACCTCGTCGTCGTCAAAGAGCAGACATGCAACATTCATCGGCCGGCCAGCCGCAAGCCGATGAACGTCGATGCCGATTCCGGTGCGACGAGGGGCTGCTGCCTGTGAAGTCAGGAAGCAAGAACCTCATCGAGCAGGACTTCCGCCTTGTCCTCCTCGACACGCTCCGCCAGTGCCAGCTCAGAGACCAGGATCTGGCGAGCCTTGGCAAGCATGCGCTTCTCACCTGCGGACAGGCCACGCTCACGCTCCCGGCGCCAGAGGTCGCGAACAACCTCGGCAACCTTCAACACATTGCCGGAATGCAACTTCTCGAGATTGGCCTTGTACCGGCGCGACCAGTTGGTCGGCTCCTCGGTATGGGGCGCACGGAGAACACCGAAAACTCTTTCCAATCCGTCAGCGTCGACAACGTCCCGGACTCCTACGAGATCCAGGTTGCACGCAGGTACGCGAACGACGAGATCGGTCTGACCAACAATCCTCAACACCAGATAGAGCTTCTCTTCGCCCTTAATCTGCCGGGTTTCGATGTCCTCGATGACGGCGGCTCCATGATTGGGGTAGACCACCGTTTCACCGACTGTAAAGGTCATATTGTTTTGTACCCCTTTCGCGCAACCAAGTTTAGCACGACGACGAGCCTGTACTGGCAGCGTTTGCGCTAGCCAGAGGCCTGTATTGGGGTCTTGTTGGGCTTGACAACAGGGGCCTTGATGTGCCATCAGTGTGCGCCGCGTCACAACATCCTTACGTCACGTCGCCGATGCCTGCACGAACGGCGATGGTGTCGATAGGCTGCTCCGCAAAGTATCCCTCAGCCAGGCAGGAGACGGCCATCGTGTTGTGGAAACCGAGTCGAGCAGATCGTACAGGCCACATTGCGCTCCGAACCGGCCGAACGGCACAGTCACGTAAGAGTGGCGCGAGCCTACTGCTCGTAATTGGGCTGCTCTTTTTGGCTGGCGCCTGCGGTTTTAAGGTCCAGACAAACCAGCCGTACACCCCGGGTGAGGGAGTCAGCGTCGATGTCGGTGACCCGGCAACTCCAAACAAGGTCGTCCATGTCCGCAACCTGATGATTATCAGCTGGGGGCCTGGGGAAGGCATTGTTTCCGGCTCGATGGTTACAGCTGATCGGGATTCACTGACCGCCGTGACCGGAATCCCGATAAAAGCAGATGGGTCTGAGGGTGCTCCGTTCACAGGAACAATCCCGTCAACCGTGGCGCTGGCAAACGGCTTTCAGGTCGTACTCACCGATCAGCCGCCGATCATTGTCAAGAGTCCGGACATCATGCCTGGTCTCGACGCGATGCTGACGCTGCAGTTCGAGAATGCCGGCGAGGTAACCACCCGAGTGCCGATTGTGGACGGCAACGAAAGTCAGTACGTGTCACTCAAGCCGTCGGCAACACCCAGCGCCTGAGAGGGCAATCGCTGCTATTCACGCTTCAAACTTGTAGCCGAGTCCTCGGACCGTAATCAGGTATCGCGGATTGGCGGCGTCGGGCTCGATCTTCGTACGCAGCCGCTTGATGTGGACGTCGAGAGTCTTGGTATCACCGACGTAATCCGACCCCCAGATCCGATCGATGAGCTGGCCGCGAGTCATCACTCGGCCGGCGTTGCGTAACAGCATTTCCAGCAGCTCAAATTCCTTGAGCGCCAGCTTGATCCGCTGACCGTCGACCGACACCTCATGTCGCTCTACGTCCATTCGAACGCCTGCGACCTCGAGAACATCTGGCAGCAACTCGGTGTCCTGCCCACGACGGAGCACCGCACGCATCCGTGCGACCAACTCACGGTGGCTGAACGGCTTCGTGACGTAGTCGTCGGCACCGAGTTCCAGGCCCACCACCTTGTCGACCTCCGTATCTCGTGCTGTGAGCATGATGACCGGTACCGAGCCGCGAAGGCGAAGCTGCCGGAACACCTCTGTACCTGGCATGCCTGGCATCATCAGGTCGAGCAAGACGATGTCAGCCCCGCGACGATCAAACTCCGTGATTCCACTGGCTCCATCACGGGCTTCGATCACCTCGAATCCCTCCTTGGAGAGCATGTAGGAGAGGGCGTCTCGATAGGACTCCTCGTCTTCGACGACGAGCACCCTGGTCATTGATTGATCTCCTGGGGCTTGTACGTCGGCTGGTCCGGTGGGTGCTCATGATGTGCGAATGCGGCCGATTCGGGGATTGTTGAGTGCTCATGATGTGCGGATGCGGCCGATTCGGGGATTGTTGAGGCAGTCTCATGCAGATGGGCGGGAATCCTGATGGTGAATGTGGAGCCCTGGCCTACCTGGCTCCAAACCGCCGCCTCGCCGCCATGAATAGCGGCGATGTGCTTGACAATCGCAAGCCCAAGTCCCGTACCTCCATTAGCTCGGCTGCGCGCGTAATCAACTCGGTAGAAACGCTCGAAGAT
>DATDKX010000293.1:0-7497 GCA_036519615.1 Propionibacteriaceae bacterium
ATCATGTGTTATCGAGTGAGCGTTGTCAATGGTTAAACAGGCACGTATTGCGAAAGCCAGTAGGCCGTACGAGCTTCGCGCACGGGCCGATGCTATGGATCGGACTCGGGCGCGGATAACCAAAGCCGCGATGGAGCTTCACGGAAGCGTTGGTCCGGCTGCGACAACGATGAGCGCCGTCGCCGAGCGAGCTGGCGTCACGCGAGCCACGCTTTATCGCCACTTCCCGAACGAGGATGCGCTCTTCAAGGCGTGCAGCGCAGAATGGCGAAGCGCGAATCCGGCACCCGATGCTGGTCAATGGGCGACGATTTCCGATCCGTACGATCGGCTCGCGCGGGGCGCTGCCCGCGCTGTATGGCTGGTATCGATCGTCGGAAGACATGCCGCACCATGTCCAAGACATTTATGTCAAGCTCGGCGATGCAACCCGGGCCGCGGCGGCCATGTTCGCAATGCCGCACGGCCTGCTTGATCAATCTAGGTAGTTCCTTATTAGCAGGGCTTGCTGCAACCGCGGTCCGCACCGAGTCTGCAACCGCGGCGCTCGCCATCAATAATCGACTTCCCGGCGATCTGCTTCGGCACGCTGCTGGACCTCATGGTCGGTGAGATCCCATATTTGATTAGAACGGGTTTTCCGAACCGAGAGGAGTTTGGCATGGCGTCAATTTCCGAGCGGGAGAGCCGGGAGATTGAGGCGGCAAACGCCTCTGGCAACACGCCGGTCGTCTTTGTCCACGGCCTTTGGCTGTTGCCGAGCAGCTGGGACCGCTGGGGGCAGCTCTTCAGTGAAGCTGGCTATGCGCCGCTTACGCCGGACTGGCCGGACGATCCTGGGACTGTCGAGGAGGCCCGCGCGAACCCGGAGGTCCTGGCCAAGAAGACGCTGAAGCAGGTCGCCGACCACACCACCGAGATCATCAATGCCTTGGACAAGAAACCAGCGGTAATGGGGCACTCGACCGGCGGCTTGCTGGCACAGATGCTTGCGGGCCGGGGCTTCTCGGCGGCCACGGTGGCGATCGACCCCGGAGTCTTCCGCGGCGTTCTGCCTCTGCCGGTCTCGGTGCTCAGGGGGGTGGGCCCGTTCCTGGTGAACCCGTTCACGCGTGGCCGCGCGATCACGCTGACGTTCGACCAGTTCAAGTACGGCTGGGCGAACGCGCTCGACGAAAAGGAGGCGAGGGAGCTCTACGACACGTTCCACGTCGCCGGCTCGGGGATTTCTCTCGTCCAGATGGGCAACGCGAACCTCAACCCGTGGACGGAGGCGAAGGTGAACACGAAGAACCCCGACCGCGGTCCTCTGCTGATCATCGAGGGCGAGAAGGACCACACGGTGCCGTGGGCGATCGCGAACGCCGCCTACAAGCGGCAGAGGCGCAACCCAGGTGTGACGGAGATCATGAAGATGCCGAACCGCGGCCACGCGCTCACGATCGACCACGGCTGGCAGGAGGTCGCGCAGAACGCACTCGATTTCGTTAAGCGCTTCGTCCCGGCCAAGCCGAGCTAGGCAGCCTCGATCTGGGTGCAGTCTGCGACCACTTGGGAAATCTGGGTAAGGCCAACGCCGTGGGACTTATGTCGGCACGGCAAGTGTGTTTCTTGATCTTGCTATGGGTGGCGGACCGATGCTGCTTGGGTTGGCGGCGCAGGCCGGCGGTATCCCGTTTGCCTTCGGGGATGGCAGCGGCAATCGCCTTGGCAGGATCTGGATGGATCCTGGCGTTAAGTCGTCACGCTCACCATGCAGCCAGGTAGCGACGCAACCAGTTGTTCCATCTCGGGTGCAGACGTACTTGGCCTTCCGGCAGATAGCGTGTGATGGTGCCCGATTACGGCCGCGACGTGACGTTCGGATACTTCCTGATTCCCAACGCTGCCGACCCGTTGCTCGACATGGCGCGAGGGATCGAGGCATACGGCCTGGACTGGATCGGCATCCAAGATCATCCGTATCAGCGGCGCTTCGTGGACACCTGGACTTTGCTCGGCGCAGTCGCCGCGGTCACCACCCGGGTCGGCTTCTTCCCCGACGTTGCCAACCTCCCGCTGCGTCCACCGGCGATGATGGCAAAGGCGGCCGCAAGTCTGGACGTGCTGAGCGGCGGCCGGTTCGAACTCGGGCTGGGCGCTGGGAACTTCTGGGATGCCATTGAGGCGTACGGAGGACCGCGGCGTGAGCCCCGCGACGCACTCGCCGCCCTGGAGGAGGCGATCCTCCTCATCCGTCTGCTCTGGAGCGGCGAGCGCAACCTGCGCTTCGCCGGCGAGCATTACCGCCTTGCCGGCGCCCACTCCGGGCCGGTACCGGTCCATCCGATCGGCATCTGGCTCGGCGTGTACGGCCCCCGGGCCCTGCAGCTCGCCGGCCGACTCGCCGACGGATGGCTGCCATCTTTGCGCGGCGACATCGCTGTGCTGTCGGAGGGCTCAGCGCGCCTGGACGACGCAGCGTCCGCAGCGGGTCGAGATCCAGCGGAAATCCGGCGAGTGGTCAATGTCAGTGGCCAGATCACCGACGGCCCGGCGCTTGGCTTGCTTCGTGGTCCGGTGGACCAGTGGGTCGACGAGCTGACCGATCTCGCCGTGGGGTACGGCTTCGACACGTTCCTGTTTTGGGGAGCAGGAGATGATCAACTTCCTCGCTTTGCCGAGGAGATTGCGCCGGCCGTGCGCGCCCAGGTAGTCGCCGAACGCGAACGGCCCTAATCCCGGGCGTCAGGCTGCGATGCGATCCGGCCCTCCAGCGCTCGTAGCACCTCGGCTACTTCCTCCTCCGGCGCGGCCGCCAAGTTGATCTCCAGCACGTTTTCCTCTGCGGTCGGCGGCTCCAGCGTTGCGAGCTGGGAGGTCAGCAGCGCCGGAGGCATGAAGTGATCCGCCCGGCTCGCCATCCGAGCGGCAATCACCTCTCGCGATCCGTTAAGAAAGACGAAGATCACATTCGGTCCGCGTAATCGATCGCGATAGCTTCGTTTCAAAGCCGAGCAGGTGAGAATTCCTGGCTCGCTGCGGTGCGTCTTTTCCTTAATCCAGGCCGCGATCGCATCCAGCCATGGCCACCGGTCCTCATCGGTTAGCGGAATGCCGCTGGACATCTTCGCGACATTCGCCGGCGGATGCAGAGCGTCCCCTTCCTGGAACTCCCACCTGAGGCGCTCGGCCAGCAGCCTAGCCACTGTCGACTTGCCAGTACCCGCCACGCCCATGACAACCAGAATCGGGGCCGAGGTGATCGTCACCATCTGGCACCGCGAAGTTCGTCTCGTCGATCTGGATGCACAAAACCAGTTTCGACTACTCCGGTGGAGTTTGTCCCGCAATATCTGGCATGGGATCTGATGACGACTGCGCCGGCGGCGCACCCTCCTCGCCAGTCCTCGGCATCGGGACGCCAGCAGGATGGGCCGGCTCATTGATGTCGGCACGGTCTTGGGGAGCTACGTCCTCGGCGCCATGGTCTTGCGGGAGAACGTCCTCACGGCCGTCGAACTCTGATTGGTTCCGTGGCGAGTCCGGGTCGCGCGGAGACCCGGGAGGCACCATGTCGTCGGTTGGGTTGACTTCCATACCGCCGCTGGCGGGCTGCTGGGCTTGAGACATTTCACTCATGATCAACTCCTGGTGATCGCTTATTCACCACTCTGCTGAGCATGCTCGAGAAGATCTTCTTTGAGCTCTTTCTTCGAGCTGCTACCGATGTCGCTGAGACCGGCGTTACGCGCTGCCTGCTCGAGGTCTTCACGAGTTGCCTGGCCGGGCCGATCACCGAGGTGCTCGGTCCGCGCCGATATGAATGCCTCCGCAAGCTCGGCCCGTCGCTCCGCGCTCAGCCGCTGTTGCATGCCGGGCAACACCCGGCTCTCCTCTTCCTCGACATGATGATTGACGGCCTTGATCAACTCATCGAGTGCCTTGCCAAATTCGGCCGAATCGAAGTCCATCGCGGTCATTTCTTCGAGCATGTGCTCGGCCTCGGCGTGCTCGCCCTGGCTGTGTTCAACTTCCTCGGTCTCCCCGGCTTCGTCCTTCGCGACCGGATAGACCTCGGCTTCCTCGGCCCGCGAGTGAGCCATGAGCAACGCACAGCGCACGGGAAAGTTGAGGCCCCTGGCTTCCGGCTGCTTCTGCAACAGGTCGAACAACCGCTCAACCTCGCGATGGTCACTCTTGATCAACTCGACAACATCTGCAGCCACGTTTCTCCTCCTTGAGTTCGGTCCTTCCACCCTTTAGCCATCTCGGGGCCGTCGAAACCGCTCTCGAAAGCTCAATCAGCGACCAGCAGCGCCTGCGGAGCGGCCGCTTTGAGGCGGGTAGCCAGCCACTTCTGTTGAGCCTCAGTCTGCTTCGCGCACTGCTCCACCGTCTGAATGAGCTCCTCGTCACGCGCCCCCTTGGCGGCCTGGCCAACTAATGTCCATGCCATATCTAAATAGCTGGCTAACAGGTAAAGATCATGAAGATCGCGCAGCAATCCCAGCCCACCGCTACGCGTCTCTGACAGCCCATCGGCGTGCAGACGTTCCGGCTCACCGGACGGATGTGACCCGTACCGCTTGGTGAACGGCCGCAACAGCACTTCGTGATGATCACACTGAGCCGCGAACTGCTCGCAGATTCTTTTGACGTCAGCCTCTTCGGCGTGCCCTTCCGCCACCTGCCGGTAGGACTTCGCCAGTGTGGTGCATCCGGTCTCCAACAGACCTAGATATGAGGACAGATGCATGATCAATCGCCCTCCACTGGAACGACCCGCGCCGCACCAGACTTGAAGTACGGCTGCTTGGAAACCGGATCCCAGCTCGTCGGGGTCAGTTCATTGGCTGCCGTATCTGGATCGCCGTAGTGGAACGGAATGAAGAGCGTGCCTGGACGGTTTGCGACGCAACGCGCAGCCACCTCGACCACGCCGCGCCGAGATTCAACGCGTACCAGATCGCCATCCTTGACATCAAGATCAGCAGCATCAGAGGGGGTCAACTCCACCCACGGCTCCGGCGCTGCGGCGTTCAACTCAGGTGCCCGCCCAGTCTTGGTGCGCGTGTGGAAGTGATAGACGGTCCGGCCGGTCATCAGCTGCATCGGATATGCATCGTCGGGGGTTTCCGGCGGCGGCATCCACTCGGCAGCCTTGAGCCTCGCACGACCGTCAAATCCGGCGGCAGCATGCTCAATAGGCGTGACTGCCGCGCCGGTGGCCAGGTCATGGCCATAGGTCTCGCACTGGTCGTGGTCGGTCATGAAGTGGTAATCGACGTAAAGGCGGTCGGTGCCATCCGGCGCCACTTCGGTGCACGGCCATTGGATACCGGGACCGCCGCGGAGCTTGTCATAGCTCAGCTCTGAGTAGTCACAGGGCCGCCCGCGGGAGCATTCCCGCCAGGCATTGAATGCCTCCTCTGGGCTATCCCACGGCGGCAGCGGCCGGCCGCTGCGGTCGGTGAAACCCATCCGGCGGGCGTAGTCCAGCCAAATCTCAAGATCACTCCGCGCTTCTCCGGGCGGAGCAACCGCACGCTCGGACAGATGGACTGTACGGTCGGTGTTGGTATAGGTGCCAGTCTTCTCGCCCCACAACGCCGCCGGCAGCACCACATCCGCGTACCCAGTCGTTTCGGTGAGATAGCCATCGCTGACAACCACGAAGAGGGAGTCTTGGCCGAGGATCTGGCGGATCCGGCCGAGCTCGGGCAGCGAGACGGCGGGATTGGTGCCAGCGATCCACAGGAACTTGATCGAGCCTTGCTCGGCGTAGCGGAAGATCTGCATCGCGTGGGTCGGCTCCGCCCAGTGCGGGATAACGATCGGATCGACGTCCCAGAGCTTTGCCAGCGCCTCAATGTGCTGCTCGTTCTCCCAATTGCGAAATCCGGGAAGATCACCATCGGCACCGGTCTCCCGGTTGTTCTGAGCGGTCGGCTGACCGTTCATCTGGAGGATCCCGGCGCCGGGCCGACCAAGCATGCCGCGCAGTAGGTGCATATTGTTCACCGCGACTGAGGCCGCAGTCGCCTGATGCGATTGATAGAAACCTTGCAGGACTGTTGATACTGCCGTCGAGGAAGCACCGAAGATTTCGGCCGCCGACTCGATCTCGCGGGCCGCGATGCCACAAATTTCGGCGACACGATGCGGCGGGTAGCTGGCGACCACTGCAGCCAGCTCGTCGAAGCCCTTGGTGTGATGATCGATGAAATCATGATCAACCCAGTCGTTGGTGATCAGTTGCTGGAGCAGTCCGTTGATCAGTGCGAGGTTGGTCCCCGGCTTTGGCGCCAGGTGAATCTCGGCTGCCTTGGCGACTTCGGTCAGGCGTGGATCCACCGCGACCAGGTGCGGCGGCGGGGTGCCGGCCAGTCGATCAAGAATGCGTGACCACAGCACGGTCTGGGTTGCCGCCACATTGTGTCCAAAGCAGAACAGCGTGTCGCAAAGATCAATATCGGCGTACGAGCCGGGCTGTCCGTCCGCGCCGAAGGATTCTTTCAACGATGCCGCCGCCGTCGCAGTGCAGAGCCGGGTATTGCCATCCATGTGAGGGGTACCGATACCGGCCTTGCCGATCACCGACAAGGTGTAGTACTCCTCCAACATCAGCTGCCCTGAGGTGTAGAAGCCGTGGGAGAGCGGACCTTTAGATTCCAGCAACTCTTTGGAGATGCCGGTGATCAAGTTCATCGCCTCGTCCCAGGAGGCCTCCACGAATCCGGTGCCGTTTCTGATCAAGGGTCGCGTCAGTCGATCATGAAGTTGTCCCTGCCAGCCGTAAAGGCCCTTAGGCCCGAGACGGCCGTGGTTAACTCGATCCTCTGCCCGACCGCGTACCCCGACCATCTGGCCGTCCTTGACGGCGATGTCCAGTCCGCATCCATTGCTGCAGAGCAGACAGGCCGAAGGTACCCAGGAATCAACATCGTCGACCGTCACTCCCTCGATCAGATGCTGGTCTACGCGTACGGGCCAGGACTCGCCTGGTGAGTAGGGCGTTCGCTGGCCCCAGATGTCGTCGCCGGTGCGTGCTGCCATGCTCCCGGCGTACCCGCGTAGGGCGTCGGTCACACTGTCACGGCCTAGCGCTCGTGGATGGAAGTGGTAGATGCCTAGCTCGGCGGGCCGTTTGCGCGCACAAGCCTCGAAAAGACCATCTTTGACGTAGCGAAAGGGGCCGTTTTCGAGCACAAGCGCCAAAGACGGTCGGGGTCCGATGATCCGGATCTCCGGGTCGCTTCCATCACACCTTCAGCTGCATACCGAGCATGTGCTCGACGACCTGGTAGCCGAGTCGGTCGTTGACGGCGTTCATGTGCAGATTGACCCCAGCGTTGCCGGTGATCAGCCGCTGGCACAACGGGAACTGCTCACGGACCCGTGCATGGTTGACCAGTTTCATGGCCAGGCCGAGCCGGTGGCCTCGGTGGGGCCTCGGCACCAAGGTGCCGCTTTGGATTCCCCGCTGCGGAGACGCGTCTCTGATCACGATCTCGG
>DATDKX010000294.1:0-3640 GCA_036519615.1 Propionibacteriaceae bacterium
TGGATAAGCCGTAGCCCGGCCCGCCAGCCGATGAGGAAGAGGGCCAATACGCAGCTCGCGACGACGATGAAGGACACCTGGACGCCGGCGCCGCTGAGCATCCTCAGGACCATCCCGCCAATGACGGTGCCCAACCACACTGCGACACCTGATTTGAGCGAGATTGGGTGCCGCCAGGTGCGCCCGATCAGCGTGCCGGCCAGGCACCCGGCGAGGAAGGGCCAAGCGGTGCGCGCGACGCCCAGCAGGTCGGTGGTCTCCTGGTGACTGCTGCGTCCCAGGATGGCGAAAATCAGGATGCAGATTACGTCGACAGCGATCGCTGGCAGGATCTGCATGATCCTCACATTACGCTGAGGCCATGGCTTCCACAGCCAATCGCGAGGAGTCGGCGACGGCTAACCCGGAGGTGGCTGCGCGCCCGAACGCTCGGATCATGGGAATTGAAACCGAGTACGGCATCAGCGCCTTGGCGCTTGGATCGAGCGCAGTGCCCGGGGGATTCAGCAACGCATTCGTGGAAGAAGATCTCCATCCCATGCAGCTGTCCAATCACGTCGTCAAGGCCTACGGCGCCTCGGCACCCGGTCAGCCGGCCGGCTGGGACTACGAAACCGAGACGCCGCTTCGAGACATTCGCGGGTACGAGATCTCTCGTGCGGCCGCGCACCCGGATCAGCTGACCGACACCGACCTCGGCATGGCGAATGTGATCTTGACCAACGGGGCGCGGCTGTATGTCGACCACGCGCACCCGGAGTACTCCAGCCCCGAGGTGACCTCCGCGCTGGATGCGGTGCGCTACGACAAGGCCGGAGAGGCCGTCATGGCGATCGCGGCTCAACGTGCATCGCAGTCGTTGGGACGCTCGGTGCGGCTCTACAAGAACAACACCGATGGCAAGGGCGCCTCGTACGGGACCCACGAGAACTATCTGCTGCAGCGCAGCACTCCCTTTGATCGCATCGTCACCCAGTTCACTGCCTTCCTGGTCTCCCGGCAGGTGATCATCGGCGGCGGTCGGGTGGGTTTGGGCCAATCCAGCCAGACCCCCGGCTTCCAGATCAGCCAGCGCGCCGATTTCTTCGAGGCAGAGGTAGGTCTGGAGACCACGCTCAACCGGCCGATCATCAACACCCGCGACGAGCCGCACGCCGACGCGAGCAAGCACCGCAGATTGCACGTGATCACCGGAGACGCCAACCTGTCGGAGATCTCCACCTATCTCAAGGTGGGCACCGCATCGTGGGTGCTCCGAGTCATCGAGGCAGGTGAGCTCGGCAGCGATGTGCGGTTGGAGGGGCCCGTTTCGGCGATGCGGAGCGTCAGCCATGATTTGTCGGTTCGTGAGCCGCTGTATTTGACCGAGGGGCCCAGCATTACGGCGCTGGATCTGCAAGAGATCTATCTGGACGCGTGCCGCAACCACTACGAGCGGGTGGCGGGTGATCTCACCGAGACTGCGCGGATTGAGGCGAAAGACATTTTCAGCCGCTGGCAGGAATGTCTCGACGCGCTCCGCACCGATGTGTTCAGCCTGGCGGATCAACTCGACTGGGTGGCCAAACTGAAGCTCATGGAGTCCTATCGCGAGCGCGACGGACTGAGCTGGTCGGCGCCCAAGCTGGCACTCATCGACCTGCAGTACGCCGATGTCGACCCGCGTCGCAGCCTTCACCGAGCCTTGTTGTCCAACGGCAAGATGCGGCGGCTCGTCACCGATGACGACATTGAGCGGGCTCGGACCTCGCCGCCTGACGACACCCGGGCGTACTTCCGCGGACGGGTTATGGAGAAGTTCGGATCATCGGTAGTTGCTGCGTCTTGGGACTCGGTGATCTTCGACGTACCAGAGCGTCCCGCGCTGCAACGGCTGCCATTGCTGGATCCGTTACGAGGCACTCGGGAGCAGGTTGGCCAGCTGATCGATGAGTGCAATTCGGTGACCGAGCTGTTTGCTGCTCTGGGTCGCTAGCGTCGTTGGTCGCGTACGATCTGGCACCCGCTGTCCTTCGGCAGCAAGCTAGGTTCAGGTAGCTGACCACTCGAGGTTGACCCCGAGCCAGGATGCCGCGCTGGGAATGTCGTGGTGTTGTCGGTGGGGTTGGTTAGGCTGGACGCCAGTACAGACGAGGAGCAGGTATGGCTGAGTCAGAGCAGAGCCAACGTAAGGCGAGGCGAGCTGAGGATCGTGAGGTCGAGGAGCTGGTCCCTGCTGATACGGCGCACAAGGCCGAACTGGACTCCGAGGTGGACTCGTTGCTGGACGAGATAGACGACGTGCTCGAAGTGAACGCTGAAGAGTTCGTACGTTCGTTCGTCCAGAAGGGCGGCCAGTGAACGACGGAAGACATGTCGTTGAGCTGACCTCTGAGTTCTTTCGTATCGGGTCTTCTTCGTTTACCGACTTCGTTTCGCGTGTGGCTCCCGACGTTTTGCCGACGTCGCGGGCAGCGGTTGCTGGAATGGGCGACCTCAGTCCGCACGGCACAACGATCGTGGCAGCGACCTTTCCCGGCGGGGTGGTGGTCGCTGGCGACCGGCGGGCCACAATGGGCAACATCATCGCGCAACGTGACATCGAGAAGGTGTTCGCGGCCGATGAGTTTTCGATCATCGGAATTGCGGGAGCAGCCGGGCTCGCCGTCGAGCTGGTGGGCTTGTTCCAGGTCGAGCTAGAGCACTACGAGAAGATCGAGGGCGCGCCGCTCTCCCTGGTCGGGAAGGCCAACCGGCTGGCCACCATGATCCGGCTCAATCTCGGCCTCGCTATGCAGGGTCTAGTCGTGGTGCCCCTGTTCGCCGGCTGGGACGAATTGACCGAAGAGGGCCGAATCTTTTCCTATGACGCCACCGGTGGTCGTTATGAAGAGCATGCCTACTTCTCCGTTGGATCCGGCGCGGTTTTCGCTCGCGGATCGCTCAAGAAGCTCTATCGGCACGATTTCAATGCCGAGGAGGCCGCATTGGCGGTCATTCAGGCGCTCTACGACGCTGCCGACGACGACTCGGCAACCGGCGGACCGGACATGCAGCGAAAGATCTTCCCGGTGGTCTGGGCCGCGACTGCAGATGGTGTGCGGAAATTGAGCGACGAAGAGACTACCGAGATGATCACACGGCTGATGGCCAGCCGTGCGCAGCGACCAGATGGACCGGGGGCACCACTTGCCTAGGACGCAGCCATGAGCATGCCGTTCTACGTCGCGCCCGAGCAGCAAATGAAGGATCGGGCCGACTACGCACGCAAGGGCATTGCCAGGGGCCGTTCGGTAGTCGTCTTGCACTACGCCGACGGGATCTTGTTCGTTGCCGAGAACCGGTCACAGGCGCTGCACAAGGTCAGCGAGATCTACGATCGCATCGCCTTCGCGGCCGTCGGTCGCTACAACGAGTTCGAAAACCTCCGGCAAGCCGGCATCCGTTACGCCGACGTCCGCGGTTACACGTACGACCGGACCGACGTGACGGCTCGCGGGCTTGCCAACACCTACGCCCAAGTGCTTGGCACGATCTTTTCCTCTGGCGGTGACAAGCCGTACGAGGTGGAGATTGTGGTCGCCGAGCTGGGCGCAACGCCGGCCCAAGACCAGATCTACCGGCTGACCTACGACGGCTCGGTCGGCGACGAAGCCAACTT
>DATDKX010000295.1:0-19029 GCA_036519615.1 Propionibacteriaceae bacterium
CACTGCATTCGGCGCGTCGTGCGCTGGCGGTTGCCGGGGCGACGGCTGACGTGCTTCGACTGCGAGACGGCGTTGTCACTCTCTGTGCCGAGTGGCGTGTTAGCCACCGACGTCCAAGACCTCGAAGCAGCACTCGACAAGGCCGTGGCTGCGGACGCGCCGACGCTCGCCCCCATCGACGAGGAGGCGCAGCGCGCGCTCATGGTCGCGTACGACGGCGCTGGGCGGCGGTGGGATGCGGTCGCCGTCTATGAGTCCCTGCGCAGCCGTCTCGACGACGAATACGCAGCAGCGCCTGACGTCCAGACGACGACGCTGTACCGTCGGCTGCTCACCGGACAGGCCGACCCCCTAGCTGGGGGCCTCCATCACCTCGTGCGGGCAGGAACGCGGTTTCTGGGGCGTCGTCGAGAGATCGAGGAGCTCGTCACACTCTGCATGAGGAACCGCCTCGTCACGCTCAGCGGGCCAGGTGGCTGCCGGCAAGACGCGCCTGGCGGTTGAGGTCGCGAGGGTGCTCGCGAAGACCTCGTCCTACGCCGATGGACTGTGGATGGTAGACCTTTCCGGGGTCCGAGACGCCGAGCTGGTTGCTGCGACGGCCGCGTCGGCCCTGGAATTGACGCTCTCCCGGCTCGCGCCCGACCGTGGCCGCCCTCACGGCTCAGCTCGCCACACGAGAGCTGGCCGTGGTGTTGGACAACTGCGAGCATGTGATCGATGCCGCGGCGGCATTGGTACGGGCGATCATGAACGACTGCCCAGGCATCTCCATTCTCACCACAAGTCGTGAGCCGCTTCACCTGCCTGGCGAAATCGCATGGCGCGTGCCTTCCCTTCGCCTACCCGATCAATCTGACTTCGTCGACGCCAGCTGGTTGATCAAGTATGAGTCGGTACAGCTCTTCGTCGCGCGCGCCCAGGAGGCGGCTCAGGCCTTCCGACTCACCGACGACAACGCACCGGTGGTCGCACACATTTGCCATCGTCTGGATGGCATGCCGCTTGCTATCGAGCTCGCCGCAGCGCGCGCGGCAGACCTCTCGCCCAGACAGATCGCAGCACTGCTCGACGACGCGCTCACCGCACTCGGTTCCCGCATTCGCGGAACTCCCGACCGGCAGGCGACGCTGGCGGCGACCGTTGCCTGGAGTTTTGACCTCCTCGATGCTGATGAGCGCCAGCTGTTTCCCCGGCCGTCGGTGTTCGCAGGCGGATTCACCCTTGGACGCCGTAGAGCAGATAGCGTCCGGCGGCCTGACACAGCCGCTACCCGATGTGCTTGCCGGGCTCGTGGACAAGTCGCTGGTGCTCGTACGTGCGCTGTTTGCGACTGCCGTGTTCGAGGCGCGGTTGGGCAGAGTTATGGCGGCGCTGCCACTTGGTCGTTCGATTGCCGAGATCGGCCGCCATGACAAGGATCCGGTGAGATGGGCCGAGGCGGCGCATCTTCATTGTGTGCTCGCCTGGCTGGCCGGGGAGTGGGACACCATCGACCGACTCCTCGACGTGGCAGAGGTAGATCTTCGTAACGTGCCATCCGTACTGGCATCTCATGATCATCTGCGAGCAGCGATCGGCCGACCTCAGATTCGCGATTCCGGACCAGCGTGGTTCCGCCATGGCGCTCACCGGAATAGCCCTTGCCGAAGCAGGGCAAGGCATTGTTGTGGCCGCGCGAGGGTTGGCCGGTGAGGCTGCGCGGCTGCTCGACCGCTCCGGTGATCGGCCTGGGCTCAGTGGCGCGCTCAACAATCTCGCCGCGATCGAGGTGATCTCCGTCGGCCCAACGGTCCTCGGCGGTGTCATTTTCTACCCAGCCGACCAGGCTGCGCAGGCTATCTCCGGCTGGCGGGAAGCCACAGCGGACGCGCCCGAGGAACTTACATCCATGATCAATCTCACGGCTGCCCCACCGCTGCCATTCCTGCCCGAGTCCGTGCACGGCAGCCGTGTTGCTGTGGTGATCGTCTGCTACGCCCGTGACCTCCACAAGGGCGAAGCAGCAGTAGCCGGGCTGCGTCGCCTCGGCGACCCAATCGCCGATGTCTTGGCACCAATGCCCTACCTTGCCCTCCAGCAGCTGGTTGACCCTCTGTGGGAAGCCGGGGCAGCCAACTATTTCACCTCCGTATTCCTGGATGGAGTCCCGGATCTAGCAGTGGACACGCTCGTCGAGGCGCATGGACGCTCAGCCGTGCCGCCGGCAACGTGCGAGCTGCACGTGCATCATCTCGGCGGAGCGATGTATCGCATTGACAAGGACGACACGGCCTTCCCGTACCGTCGGTCGCCATTCCTCTTCAACTGCATTGTCCGAAGCCAGCACCCTGCTGAGTTGCCGCCGCTGGTGGAGCGGGCTCTACGTACCCGTGAGGGGATGTCGAGATTCGGCGGCGGCTTGTACGTGAATTTCTCGGGCGAGGGAGGAGCCGAGCGGGCTGCAAACCCACCGCAGACATATACGCGGCTCGCGGAGGTCAAGCACATGTACGACCCGGACAACGTGTTTCGGTTCAACCAAAACATCTCGCCCGCGCCCGAGTACTGATCAATGATCAAGGTGTGGGATGTCGTCGTAGGAGGCGGCGGCGCAGCCGGTTGTGTCCTGGCGAGCAGGTTAAGTGAGATGGCAGGGAGATCGGTGCTGCTTCTCGAGGCGGGTCCGGATCTGCGGGCGGCCCTGCCCCAGGACGTACGGGATGGCCGGAGGCCGACTTGCGACCATGACTGGGGATACCTCTCCGAGCCAATCTCCGGAGGGTCGGTGCTCTCGCTCTTTCGTGGCAAGCTGCTCGGCGGCTGCTCGTCTACGAACGCCACCTTCGCACTCCGTGGGCATCCAGCGGACTACGACGGCTTTGCTGCCGCTGGAAATACCGGATGGTCTTTCGCCGATGTCTTGCCCCACTTTTGCAAGCTCGAGACCGACGAAGACCTGGGGTGGGCGCCGTGGCACGGCTCCAGCGCCCCTCTGCCGATCCGGCGGTACGGCGACGGCGAACTCAGTGATGTCGCACTCGCCGGCCTCGAGACGCTCCAGGAATGCGGATTCCAGACAATCCGGGACGCCAATGAGCCTGCTGCGGTCCGTCTTGCCCGCATCCCGGTCAACACCCGCGCTGGTGAGCGGGTCAGCACCGCACTGGCCTATCTGGCGCTCAGTGAGGGCCGACTAATCTGACTGTTCGCTGCGATGCACAGGTGGCCGAGCTGATCTTGAGCGGTGCTTGTGCGGTCGGCGTACGGCTGCTGTCAGGTGAGGAGATCCGCGCCCAGGAGGTCGTGCTCTCGGCTGGGACGTACGCCAGCCCGGCACTCTTGATGCGCTCCGGGATTGGCCCGTCGGCAGGCCTCCGTGAGCTCGGCATCCCGGTCGCCGCGGACATTCCCGGTGTCGGACAGAACCTCATCGACCACCCAGCCGTGTCGATCGATCTGCTATACGACGGGCCGGTCGAGCCGGTCCCGGCGATCTTGGGTGCGCAAGCAGACTTGGACCTACCACCTCCGGTTGGAACCTGCGCGATGGGCATCGATCCCTCAGCAGGAGCTGTTGTTGACCCACCTTGCCGAGTCCACGGCGTAACCGGCCTGCGTGTCATCGACGCGTCGATCATGCCTGACATCCCATCGGCGAACACGCATATACCTACGGTCATGATCGCGGAGCGCACCGCGGGTCCCATCGGCTGAGCGGCCCGAGCGCTCTAGGAGCCCTGACTTCGGTTCCCCGCTGACGCCCCACCTTCTCCCTCGACGCCCCACATATAGGTGGAGCGTCGACAGCAGAAGTGGGGCGTCAGCAACCGGGCATGAATTGAGCCGAAACA
The DNA here is from genome assembly GCA_036519615.1 of Propionibacteriaceae bacterium. Taxonomy (GTDB): domain Bacteria; phylum Actinomycetota; class Actinomycetes; order Propionibacteriales; family Propionibacteriaceae; genus Microlunatus. The sequence continues at coordinate 3,834 of DATDKX010000295.1, forward strand.
TAGAGGGTTGACCGCCCGGCGCTTAGCTGGTGGCGCGGCCAGTCAGCTTGTCGCGTAGCCGATCGACGAGGCCCACTCCAGGGCCGACGAGCTTATGGAAAACCTCATTGTTCGGTGCCAGTGGATGCGGCCGGGTCGGCGCCAGTTTCTTCGCGTTCTCGACCTTTTCTCCGATCTCGATCAGTTCCTTCCGAGGTACCTGCGCCCGCAACTGCGGAAACTGCTCATCCTCCTCGTCACTGACATGATCACGCAGAATGTCCTCCAGCTCCGCGAGCAGTTGAGCGAAGTCCGGACTCTGGGCGTCGACCGACTCGAGTTCCTTCATCGTCTGCTCGAGTTCCTTGTGTTCGGAGACGTCGTGTTCGACAGCGTCGTCGCCGTCCGGCAGGTACTTTTTCATGGCGGGGTAGACGTACATCTCCTCGGCGACCGAGTGACGCACCAGCTCACTGATCACGGTATCGGCGAGATCCCGGCGCTCTTCGGCATCGGTGGCGATCTTGATCTGCTGTAGCAGAGCTAAGACCTCGTCGTGGTCGGTGGTCAGTATGTCAACGACGTCTTGATCAACGGGTGTGTCGGTCATCTTCGCTCCTCATGTAAGTGGTTCGGTGAGCACCCGCGGACCCTACCCTCAGGCGGCGTTCTCAATCCATCGGCACGATGACCGTTACGGCGACAGAACGACCTTGACGCAGTCATCTTGCTTTTGCTTGAACACCTCGTACGCGTCCGGCGCCTGGTCCAACGGCAGACGATGGGTGATGACGAAGCTCGGATCGATCTCGCCGCGTTCGATCCGGTCGAGCAACGGCTTGGTGTAACGCTGGACGTGGCATTGGCCAGTCCGGAGCGTGATGGAGCGGTTCATTATTGACCCGATCGGGAACGTGTCCATCAGTCCGCCGTAGACGCCAACCACCGAGACGATGCCGCCATTGCGGCACGCCAATATTGCCTGCCGTAACGCTGCTCCGCGGTCGGTTTCTAGCCGCACGGCCTGCTTGACCCGGTCATAGAGCTGCAATGGGCCGAAGTCCGTATGGGCCTCGAGGCCAACCGCGTCGATGCAAGCATCCGGCCCCCGCCCGGCCGTGATGTCCCTCAGTACTTCCAGGACGTCTGCTTCTTCGTAATTGATCGTCCCAGCACCGGTCTTCTCGCTGGCCATCTGAAGCCGGTAGTCGAACCGGTCAATAGCGATGACCTTTTCCGCACCGAGCAGGAAGGCGCTAGCCATGGCAAGCAGTCCGACCGGCCCGGCACCCCATACCGCGATGACGTCACCCGGCTTGATGTCGCACATCTCCGCTCCCATATACGCGGTCGGCAAGATGTCGGAAAGGAAGAGCACCTGGTGATCTGGCAGGTCGTTTTCGATCTTGATAGGGCGAATGGAACTCGGACGTACTCGGCTTGTCCGCCGGCGAACCCGCCCGTGAGGTGTGAGTAGCCAAATATGCCGGCGCCAGCGTGGCCCCAGAGCTTTTCGGCCATCCCGGCGTTGGGATTGGAGTTCTCACACAGCGAGTAGAGCTCGGCGTTGCACGAGTTGCAGGTTCCGCAAGCGATTGGGAAAGGTACGACGACTCGGTCGCCGACCGACAGATTGCCAACGCCGGGACCGACCTCGACCACGTTGCCCATGAACTCGTGGCCCAAGATGTCACCTTCCTCCATGGTGGGGATGTAGCCGTCGTAGAGGTGGAGATCGGAGCCGCAGATAGTGGTCGAGGTGATCTTGATAATGGCATCGCGCTGGTTCAAGATCACTGGATCTGGAACGTCTCGCACCTCGACGGTGTTGCGACCCATCCAACAATTGGCACGCATGGCAATCTCCTCCTCAGTCGCTGCTCGTCGGTGCCACGGGCTCGGCAGGGCGTTGTTTACGTTGCTGCTTTGCGTCGGTGCCTTCAGGGCTTCCCTCGGAGCGAATGACCTCGCCCGCCTCCAAGACTTGCTTGAACCGGCGCAGTGCATCATCAAGCTGACGCTGCGAATCTGTGCCGACTGCCGCAGCCACCCTTTGGCCTAATCCCCCGCCGGGCGCGGTCTTGTCGAGAACGACGCGAACCTCGGTGCCGCGATTGCCGGGCGCCGGGGCAAATGAGACCTGCGCCGCCTCATCGGACAGCGGTGGCTCTGCCTCCGGTAGTCGAGCCATGATCTCTTCTTGAGAGCGGTTGATGGTTACCGCCGATGCTGCGCTCATAAGATTCCCTTCGCCGATGGCTTCTCATTGCAGGCCTTCATGATGCGACCGCTGGTCGGCGAGGCTTGCCCGTCGGACCACACGTCAAAGGTGGTCCTGCCCCGTACGCCAGCCTTGGTCACTCGCGAGCCGTTACCCCAGACGAGCTGTGCGGAAACGAGCCGCGCATCGATTCCTTGCAACGTGGCTGCTCGCCAAGGGGCTTTCGGCTGATCACGTTCGGGACCTGCGAGTGATCATTCGACGGTGTACTTGTCCCGCAGATGCACAGGTTCGGGTTCGGGCTCTCGGTTCCGCTTGGCCTGTCGTGACTGGTAGGTGAGGTTCAGCGCCTCTACGCAAATGGCAAACGCGATCGGCCCATAGATGAAGGGTTTGTCGATGTGGAAGTCGAAGCCTTCAGCGATCAGGCTTGCGCCGATCAGCACCAGGAATGACAGGGCAAGCATTTTGACAGTCGGGTGACGGTTGACGAATCCGCTGATCCAGCCAGCGGTAAACATCATCAGCACGATGGCGAGCACCACGGCGGCGATCATGATGTAGAGCTCGTCCACCATGCCGACAGCGGTGATCACCGAATCCAGAGAGAACACCATGTCAAGCAGCAGGATCTGGATGATCACTCCGCTGAACGTCGCCGTCCGACCGGTTGATCTCTCTGCTTCATGCCCTTCGAGTTTCTCGTGAATCTCGGTGACTGCTTTGTAGACCAGGAAAGCGCCGCCCAGGATCAAAATGAGGTCTCGTCCGCTGATCTCGAGTGCATCCCATGGTCCGATGCTGAACAGCGGCGCAGTGAGGCCGACGACCCAGGAGGCTGCGAACAACAGTCCGATCCGGAAAACCATGGCCAATGAGAGTCCCAAGATCCGGGCTCTGCGCCGCTGTTCAGCCGGCAGCTTGTCGGCCAGGATCGAAATGAAGACGACGTTGTCGATGCCAAGGACTATCTCCAGCAAGAGCAGCGTGACAAAGGCGATCCACAGGTCCGGGCTGCTGAAGAATTCCATGGCCCTCTGATACCCATCGGCGCACTTTTCGGCCTGCTAAATGCCTGATGGGCGCGTCAGGCTACGACCTCGTAGTGTCGCACCGTCTGATCACGTTCGATCAGGAAGCGATCATCCTCGGGATAGAAGACTGCTTGATCAATATCGTCGCCCGCGAACGCCCTGATGCTGTCTGGAGAATCCCAGAGCGAGAAGGTGATGATCTCGGAGCGATCGCCGTCATCGCGACGCAGCATCCAGGCACCCTGATTGCCAGGCGTTGACCTGTACTCAGCCATACCGGTGTTGGCTATGTAATCGGCGTACGCGTCCGCGTCCTTACGGCGTACGACGCCTCTCCAAATCCGCGCGATCATGGATTGACACTAGCGAGCAGAGCGGAATGAAACTCGCGAAGCTGCTGAGCGCGAAAGCCGCCGATGTCCGCCGCTCCAAGGCGATCGGCATCCAACATCGCGTCGAAACCCACGGCCGATGGCGAGTACGCCAACCCGAGCCAGGAGTCTGGATCTGGCGATCACCCCACGACGCCCACTACCTGATCAGCAACGCCGGCACCTACAACTTGGGCGATGGACCCTTCGCGCGCCGAGTCTGGCGCGCGGCGGTACCGCCAGACGCCGCGCCATCACAAACTGAATAAATGAGCATGCCTGAGTTTGATCAGTTGATGGCTGAAGGTCTGAACTTGGATGTAGAGGCCTACTGGGGTGCAGGATTCCTGCCCGGACGCTTCCGTTCTGAAGATCCGAGCTGGTCATACGAGACGATTGCCCGAGCGATTCTTGCCAAAGCAGAGTCCGCACTCGACATGGGAACCGGCGAAGGTGGCGTGCTGGCAAGCCTCGCCCCTCTGCCCAGGCTGACAGCCGCGTACGAGGAGTGGTGGCCAACAGTCCCAGCTGCGTGGTCGAGGTTGAAGCCTCTCGGCGTCCACCTGGTGATCGCACTTGGCAGTAGAGACAATGTGGCCGGACCAGATGAGGATGACAGACCGGGTCTTCCTTTCCGTTCTGAGGCCTTCGACGTCATTCTGAATCGGCACGAAGCCTTCGACCCGTTCGAGGTTCGGCGGATCATCAAGCCTCACGGAAGTTTCTTGACTGAGCAGGTGGGTAGCGACGAGGCGGCCTCGATTCGGACGTTGCTGGGTCTGCCGGTCGATGCTCGCGAGTGGACAGCCGCCGTTGCTGTCCATCAGCTCGAACTGGCTGGCATGACCATCGACGAGCTACAAGAGGAACGACTAGCAATGAGCTTCGCCGACATCGGGACACTCATTGGCTACGTGCGCAGCCTGCCATGGGCGTACGAAGATCTTGACTGGACGAACGTCAAGCCGCGGCTGCAACAGCTGCATGCGCTATCCGAATCGAAGCCCATCGAAGCGGTGGCACACCGCTTTGTCATTGTGGCTAGCCCTTGAGCTACTTGGATTCCACGCTTGTACTCCAGCCAATAGCGGCGGCTACCTCTGCGGCGATCTCCGGCACTGTCCGTTCATCGGTAGAGAGTTCCACGTCGGCGACATCAGCGGCATCCAAGATCGAATCCAGTTGCCCGGCTCGCGCCAGAAACCACGCAAGGCCAGCCGGATCAGCGGCATGTCGGCGCCGAAGTCGATCTTGCATGACGGCGAGAGGGACTCGCAGGCGACAGACAACCAAGGGCACTCCGACCGCCGCCGCAAGGCGATCACGATCCTTGCGGCTCTCGCAGACTCCAGCCATGACCAAGCGTCGCGCCCCGGCTGCCAGGTAGTTCGTCGCCACCGGCTGGAGGTTGCGCAGTTCGAGCTCAAAGTCGAACGGGTCGTCCGGAGGTGCTGGCCAGCGTCGACGGATCTCCTCGAGGTCAAGTACCGCGTACGGTACAAGCCGCGCTTGCAGCAGGGATCCGATCATGTCGGCAGTCACGGACTTCCCAGCACCAACGGTGCCGGTCACGAGCAGCGCGCTGGCAGGCATGCACCCGAGAGTAGGCCAGCGCTGTGAACCCGCGCGAAGCCTGATCAGGCCTCTGGCTCACCGAAGAAAGTGCGAAGGTCAGCGACTACCAGTTCTGGAACTTCGAGCGCGGCGTAGTGCCCACCGGTGTCGAACTCCGACCAATGCACGATGTTGGCATTGTCGCGCTCAGCCAGGGGTCGGATGGTTTGGAAGTCGTCGGCGAACACGGCGACACCGATCCGTCCCTGGCTAACGGCCGGCTTGGCTCCGGAGTGAGCTTCGCTGTAGTGGTAGCGCACCGCGGTCGCGGCCGTGTTGGTGAGCCAGTAGAGCGACACCTGCGTAAGGACCTGCTCCACGGTGACCATGCTGGTTCCGTTGCCGAAGTTCTCGAACAGCTCGTTGTACGCCAACTGACCTATGGGCGAATCCGACAGCGCGGCGGCGATCGTTTGTGGCCGAGTGCCGTTCATTTGGTTATAGCCGCCGACGGACTGGAACCATCCGAGAAACTCTAGAGCGGCGTACTCCTTGGGGCCGAATCGCTCGAATTCACTCGGCTCGCCGGACGGAAAGGAAAACAGCTGGAGTACGTGCGCGCCCAGGAAGCCAGGCGGATCCAAGACCGCCAGCTCACGGGAGATCATCGCCCCTCCATCGCTCCCATGCGCGCCGTAGGACTCATACCCGAGCCGGCGCATCAGGGTGTCGTACGTCTGTGCAACTCGTGCCATCGTCCAGCCCTCACCGATCAGCGGCGTGCTAAACCCAAAGCCGGGCATGGACGGGATGACAACGTCGAAGGCATCCTCTGGTCGTCCTCCGTGACTGACCGGATCGGTGAGCGGGCCGATCATGTCGAGGAACTCCGAAAACGACCCGGGATAGGTGTGCGCCAACAGCAAGGGAGTTGCATCAGGTTCAGCGGATCGGACATGGACGAAGTGAACGGTCTGGCCGTCAATCTCGGTGACGAAGTTCGGGAAGGCGTTCATCCGAGCCTCCTGCTTCCGCCAATCGAACTGCTGCCAGGCGGTCACCATTTGCTTGAGGTAGGCGACGGGCGTCCCATAGTCCCAGCTGTCATTTGGTGCTGCGGCGGGGTACCGGGTGTTGGATAGGCGACGCTGCAGATCGTCGAGCGCCTCTTGGGGAATCGTGATCGTGAATGGACGAATGGCGCCGAGCTGGTCGGCGGCTGCTGTGGTGGTCATGTTGACACGCTAGGGTCGGTTTAGGACAGCTTCGTTCCGCTTTTGTCAAGGATGGCGACGGATGTACGAGACTTCCGGCCGACTGCTGGCGCTGCTCGGGCTGCTGCAGTCACGAACGATCTGGAGGGGTGCGGACCTGGCCGCCCGGCTGGAGGTCAGCGGCCGGACGGTGCGTAACGACATAGAACGGCTGCGGCGGCTGGACTATCCCGTCGAGGCGGTACGCGGACCCGGTGGGCACTATCGGTTAGGAATTGGCGCCAAGCTGCCGCCGCTGCTGCTGGACGACGACGAGGCCGTGGCTGTTGCAGTCGGTCTCCGCGCCGTTACCGGAGTGAGCGGCATCGAAGACACCAGTGCCCGCGCCTTGGCCAAGCTGGAGGGCGTTTTGCCCCACCGGCTCAAACTGCGGGTCAACGCAGTGCGGGATGCCGTGCAGACTGGCCCCGAGAACACCGGTACCAATGTGCCGGACCCCGAGGTCGATGCTGGTCTACTGATGGCCGTCGCGGCCGCGATCCGCGATCACGAAGAGATTCGGTTTAGCTATCGCGGCAATGAGCGGCTCCAGGTTGAGCCATATCGACTGGTCAGCTGGCAGCGGCGGTGGTACCTGGTTGCCCGCGATGCGACAGCCGACACCTGGTCGAGCTTCCGGCTTGACTGGATGCAGCTACGGGTTCCAGGCGGGCGCCGATTCCGGCCAGTTGAGCTGCCCGGCGGTGATTATCCGGCATTCGTGCTCCATACGACGGCCTTCGCCGGCTGGCAGGTGCACGTCAGGATCACTGTGTACGCGCCTGCCGAGGAGGTTTTGAGTCGGATCAATCCAGCCGTCGGCGTTGTGGAAGCCATCGACGACAACACCTGCGTCCTGGTTACCGGAGCTGACAGTGTCGAGACTGTCGCGGTGTACATCGGCATGCTAGGAATCGACTTCACCGCAACCGAGCCACCGGAGCTCGTCGCACATCTAGCGACACTCGCCAGGCGCTACGCGCACGCCGTCTCGGGCTGAGCAACCGACTCCCCGCTGCAGCGGGCGTCGGTTGCCGATTTCTGAGGCTCTGGCTTCACAGGATTGGCTGTTGCAGGCTGAGACAAGTGGTGATGTAGGCCAGGGGGGCGTTCCAACGAATGCAGATGTCGTTGGTGGTTTCGGAGGTCGGCTCATCCAGATAGCAGCATTGGGGCGGTAGCCCACGCAGCCGTGGGTCACTAGGGAAGCCGGGCGTCTCAGTTGAATTCGCGCCGCCGGCCAGCGCCCCTGGAGGCGGTGGCGGAAGGCTTGCATCCAGATCATGGCCGAATTGGCGGGTCCTCAGGTGCTCGCTGGCATCTGTGCCGTAGCCGGTGACGTAGCTCTGGCCAAGGGCGTTGCGCCCGAAAATGTAGTCGATGCCAGTAATCACGGCTTCGTGGAAACGCTTGTCTCCCGTGAGCTGGGCAGCGGTAGCAATTACGACAAGGTTATTGAGGATGCGGCCGTTGGAGCCCCACGCCCAGCCGTCGGGCGCCGCGTAAGGCTGGCCCCACGGCTGCTCCTGCTGCAGCTTCAGCATCCGCAGCGCTCCCTGTATCACGCTGTCGACAACCTGATCATGGTCGGGCAGGCCAACGCCGCTCAAGGCGAGATCGAGGCGGGCCGGTCCAGCCATCCGGTCGAAGTCGAAGCCGCGAGCATCGAAGACATCGGCGGTGTGCTGGGTGGAGTTGAGGACTTCGCTATGGAAACGGTCTTCACCAGTCGCCAACCACAGCTGGCTGGCGGCCCAGTAGAAGTCGTCGGCCAGCTCTGAATCGCCGTATGGCCCGCCGCCGAAGCGGCCCTCATCATCGGGTGCAATCAACTCCGGATATGTCTGCGCAGCGTGATGCGCTGTGCGGGCTGCTGTAAGCAATCGGTCGGCGTACCCGACATCGGTGGCGCTCAGCAGACGCGCTGCTTTGGCCGCGACTGCGGCCAGGTGCAAGGTGGCGGCTGTCGAGGGACGGTGCAAGACCCTGAGGGTCGGGTCCTCGTGCGGCAGGCCGGGAATGGGAGACCACTCACTGCCATGTACGCGGTGAAAGGCCATCCCGGCCAGCGGCTGATCCGGCGGCACCTGCATGCGCAACAGCCAATCCAGCTGCCAGCGGCACTCCTCGATCAGCGCTGGCTGAGATATGACCTCTCGTCGATTGGGGACGCGGCGGAGCAGATCGATGATGTTGAGCAGTTGCCAGAGGGCGATGCTGCCGCTGACGGTGTACTTCCCATAGTCTCCGGCGTCATACCAGCCGCCCGATACATCAAAACGATCTGTCGGTGCCCATCCTGGGTAGAGGCGGGCGGCCTCGGGTCCGTTCCAGGCCGGAACTGCGGTATCGCCTCGATTGGGTGATACGCCGCAATGGCCGGCAGGCCGGCCGTAGCCTGGGGCGCGCTGCTCATCAATCGGGCAGCCGGATCTGAGTAGGTAGAACAGTCCGAGGGCATCGCCGGCGACTGAGTCGTACAGATTCTCGGCAATCCTGAATCGATGGCTTCGCTGGTTGCCGATGACCACCCGGTAGCCGGTTCCTGCAGCCGTGAGACCACTGAAGTCAACGACATGCACCGACTGCCCTGAGGTTGGTTCGGGTCGATTCGGCCATGGCTCGGTCTGGCGACGCAGGGCCACGGAGCCGTCGGCCGCGACAATGCTGAATTCAGCCGGCAAGAGCACGTCGGTCACCCAGGTTGCTTGCTTTGGGCCGTGTAGCAGGTAGCCGAGCTGGTTGATGCGTATAGCCGGTCTGCGGCCCAACACGCTCGAGAGAGACCACTCCGGCCAGCCAGAGTCAGGCATAGTCCCCTATCCGCCATGCCTCACGCTCCTATTAGGGTTTCGAGGCGTGGCTCAGTTCTTTCGTGAGGATCTTCAAGGCTCGAGTTTCGAGCGCGTTGACCTCAGCGGCGCCCAGTTTCGCACCGTCGACCTGAGCGATGCCAGCTTCCGCGGGGTATACCTGCAAGCAGTCAAGATGCGCGGGGTCGAGCTGGTCGACGTTGACATGCACGGCGAGATCGAGAACGTGACGATCAATGGTGTCGAGATTGTCCCGCTGGTCAACGCCTTAGAAGCGCGGGCAGCGGTCAGTCGCCTAGTCAGGCTGATGCTGTATCGGTTGTTGACGCTTTCAGGGCAGCAGGCCGGAGCGACCAGCTCGTCTGCTGAAACCCTGGCCAAGGCGTCAGCCTGTGTGCCGTTAGGTTCGAGTCATGGAGACACGGTTTTTGGGACGTAGCGGTCTGCAGGTCAGCGAGCTGTGCCTGGGGACGATGACCTTCGGTGCCGATGGAGACACCGACGAGGTCACGGCTCACCAGATTCTGGACGCCTTTGTGGACGCCGGTGGCACCTTCATCGATACCGCCAACGTCTACAGCCAGGGCATGTCGGAGGAGATCGTGGGCCGCTGGCTGAAGAACCGCAACCGCGACGATCTTGTCATCGCCACCAAGGTCTATGCAGAGGGCGCGCCTGGGGAACCGACACGAGGGACCGGTCGCAAGCACGTGCTGGCCGAGGTCGAGGCCAGCCTGCGGCGGCTGCAGACCGACTTCATCGATCTGTACCAGGCCCACGTATTCGACGACGCGACCCCGTTCGAGGAAACCTTGTCCACCCTCAACTCCCTGGTCACCTCCGGGAAGGTTCGGTTCATCGGGGCCAGCAACTACACCGGCTGGCAGCTGCAGAAGTCGATCGAGCTGTCTCGGCACCATGGCTGGGAACCGTTCGTCAGCCTGCAGCCGCTGTACAACCTGCTCGACCGCGGCGCGGAGCTGGAGCTGCTGCCGGTCTGCCGGAACGAAGGCGTAGGGGTGATCGCCTGGAGCCCGCTCGCCGGTGGTTGGCTGTCCGGCAAGTACACCCGCGACCTCGACGGCCCACCCACCGGTGCCCGGTTGACGACAAGGAGTGGGCCGCCCGCAACAGCGACCGTACCTGGCGAGTAATCGAGACCGTCCAGGCCGTGGCAGCGGAGGCAGACCGTACGCCGGCCCAGGTGGCGCTGCGTTGGGTGCTCCAGCAGCCGGGGATGACCGGGCCCATCATCGGTGTCCGCACCCCGGAGCAGCTGACGGACAATCTCGGGGCGACCGGTTGGGCCCTAGACGACGATCGGCTCCGTCGGCTGAGCGAGGCCGGGGACCAGCCGCTGCCGTACCCATACGAACTGCAGCGGCTCCCCCAGTTCGTTCGGCGCCCGGCCTAATTTCGACGAATCGATCTCGGCTGTACACAGGCTGGCAGGCGGGCCTAGCGCCGATAGGTGGTTTGGCCGTGCTCGTCGCCGAAGACCATCACCTTCACTGGCCTCACTCGCAATACCTGGCCACCGCCTTCCCCGCCACCGGAGTCGCTGAGTTCGAAGAACCGCGCATCGCGGACGTCCCACTTCCAGTCGCCTCGATACTTCACCTCCCATGCGCCGGCGAGAATTCGAAGCAGCGCCTCATCGGTGACCCGCTCGGCAATGCCCTCGACCACGATGTCCTTCCCGTGGTTCCACCCCTCCGCCCCCAATGGACCGGCGGTTACGGCGACGTGCTGGTTGGCCTCGAGGTTGCGCATTTTCTGCTCCTCGTCGCCTGTGACGAAAAAGAAGGCGTCCTCGCGCCAGACCCCGCACAGCGGCACCGCGTGCGGGCGTCCGTCCCGCCGAACGGTCACCAACCAGTACAGCTGCGCCCCGGTGAGCCGCCGGTCGATGTCCTCCCACGTGGGTGCGGTCGCCGACGCGTCGCCATAACGGGGATCGATCCTGCCTGTCGTCATGGTTTGTATTGACTCGGGCACTGCCCAGAATTCATCGCCTAAACGCCAGTCGAATATCGGCTGGAGTTCACGACCTCAGCTCACCCCGGGAACGGAATTCGACGTACGGTCGATGTCATGACGGCGGCCGTAACGCATGCCCCGCGGCAGGCCAGCCGGACGGATCGGCCGCAGCTGGCGGTGGCCGTCTGGGCGGTTGCCGGAATCGTGGTGTTGGCCCTACTGATTGTCGCTGGCCGGTACGGGTTCCACGGCGACGAGTTCTACTTCGTCGTGACCGGGCGTCATCTGCAGATCGCCGCGCCGGACAACCCGATGCTGGTGCCGTACCTGGCAGCAGGCTGGTACGGGTTGGTGGACGGCCATCTGTGGGCTTTTCGGGTCTTACCGGCGTTGGCATCAGGTGCGTACGTGTTGCTCGGCGGCCTGATAGCCCGGGAGTTCGGCGCGGTGCCGCGCCATCAGGTGGCGGCAGCTGTGGCGGTTGCCATGACGGCCCTGACCTTGGCTGTCGGACATCTGTTCGAGACCACGACGTTCGACATGGTGACGACGGCCGCCGCATTGTGGTTGTTCGTCCGGGCGATGCGAAGCGAGCGACAGCGGTGGACGCCTTGGATCGCAGCCGGTGTGCTGACCGGGGTGGCGATGGAGATCAAGATTCTGGCCGCGTCGCTGCTGGTGTGTTGTCTGCTCGGGGTCGTGATCTGCGGTCCGCGGAGCCGCCTGCTGAGCCCGCGACTCTGGGCCGCCGTCGCTATCGCGCTGCTGATGGCGGCTCCGAATCTGGTCTGGCAGGCGCTGCACGGCTTCCCGATGCTGCAGGTCGCAGACAACATTGCAGGCGGTGGATCCACGTCGTCCACTCCACGCCTCGCCCTGGTGCCGAGCGTCTTGCTGGCTGTGGGCCCGGTGGTGAGCATCGTGTTGATCGTCGGCCTGATCGTCATGTTGCGATCGGACCGCAGGGCAACCGACGGATGGCTGGCGGCGGGTTTCTTGATCTTCGTCGCGTTCCTGTTGATCACCGGTGGCAAGGCGTACTATCCGGCTGGATTCGTTCCCGCGGTGTTGGCTGCCGGCGCCGGGCCAGTGCTGGACTGGGTGATTCGCGGGCGGCGGTGGCGGCCGGTGCTGGCGGTCGGGTTGATCATCTTTTCGGTGGTGACAACGGTGCTGCTGACGCTGCCGCTGGGTCGTCCTGGCGGACCCGTGTTCACGATCGCGACCGGTCCCAATCCGGATCTGGCCGCCGAGGTGGGATGGCCGGGGTACGTCGATCAGGTCGGGGAGGTCGTGGCGAGCATTCCCGCGGCACAGCGCGCCGACACCATCGTGTTGACTCAGACCTATCAGCAGGCGGCGGCGCTCGACCTGCTCCGGCCCGCGAGCGGGGTGACGATTCCGGCCGTGTATTCCGGTCACAACGGCTTCTGGTTCTGGGGGCCGCCCCCGGAATCGGCCACCGACGCCATCGTCATCGGGAACTTCTCCCCGGCCGATCTCGCGACCGGGTACGCACACTGCGAGGTGGCTGCCACGGTCCAGACGCCGCCCGGCGTTGATAACGACCTGACCGGCACCCCGATCCACCGGTGCACCGGCCTGCGACAGCCCTGGTCGGTGCTCTGGCCGCAGCTCGCGACCTTCGCATAACCCACACCGTTCGCCCAAGGAGAACGCCCAGAGATTGGGAAGAAATCTGCTTCGGCAAGCCTTGAGTCTATGACGCTCAACTTACGGGCGATCCTTCTGGAAGGCGAAATTTGATGTCGATAACACGACTCCCTGTTTTGTTCCTCACCGATCTCGTCGTAATGCCGGGCATGGTGGTGCCGATCGAGCTAGACGATGCTGCCCGTGCTGCAGTCGATACGGCAAAGGCTCACAGCGACGGCGCACTGCTGGTCGCTCCCCGTCTCGAGGACCGCTATGCCTCATACGGTGTGGTGGCCGAGATCGTGCAGCTCGGCCGCCTAGCCACCGGCCAACCGGCTGCGGTGATCAAAGCTGAGCGGCGAGTCAAGATCGGCTCCGGAGTTTCCGGACCGGGTACCGCGCTTTGGGTCGAGGCTGAGGAACTCCCTGAGACAGCGCACGATACCGATGAGATTCAGAAGCTCGCGGCCGAGTACAAGGGACTTGTCATTGCGACGCTGCAGCGGCGCGACGCCTGGCAGGTCATAGATACGGTCAACCGCGTCGCAGATCCTTCGACCCTTGCCGACTTGGCCGGATACGCGCCCTGGCTGAGCGACGAACGGAAGCGGCAGCTGCTGGAGACCCCAGACGTCGTCGCACGGCTGACGACCTTGATCGAGTGGACCAAGGCCTACATCGCCGAGACCGAAGTCAACGACAAGATCGCTGACGATGTTCGCGAGGGGATGGAGAAGAGCCAGCGGGAGTTCTTGCTCAGGCAGCAGCTGAATGCGATCCGTAAGGAGCTGGGCGAGGACGAGCCGGACGGAGCTCAGGACTATCGAGCCCGCGTCGAGGGGGCCGCGCTGCCTGACGAGGTTCGCAAGGCTGCCCTGCGCGAGGTCGGCAAGCTCGAGCGGGCCAGCGATCAGAGCCCAGAATCGGGCTGGATTCGCACCTGGTTGGACACCATCCTTGAGCTGCCCTGGAATACCAAGACCAGCGATTCGACCGACATCAACGCAGCGCGCGAGGTGTTGGACGCCGACCACCACGGCCTTGACGATGTCAAAGATCGGATTGTGGAGTACCTGGCAATTCGCGCCCGCCGCGCAGAGCGCGGACTTGAGGTTGTTGGTGGACGTGGCTCTGGCGCGGTGATGGCGCTGGTCGGCCCGCCTGGTGTTGGCAAAACTTCGCTTGGCGAGTCGGTTGCCCGTGCTCTGGGCCGCAAGTTCGTGCGCGTCTCGCTAGGCGGGGTACGCGACGAGGCTGAGATCCGCGGGCACCGGCGTACCTATGTCGGTGCGCTGCCGGGCCGGATCGTCCGCGCGATCACCGAGGCCGGATCGATGAACCCGGTGCTACTGCTTGACGAGATCGACAAGGTCGGTTCGGACTACCGTGGCGATCCGGCAGCTGCCCTGCTCGAGGTGCTCGACCCGGCGCAGAACCACACCTTCCGGGATCACTACCTGGAAGTCGATCTTGATCTCTCCGATGTGTTGTTCCTGGCGACGGCCAACGTAGTCGAGACAATTCCGCAGGCACTCCTTGACCGCATGGAACTGGTTAGCCTCGATGGATACACCGAGGACGACAAGATCGCGATCGGTCGGCAATTCCTGCTGCCGCGTCAGCTTGAGCGCGCCGCATTGACGGCTGAGGAGGTCACGGTCTCCGATGAAGCGCTGCGGGAAATCGCTGCCAATTACACGCGCGAGCCCGGCGTACGCCAGCTCGAGCGGTTGCTGGCGAAGCTGCTCCGCAAGGCAGCGACGAAGCTCGCCCAGAACAACGTCGCGCCAGGCTTGGTGATCGAGCCTTCGAACCTGCGTGAATACCTCGGCAGGCCGCGGTTCACCCCAGAAGCTCATGAGCGTACGTCGGTGCCCGGCGTCGCCACTGGCCTGGCTGTGACCGGTCTGGGTGGGGATGTGTTGTTCGTTGAAGCGTCAGCCTTGGATGGCCACTCGGCGAACTCGGGATCGGGCAGCCTGACACTGACCGGGCAACTGGGCGATGTGATGAAAGAGTCAGCGCAAATCGCGCTGTCCTACGTACGCGCCCACGCCGATCAGCTCGGGATCACTGAGCCGTCGATTTTGGACCGGCATGTCCACATTCACGTTCCCGCAGGTGCGGTTCCCAAGGATGGCCCGTCGGCTGGAGTCACCATGGTGACGGCCCTTACGTCGATGGCGCTTGGCAGACCAGTACGCTCCGATGTCGGCATGACCGGTGAGGTGACGCTGAATGGGCGCGTGTTGCCCATCGGCGGAGTGAAGCAGAAACTGCTTGCGGCTCAGCGGGCTGGTCTCACGACCGTCTTCGTGCCCAAGCGGAACGAGCC
>DATDKX010000296.1:0-3995 GCA_036519615.1 Propionibacteriaceae bacterium
GCCGACGGCACCGGCCGCGTGGTCGACCCAGAGGATCCCGAGGGCGTACACGCCCTGTCGCTGCTCGCCGACCGCTACCCGCGCTTCGCCGCACGCGGAGCCGTGCTCGCCGTCGACGTACGCCGCTGGTCGGGCTGGGCCGCGTCGGCCGGCAGCGAGGAAGGCTGAGATGGCGCTGCTGCCCGTCGACGGAAGGTCCTCAGATAGCGGCCGGCTGGCAGGTGCGCCCGCAACGCGTCTGAGAATGTGTCGGCCCCGAGTGAGGTAGTCACGGGCCCGGTAGCTGGACAGGGCGAGCAACACCATGACGCTGAGGCCGACCGCCGGTCGGCTGGTGGCCAATGTGACCGCTTCCGATCCGTCGGCATCGCCGTGAAGGGCGGCGGCCGCCAGTCGGCCGCCCTCGATATTCAACGACTGCGCGTATCGCCGGGGATCAGAGATTGCCATGGTTTGGGCAGACCCGCTTTCGACTACGCTGCCGACCGTGGAGAGGGTGCGGTGGGGAATTATCGGCGTCGGCGATGTGACGGAAGCCAAGAGCGGCCCCGGTTTCCAGCAGGCTGAACGATCCGAACTGATTGCTGTAATGCGCCGAAATGGCGACCTCGCCGCTGACTACGCCCGACGCCACGGCGTCCCGCGTTGGTACGACGATGCCGATGAGCTGATCAACGATCCCGAGGTCGATGCCGTCTACGTTGCAACACCACCTGACTCACATAGGGAGTATGTGGTCCGCATCGCGCAGGCCGGCAAACCCGTCTACGTCGAGAAGCCTATGGCTCGAACAGCACTGGAGTGTGAGGACATGATTACGGCTTGTGACGAGGCGGGAGTGGGTTTGTTCGTGGCCTACTACCGTCGCGCCATGCCGCGTTTTGCCACGGTCAAAGAACTATTGGACAGTGGCCGGATCGGACAGCTCCGGTCGGTCAGTATCCGAAACGAGCGGCCCTCCGACGTCGATGGGGCCGATCACGGCGGGTGGAGGGTAAATCCCGAGATCTCCGGCGGTGGCCACTTCGTCGACCTCGGCTCTCACATCCTCGATTTGCTCGACTGGCTACTTGGTCCGGTGACCCATGCGGCCGGAACCGCTACCAACCGCGGTGGACGCTACCGAGCCGAAGACCTGGTCACCGGTGTCTTCAGCTTTGGGTCCGGCGTAGAAGGCGTCGGTGTCTGGAACTACGACTCGTTCCAGCACCAAGATCAGGTGGAGATCATCGGAACAGCAGGAGCATTGCGCTTCTCCTGCTTCGCCGACGAGCCCTTGCGGTTGCACGCTGCGCGCGGAGTGGAACAGATCAAAGCGCCCTATCCCGAGACCGTTCAACTGCCGCTCATCCAGACCGTTGTCAATGTCCTGACCGGGCATGGCGGGTCGCCCAGCAACGGACACAGTGCAATCAGGACTGCTCGCGTTATCGACGCTCTGCTATCGGACTATAGGGCTAGTCACGGAATCACCTACTCTCCGGCAAGCCAGGTCAAGCGGGCCGCCGAACCGAGCAGGTCTCACCCGTTAACAGAAATAGGTTAATGAGGGAGACAGTCACCGGATTCGTAAGCTGACCCTCTGGCGGTTGGACAGGGACCGTCTTGCGGTCAGGAGGCAGGCTTTGAAGGTTTGGCAATGACGGAAAGGACAGCTAGCAGAATGCCCCAACTGAGTGCGGCA
Organism: Propionibacteriaceae bacterium; assembly: GCA_036519615.1. Taxonomy (GTDB): domain Bacteria; phylum Actinomycetota; class Actinomycetes; order Propionibacteriales; family Propionibacteriaceae; genus Microlunatus. The sequence continues at coordinate 1,685 of DATDKX010000296.1, forward strand.
ATGGACCAGAACTGCTGAACCAGCCTCCGGCCACGCCCGTGAGATGAACTGAGGGAAGCATCGACTAATACTTCACGGTGTCGCGCTCGTCCACAAGTTGGCACGGCAAGAAAATGCACGAGAAACCGCCGTCTCCATGAAAGATCGTCCGCCGGGATGGCGCTAGGTTGCTGCTCCTGGCCGGATCTTCCGCGGTTCCCAGGTTCCGGGCGTAACGCGGATGCGCGCCTCCGGAAATCTGCAGGCGGATGCGGGTTCCGGGAATGAAGCGATGAGCCATTGCGTCGAGCCGAAGCCGGATGGTCCCGCTGGATTTCTCCGGCTCTAGCCTCTGGAACGCATCGCTCACATTGATGGAACGCCCGTTCTTCCTCACTTCACACATGCGGACAAAGAGGTCGGCATTCGGATTATCGGTGCGATGCGCCAGCTCGACGACCGGGTTCCCGATTACCTCAAGCGGTTCATTAAGCGGCGGCCCGGTAAACGTCAGGACATCATCTCGTTGCTCAAGCTCCCGGTTGTCGCGGTAACCGGCCATTCGTGGATTGATTACCCGGCCGCCGACAGCGGGAGTGGGATCCGCGGGATCGTAGATGAATGTCGATGGACCGGCGGTCGGGGTTGGCTGGGTGTTACCAAGCTCACCATTGGGCTGAAGGTAGAGCACGCGCTCCGTGGTTGCCGGCGGCCATTCCGGCAGGTAGCGCCACTTCTGGGCGCCTGTTACGAAGATGTGGATTGGGCTTGGCCGATGCCGGCGACCAGTTCCGGCGAGGTGTTCTGCCAACCAGTCGAGGGTCTCTTCCATGCAGATTCCGGCGCCCTCGGTGGCAACTTCGACATGGGTCCAAGGGCCGATGGTCAGGCCGACATCGACGCCGCGGCGCCGCAAGCGCTCGTACTGTTCGATCATCTGATCAACGAACCGATCTTGCCAGCCTTCCTGCAGCAGGACGGGGACTTTAACCCGCTCGAGCGGCTGACCCAGCCGCATCGGTCGCCAGACGGGATCCTCGGCATCCGGCGCCGTGAGCCACTCGCGGTACGGCATCCTGCTGCCCGCGAGGGCCGTTTCTTGGGCACGGACGAGAGGAAGCTCCGCGAACCCAGGCTTCAGGCGTCGGCTGGCCGTCACGCTGCGCAGAATGCCGCCGACCAAACCAGCTTCCAGGTGGTCCAGGGCGTCCAAAACGCTCAGCGTCGGTTCGAGTGAAAAGGCTCCGGTGCCTGGGTCACCCAGTGGTTGTCGTGCGCGGAAATCGCGATCACCGCTGCCGCCAGTTCTGGCGGCGGATCCGTCATCAAGGCCCAAGCCGTATACCCGAGATAAGATGCTCCGCACAGCGCGAATCGTCCGCCGAACCAGGCTTGCCTCCGCAGCCAGGCGACGGTGTCGGCTCCGTCATCAATCTCTTGCCTGAATGGCCGAAAGTCACCACCGGAGCCGAAGGTGCCGCGGCAACTCTGGTGGACAACGTGGTAGCCCTGAGTTGCGTAGTAGCGGGCGGTGAGGAGGGCGATCAAACCGGTGCGGCCGTAGGGAGTGCGAATGAGCAGCGTTCCCAACGACTTCGCCACGGGTGCGTAGATGTCGGTAAGAAGTTCCACACCGTCACGCATAGGGACACGCACAGCCTGGGTCAGGATGTACTCGTGGTGGCCCGGTGGCATCTTGAAGATACGGGCAGCCGCAGCATCGAGGGCCCGGCGCCGCCGCGCCCGGGGTGTCAGGTTTCCTACGTTGCCTGACAGGCCCTTCATTGTCGGGCCCCCTCGGTCGTGTCAGCGGGTGTTGCGGTCGTCCGGTGATCAACACTCTACTCGGCAAACCCGGTCCTCTGCCGCGGAAGGATGCGCCTGCACAACGCTGTGTCGAGTCCGACGGCGATGACTTCTCGCATTCGTCCCAGTCTGTACTCATACCCGATCAACCGCGCTCGAGGAGAACGACATGACCGCTACCTACACCTTCGACGTTTTTTCCAGCCTCGACGGCTACGGCGCCGCCAGCGGCAACTGGACCGGCTACTGGGGTAAACAAGGCCCCGAGTTGCTCGACCACCGCCTTGCCTTGTACGGCGATGAGCAGCGGATGGTCTTCGGCGCCAACACCTATCGGTTATTCGCGCGGATGCTGGCCTCGAGCACCGAGGAATCTGGAGTGCGTGACCCATGGGTCACTCGGATGAGGAGCCTGCCGGCAACGGTGGTGTCGACGACGCTGGAAGGACCCCTCGACTGGCCAAACGCGACCGTCGTGAGCGGTGACGCCGTCGACGTCGTCGCCCGGCTCAAGGAGGAGTCCGAA
>DATDKX010000297.1:0-8909 GCA_036519615.1 Propionibacteriaceae bacterium
TCGCGATGTCGGGGTTGGCCGCGGCCTCGAGGTAGAACTCGACGGGTTCTCCCGGTGTAACTGGGAGGTAGTTGTTGAACGGTGAGACGGCTTTGATCATGCTTCCGTCCGCCCGATACGCGAGCGCCTCTGCCTGGAAGCCGGCTGCCGCGGTGAAGCCGAGGTCGATCACAATCTCGGGCTTGGTCGCCGCCACGCGCGACCAGTCGGCCGGCACCTCGCCGACGGCATGGATCCACAACGTGCTCCACGGTTCGCCCCAAGCCGCCCCGATGTCGATCGACGTGAAGTTCTGGGGGGCCACATCCGCAAATGGAACCGGATCGCCGGGCACACGCCAGGCGGTCAATGCCAGCGGAGCGCTGGCCTGGTAGATGGCTGGTTCCACATGGTCGCGGAAGAAACGGTTCAGGCGGGCTTCGAGCAATCGCCGGTCATCGTGCATGAGATCCTCGTCAGCTTCGGGGCGCGGGCGCAACTCACATTAATTCAAACAACTGGACTTGACCACGGCAGTCAGTCCATTAGCAGTACGGACGGCCGCGGGGAGAGAAAATGGTCGAGGACTAGCGCCGCGGCACCCTGAGCGGCGACGTGCTCGCCGACCGCGGAGCCCTCGACGACTAGCGGCTGCCGAGCGGCCACCAGCTGCGGCTGGATCAACTCGGGCAAGACGGCCAAGATCCGACTGCTGATCCGCGACCAGATCGGTCCTCCAAGCACAATCCGATCGACGTCGAGGGCGTTCACCAGCACCGCTAGCCCGGCGGCCAGCGCGCTCGCCGCCTCGTCGATCAGCTCCAGGCAGGCAGCCTCGCCGGCGTACGCCCGCTCGCAAAGCGTCGTGAAGACCTCGTCGACGGCCACGAAGTCGTCGAGCGAGACGGTGCTGGTGATCAAGCCGCGTCGGGCGGCCCGCACTACCAGTGCTCGGGGAAGGCACGCCGCGGCCAGCGTGCCTGGCAGGCCAACTCCGAGGTCCTCGGCTCCTGGGTCGACGAGAATGTTGCCGATCTCGCCGATGTTGTTGCTGGCACCCCGGAGCACGACGTCGTCCATCACCACCCCGGCTCCCACCCCGGAGCCCAGATAGCAGAAGACATAGTGGTGTCGGGCGCCCTTTTGAGCCCAGTGTTCGCCGGTGGCCGCCGCAGTTACATCCTTGTCCACCAGCACGTGCAGGCCGGTGGCGGCATGCAGGTCAGCGCGGAGTCGGACCTTTTCCCAACCGGCCAACTGGGGAGGTTGCAGCAGCACGCCCTCGACCACGTCGAGCGGCCCAGGCGCAGCGACCCCCAGGCCGAGCACTGCCGCCGGCTCGATCCCGGCGGCCGTGACTAGCTGAGTCACCTGATCAGCGATGGCGGCTACCACCTGCTCCGGCCGGTGGGCCTCCAGGGTGCGGCGGCGAGCGTACTGACGGACCCTTCCCTCGATGTCGATCAGGACGTAGGTCAAGGTCGCCGGGTCGACGTGGACGCCGACTGCGAACCTGGCGGACGGCTCCACCCGCAGCAACGTTCTCGGTTTGCCGCGAACGGCCGACTGCACCCGACCGCTCTCCACGATGAGCTCCTGGGCCAGCAGGCGGCGGGCGATGTTGCTCACGGTCTGTGCGGTGAGACCGGTCTCTGCGACCAGCTCGATCCGGCTTATCCCACCCGGGGTCCGGCGGATGGCGTCGAACACCACGGTCTGGTTGAAGTCGCCCAGCCGGGTGAGGTTGGAGCCGCGCCCCATGTCAGGCTCCTTCCAATCCGCGGACACGGTGAGGGGGTCGGGAGTGGTTGACCGACGGCAGGAGCGTACCGTACGCTCGACAAAATAACTCTATCGAGGTGAATAATCCTTGCTGATCTTGTCCAGCAGCCGTCCGAGCGCTCAGCGAGACACACTCAATGAGGCTCAATAGGTAGTCAGCTGTCCTTGATCAAGGCTCGCTGTGCTGGATTCGATGAAATCGAGGCGCCAGGCGACGGCAGAGGCCGCTAGCAGAGTTGGGCGCTGCTCTCGCCCCGACGACTCAGTCAGTCCGGTCCCGAAGGAGAGACGTGCGCAGACGTGAGTTCATCCTGACCGCCGCAGGATTGGGAGCCGCCGTCGGCTTGGCCGCGTGCGGCAAGAGCGGAACCAGCACCGCTCCTGCTGCCTCGGCGAGCAGCAGCGGCGAAATTAGTGGCGAGGTCAAGGTGACCTTCCAACAGTTCGGCAACTCGAAGATTCAGGCGAACTTCCTTAACGAGATGGCGAAGAAGTTCACCGCCGCCCATCCCCAGGCGACGGTGAAGCTGCAGCCGATCACCGCATCCGAGAACGACTACTACACCAAACTGCAGCTGTCGATGCGCTCGCCTCGTACCGCGCCGGATATGTGCTACGAGGACACGTTCCTGATCAACTCCGACATCTCCGCCGGCTACCTGACCGCGCTGGACGACCGGATCAGCAGCTGGCCTGACTGGAGCCAGTTCAAGGACACCGCGAAGACCGCGGCGCAGGCGCTCGACGGCAAGACGTACGGGATCCCCGACGGCACCGACGTTCGCGCCCTGTGGTTCAACAAGAAGATCTTCGAGAAGGCGGGCCTGCCGACGGACTGGCAGCCGAAGAGCTGGAACGACATCATCACCGCAGCCCAGACGATCAAGCAGAAGGTGCCCGGCATCATCCCGCTGAACGTCTACGCCGGCACCGGCGTCGGAGAGGCGGCCTCGATGCAGGGCTTCGAGATGCTCCTCTACGGCATCCCGACCGGAACCCTGTTCGACAAGCAGAGTCAGAAGTGGGTGGTCGACTCCAAGGCGTTCACCGATGCACTGACCGCCTACCAGCAGGTCTGGAATCAGGGCCTCGGGCCGACGCCGCAGCAGGCGCTCGCGCCGACCTGGGCCAACACGGTCTCCCAGGAGCTGCTGCCGCAGCAGAAGCTGGCCATCGACCTCGACGGCAGCTGGTTGTCGAGCAACTGGCTCGCCAGCGGTGCCGCGCCGTGGCCGGAGTGGCATACCACTCTCGGGAACGCGTACATGCCAACCCAGAACGGTGAAGGTAGCGGCAAGGTCACGATGTCGGGCGGCTGGACTTGGGCGATTCCGAAGAACGCCCAGAACGCCAACGCCGCCTGGGAGTTCATCAAGATGCTCACCTCCAAGGAGGGTGAGCTGGAGTTCGACATCAAGAACGTTCAGATTCCGGTCCGGACCGATGTAGCCAAAGATCCTAGTTACCTGAAAGCCAACCCGACGAACGAGTTCTTCTCCAACCTGGTGGAGAGCACGATTTATCGGCCGGCATACGCCGAGTACGCCAAGATCTCGCTCCTGATCCAGCAGGCAACGGAGAAGGTGATCACCAAGACCGCGTCACCGGAAGCGGCCGCGAAGTTCTACGCCGACGGCGTCACACAGATCGTCGGTCAAGACAAGACCACCACGATTTGATGGCTGCGACCTGGGCCGAGGTCCGCCCAACGGCGCCGCCCGGCGGCCGGACCCGGCGGACCCTGCTGCGCGGCCTGCCGATCGTGCCGTCCGTGGTGCTGCTCGTCGTGTTCCTGGCCGGGCCGATCTTGTACTGCATCTACGCAGCCTTCACCAACATGGCCCTCACGGGCCAGGTGGGGACCCAGTTCATCGGCTTCGCCAACTTCACCCGGGCGTTCTCCGATCCGGCGTTCATCAACTCGGTCTGGCTCACGGTGGTGTTCACGGTGGTTTCGGCGATCATCGGCCAAAACGTGTTGGGTATGGTGCTGGCGTTGTTGATGCGGTCGGGTCACGCCGTCGCGCGAGCGCTGACGTCTGCGGTGGTGATCGGCGCCTGGGTGCTGCCTGAGGTCGTCGCGGCCTATCTATGGCAGGCCGTGCTGGGGCCGGACGGCTCCTGGAACACTGTCACCGGCTTCTTCCACCTTCCACCGCAGAACTGGCTCTACACCACGCCGATTATCGCCGTCTCGATCGCCAACATCTGGCGCGGCACGGCGTTCTCTATGCTGGTCTACTCCGCGGCGCTCTCGGAGGTGCCGCGCGATCTTGAGGAGGCTGCGCTGGTCGACGGCGCCGGCCGGTTCCGGCTCCTCATCTCCATCACCATTCCCCTGGTCCGGCGGACCATCGCGACCAACCTCATGTTGATCACGCTGCAGACCCTCTCGGTGTTCGGGCTGATCTATACCATGACCAAGGGCGGCCCCAGTGAGAAGAGCATGACTCTGCCCTTGTTTGCCTACAACCAGGCCTTCGTCTCGGCCGATCTCGGCTACGGGACCGCGATCGCCCTGCTGCTGCTGGTGATCGGCGGGATCTTCTCGGTCATCTATCTCCGCGCCCTCAGCAAGTCGGAGCCGGTCCGGTGACGGCCGCAGTCACCGCCCAGGCGAGCACCGCCGCCCCAGCAGTCACTCGCATCAGACCCCGCGGACGACCACGGCTGTCGGGCCGGCTGCTGGCCAGCTTGATCTTGCTCGTACTGGCCGCAGCCTTCGTGATCCCGCTGCTGTGGGTGCTCTTAGCGGCCGTCAACGGGGATCCGAATCAGGGCATCAGCATCATGTGGCCGCACCCGTTCACGCTCGACAACTTCAAGGCAGTGATGACGCCGGAGACGACGTACGTGCCGCTGCTCAACGGTGCCTTCCTGTGCGTCGGCGGGACCTTGATCACGATGGTGTGCGCGACCCTGGCCGCCTACCCGCTATCGCGCTACCGCTCCCGACTCAAGCGGCCGTTCCTGGTCACCATCTTGTTCTCCACCGGGCTGCCGATCACCGCGATCATGGTGCCGGTGTACGGGCTGTTCGTCCAGCTGGCGCTCGACGACTCGCTCCCCGCCACCATGGTGTTCATGGCGACGACGGCCCTACCGATCTCCATCTGGTTGACAAAGAACTTCATGGACGGCGTCCCGATCGAGCTCGAGGAGGCGGCCTGGACGGACGGGGCGAGTCCGATGCGCGGACTGTTGCAAATTGTGATGCCACTAATGGGACCAGGTCTGTCGGTCGTCGCGATCTACACCTTCATCGGTCTGTGGGGGAACTTCTTCGTTCCGTTCATTCTGCTCCTGACCCCAGAGAAACAGCCGATGTCAGTGACGATCTATACCTTCTTCGGCCAGTACGGGCAGGTGGTCTACGGACAGCTCGCGGCATATTCGCTGCTCTACTCGCTGCCCTCGGTGCTGCTGTACCTGGTGCTGAGCCGCAGGCTGGGCGGCGCGTTCGCTTTCGGGGGCAGCGTCAAGGGCTGAGGGCCGGGCGAATGCTGGCCTGCAGGTCATGCCCGTCGGCAGATACCCTCGCACCACCGGGCTGCCACCACCGGCCGCTGCTACGACTGCCGCCGTACGCGCACCTCGAGGAGAACGTGATCACCCATGACTCCAACTTTTGTGCCGACTCCGCCACCCCAGCGTCCGTGGAGCTGCGACACCTTCGTCGCGCTGCCGGACGTGACCGCAGACGGCTCCATGCTGCTGGCCAAGAACAGTGACCGGCCCGCCAAAGAATGCCAACCGCTGCGCTACTGGCCGCGCCGACAATCGAGCGCCACCTCCCCACTGCGTCTGGCCTATGTCGAAATTGCCGATGTCAGGCAAAGCTGGGCGCACGTCGGTGGCTCGCCATACTGGTGCTGGGGGCACGAGCTCGGACTCAATGAGTGGGGCGTCGGCATCGGCAACGAAGCACTGTTCACCCGCGACCTCGCCGAGCACGTCACCCAATCCCGTGACGGCAAGCCACCGCCGGCGGGGATACTCGGGATGGAACTAGTCCGGCTCGGACTCGAACGCGCAACCACAGCGCAGGAGGCAGTCAGCACCATCACTGAGCTGGTCGCCGCACACGGCCAGTGGGGATCCGGCATCCCCGGTCGCCCGATCGAGCAGGGCGCCTATGACAACTCCTATCTTGTAGCCGACCCCCGCGAAGCCTGGGTGATCGAGACCTCCGGTCATCGGTGGGCAGCACGCGCGATACGCACCGGAACCTACGCCATCTCCAACCAGCCCACCATCCGCATCGAATGGGACCGAGCCAGTCAGGACCTCATAGACCACGCCATCAAAGCCGGCTGGTGGCCCGCCAGTGAGAACCGGCCATTTGACTTCGCCCGTGCCTACACCGACCCGGGCACACCACTGCAGGTATCCCACGTCCGATTGCAACGCTCACGTCACCTGCTGGCCGACGCAGCGCGCCATGGCAAGATCACATTCGATCAAGCAACACGCGTGCTACGCGATCATTACGAGGACACCTTCCTCGGGGGGCCGTATTTCACTGCGGCGCTGCCCGACCTGATGACACTGTGCATGCACGACTCCCCCGCGGAATTCACCTGGGGAAACACCGCCAGCTCCGCGATCATGCTCATGCCCGACACTCCCGACCAGCTCCCACACCTGTGGTGGGCGGCCGCCACACCATGCACGAGCGTCTACCTCCCGATCTTCCCCGCAGCCGCCAGCGTGCCGAATGGCGTGGCTCTTCCCGCAGCGACCGTCGTCGCCGAGCGGCCCGAGGAGGTAGCAACGGCTACCTACGACGCGCAGTCCTACTGGTGGCAATTCCAAAAACTCCTCGACCACGTCAAAGGAGACGAGCGAGCCTGGATGTTCAACGACCGGCAGCCGCAGGTGCGCCAAGCGTTCGACCCGCTACAGCAACGCTGGGCCGAAGAACTCCCCGACATCCAACGTGAGGCGGTCAAATTCATCAGGGCGGCCAATCCGCAAGGCCGCAAACTCCTCACCCAGTTCGCAGAGCGATGCGCCCGCCAAGCATTGGAAATCTGCACGAATCTCATTGCCGAATTCGACGGCAAAATGCCTCCCGCCTAGCGCTTCCTTCGGCTCGATGGCAATGCGTGTCGGGGGTAACGGGAGGGTGAATGAGCCGGCAACGTACGTAATGAGTGCCTGTACGACCTGTTCGCGGCATGTCAGGTCTGATTGAGATTCATGAAGAGCGTCTCGTATGCCACGTCCAGCAAGCATCTCGCGGACTGGCGGCCATCAACGCCGGATCAGGTTCACCAGCTCTGCGATGAGGTTCCTCGAGTCGCGGCTAGCCAGAGTGCAATCGGCTCCGGCTCGGTGCCCGACGTGCGCTAGCCTGAGGTTTCGTCGCTCCGAAGCTTGAGGCACGTTTGAGGCACGGCGGAGGCAGGACAGCAGGCGTTAGCGTACAAAATGCCTTGTCAGGCGGATGTAGTTCAATGGCAGAACATCAGCTTCCCAAGCTGACAGTGCGGGTTCGATTCCCGTCATCCGCTCTGAAGAATTACTCCTGGTCAGACGCCATTTTTCGCGAACGATCCGGCTCAACGGCGATCAACTGCGGCTCGGTCGGGCCCTCCACGGGCCACGACATTCGGGAGGGGCCGTGATTTGCGCTCGCTCTGCCGGACGTCGAGGGCTGCGGCGATCGCTTCGTCGGCCACCCGACTGCTGTGCTGATAGATCAGGGCCGCGGCGGGGGAGTCGTGTCCATGCGGGTCACCAAGTCGCGCAGGCTGGCACCCGACTGAGCGGCGAATGTGTTGCCGGTATCCGCAGGTCGTGGAGGTGGAGGTTGGGGACCCCGATCTGCTCGCGGGCCTCCCGCCAGCGGACTGCGGGATCGAAGTTTCCGCGGTGCCACGGCCGCCCGTGCTCGTTGACAAACACCAACCCGTCCGGGCCATCGAGAGAGTAGGTGTCCAGGTGGTGCTGGAGTTCGGGCAGGATGCCGGCCGGAAAGGAGACCATGCGGATTCCGACCCTCGACTTCGGCGGTCCTAGCTGAAGGACGCCGGGCACCCTGAAGAACTGTCGGCGAATGCGGACAACGCGTCGTTCCAGATCAAGATCATTCCGGGCGAGCGCGGTGATCTCTCCCAGCGGAGCGACGCGAAGGTCTTGAGGAGAAGGAACGCCTTCCACCGATCTGGCATCAGATCGACAAGGGCGTAGAGCTGGTCGAGAGTTAGCACCGGCCGTTCGGTGGCACGTTCCTCGCCCGCGCCTTTGATCCGGTACGGATTGACGATGATCAACTCGTCCTCGGTGACCGCCGTATTCAAGATCGCGCGCAGCAGGCGGTATGACTTAGCGACCATAGTCGAGGAGACCCCGGCTTCGAGCAGCCCGGCGCGCCACTCACGCACGGTGCTGTATCGAGCTGACCGAGAGGTATCTGGCCCAATGTTGGGGCGAGGTGCCGGCGAATGAGCGAGCGATAGACGTCGGCCGTACGCGGCACGAGGCGCGGGTGCTGGTTGATCCACTCATCGGCGTAAGCGGCGAACAAAATCATGCTGCCGGCGACATCCAGCCAGTTACCAGCAAACGCGTCGAGGTCTGCCGGGCCGGCTTCGACGCCACCCACCTCGTGCGGTCGGCGACCGCCGCAGGACCCCTACCCGACGACCACCCCGCCGCTGCCCTCTGGTGGCGCATCCTCGATCAGCTACCTTCACAAATGCCGAAGGCCAGCGTGCTTCGCGGAGCTAGTGCACCGCTTTTATGGCTGACATAGTGAGAGAGCACCACATCTCAGCGTCGATTCACCCAAGTATCAACCGATTCAAAGAAGGGTGTTGAGAGATGGCTCAGGCGAAGAAGTCACAGAAGAAGAACGAGCCCAGTGGTCCCAAGTCACCTGAGCAGGCAGGGGAGTTTGCTGACCAGGTGGTGGGCCAAGCCCGGGAGATGGGTGAGCAGGCCGGTGAGCAGATGCGCCAGTTCGGCGAGCAGGCCCGGGCGCTCAACGAGCAGATTCTCGAGACCGCGACCAAGGTTGGGCAGGATGCGGTGCAGCGTTAGGTTGGCTGGCTACAGACCATCGCCGAGGAACAGCGAAAGCTTGCGTCATCTCCGCAGGTGAGTGAGATGGACTGGTTCGCCTCGATGTTGAAGGCGCAGGC
>DATDKX010000298.1:0-11007 GCA_036519615.1 Propionibacteriaceae bacterium
TCTCGCGTCTGGGTGCGCGCCAATGGACGCTTGCCCGATGATCGTCGCGTGCATCACGCGGCCTTGGCCTATGCCAGCGATCTGACCCTGCTTGGCGCAACCACAGTGCCACATGGCGTGTTTGTCGGGTTCAACGTCCAGGCGGCATCGATTGACCACGCCATGTGGTTCCATCGACCATTCCGAGCCGACGAGTGGCTGCTCTACGACCAAGTCTCACCATCCGCTTCGCACGGCCTTGGCCTGGCGACGGGCCGCCTCTTCCAAAACGGCATCCTGGTCTCCAACGTCGCTCAGGAAGGCCTCATCCGTCCATTGCGCAAGTCCTGACTTGCAGAGGCAGCCTTAGACAAAAGGGGGCGATCCGGAGGGGGAAATCCGGATCGCCCTGTGAGCTGCTGGTAAGTCGCTGTGAGGTCGGCGCGCGCGGGGGTCACGCAGCCAGGACCGACTTACCCCGCAGCTTGGCAATGGCATGACGTTCGATCTGACGGACCCGCTCCGCGGTGATTCCCCAGATCGCACCGATGTCAGCCAGCTTGGCCTGGCGGCCATCGATAAGCCCGTAACGACGACGTACGACGTCGGCGGACCGCTCATCCAAGGAGGCGAGCATGTCCTCCAGGCGAGCGTGCTCTTCAGCATCGAGGAAGACCTCGTCCGGACCTGGCATCGGCTCACGCGCGATCAGATCGCCCAGAGCGGTATCTCCGCCTTCCTCAACGGGGGCATCGAGGCTGACATGATCGCGCCCGTACCGCATCAGGTCGAGGACGCGCTCTGGCTCGAGATCCATCTCAACAGCGATCTCTTCGATCTCGGGATCGCGGCCAAGTCGCCGTTCCAGAGTCCTTCGTACGGCACCTACCTGATTGACCTGCTCAGCTACATGTACGGGAAGCCGAACGATCCGGCCCTGCTGGGCGATGCCACGGCTAATCGACTGGCGTACCCACCAAGTGCCGTACGTCGAAAACTTGAACCCCTTGGTGTAGTCGAACTTCTCAACGGCCCGGATAAGACCGGTGTTACCTTCTTGCACCAGATCCAAAAGGGGCATCTGAGACCGGCCGTACTTACGAGCAACTGAAACGACCAAACGAAGGTTGGCGGTCACAAAATGCTGCATTGCCCGCTGGCCTTCCTCGACCAGGAACTCCAACTCGGCCTTCGTCGGCCGCTTGGCGTGTTTCCCGCGCTCGGCAAGCGACACATCACCAGCGAGGATGTGCTCGGCGTAAAGGCCAATTTCAATGGTCTTCGCCAGCTCAACCTCCTCTTCGGCGGTCAGCAACGGAGTCTTGGCGATGCCTTCCAGATATAGGCCGACTGCATCCTTGCCATCGATGCCTTCGGATACTCGCGAACGAGTAGTTGTTGCCACTATGGCCCCTTTCGTTACCTTCACAATCCAGAACGCGTCAGGTACCGATTTGGATTCCTTGCTTGCCCTGAAGAATCCCTGAGACCTACTCGGGGGTAACCCCGGGCGGTATTTGACCTCGTCATCGAGTTCGACGGCGTTCGCTACTGGTTCGAAGCAGCGACCCTTTCTGGATGCAATACCCTGCGTCCCGCGGCAGTACACGCGTGCGCGGTCACTGCTATAAAACGTTCACAAACGGCGCAGGATTCCCGAAGTTCACTTGGTGTTGCCAGTTATCTGACTAATGATCCAGGCGTACTCGAACGCTAGTTCACGCCAGCTCTTGTAACGTCCGCTGACTCCGCCGTGGCCCGCAACCATCTCTGTCTTGAGCAGGATCTGACGTTTCTCAGTGTTTGTGACGGAGTGACGCAGCGCAGCTACCCATTTGGCTGGTTCGACGTAGAAAACGCGGGTGTCATTGAGGCTGGTGGTTGCCAATATGGCCGGATAGTCGACGGTGCGCACATTCTCGTACGGGCTATAAGTCTTCATGTACGCGTACACCTGCGGGTCATGCAGCGGGTCGCCCCACTCCTCCCATTCGATGACGGTAAGTGGCAGGTCAGGATTCAGGATCGTGGTCAGCGCATCGACGAACGGCACTGCGGCATGGATGGCATGGAACTTCTCCGGGGCGAGGTTCGCCGCCGCACCCATCAGCAACCCACCGGCGCTCCCACCCCGGGCGGCTAGCCGGTCGGGTGAGGTATAGCCCTGTTCGACAAGGTAGTCAGCGCAGGCGATGAAGTCTGTGAAGGTGTTCATCTTGGCAAGCGTCTTGCCCTGCTCGTACCAGCTCCGGCCAAGCTCACCGCCGCCACGGATATGGGCAATGGCATAGACAATGCCGCGGTCTAGCAGCGACAGCCGCGAAATCGAAAAGCTGGGATCCATGGACGCCTCGTACGCGCCGTAGCCGTACAACAGCGCCGGTGCCGAGCTGTCCAGTGGAACGTCGGCCTTGCGCACGATCGACAGCGGCACGCGCGTGCCGTCCGGCGCGCTCGCCCAGCCGCGTTCTTGGACATAGTCATCCGGCCGATAGGGACCGAATCGGGGATCGTCCAGTACAGGCGTGCGCTTCAGCAGCGTCAGTTCTCCGCTTGCTAGATCGTAGTCGTATACCGAATCTGGGGTCAGCATGGAGGCGTAGCTCACTCGGATAGTCGGAGTGTCGTACTCCGACTCTCCGGGGGCGTACACCACAAAGAGCGGCTCCTCGAATGCGATATCCGCACCGGGTTGCAAGTTGCCGCCGGTATCGCGGGGCATCACGTGCAGGCCGGTGAGTCCGTCACGCCGCAGCGAAACGACCGCATGGCCGGCGTACGCGCTGACCGAGATGATTCGCACGCCCTGACGGTGTGGGAGCACCGGTCTCCACTCGGTGTGACTGGTCGTAGTGAGCGGCGCCTCAGCGAGCTCGAAGTCCTCAGCGCCATCGTTGTGCACGATCAGCAATCGATCACCCGCCGGCTCTATGTCGTACTCGACACCTTGACGTCGTGGAGCGACGATCCGCGGCTCACCTTCGGGATCATCGGTACTGAGCAACCGAAACTCTGAGGTGATCTTGCTTCCCGCTCCGATGATGATCCATCGATCGTCACGACTGGTGTCGACGCCGAGCCAGAAACGCTCATCTGATTCGGTCAGCACCTCGACGTCTTGCGACGGGTCCGTGCCGACGCGGTGCCGCAGCACCACGTACGGCCGCCATGCCTCGTCCGCTCTGGTGTAGAAGAGATGACTGTTCTTGGCCCAGGCCGCCCCGTAGGCCGTATCACTGATTTGCTCCGGCAACAGCTCACCGGAAACCAGATTCTTGATCATGATCGTAAAGCGCTCGGCCCCTGTCAGGTCGACCGAGTAGGCCAGCAGGTGTCCGTCAAGAGACACACTGAAGGCGCCGAGTGAGAAGAACTCGTGCCCTTCCGCTTCCAGGTTCCCATTCAGGAGAATCTCTTCGCCGACGATCTCGGTTTCGGGGTCAGGCAAGTTATGCCGATCTTTGGCGACAACTCGGCAATAGATCGGGTACTCAGATCCCTCGACAGTCCGCACGTAGTACCAGTACGCCGAGCCGCCCGGGTGGGATGCATAGGTCGGCACACTGAGGTCGGTTTCCTTTGTGCGCGTCTTGATCTCGTTGAAGACCGCTTCCGTCAGTTCGGAGAGATGAGCCGTCTGCATCTCGGTGTAGGCGTTCTCAGCCTCCAGATAGCCGATCACCTCTGGATTGTCCTTATCGCGCAGCCACTCGTACGGGTCGATGAACACGTCACGATGATGGACGCGCCTTGTCGGGATTCTCTTTGCTATGGGCGGTGCGGCGGTAACGGAAGCGTCGACGGTCATGGTGGACGAGCGTAGTGTTCCCGCAGCGACCGCGATGCGTGAGGATAGCCTCATGGGTGCTGAGGTCGACGCGACAGAGTTCACGCGGGATGACCGCAAGCGTCACCGAGACAAGGTTCGCAAGGGTCTCGACGTGCTCGCGCGGATGCTCACGGAGTCTCGATTCGACTTCGAGCGGCCGATGGCCGGTCTTGAGATCGAGCTCAATCTCGTTGACACCGACTGTCAGCCGGCCATGCGCAATGCTGAGGTATTGGCCGCGATTGCCGATCCGTCGTTTCAAACCGAGCTCGGCCGGTTCAACATTGAGATCAACGTCGCACCACGCCGACTAGCCGACTTTGGCTTCGCCGACTTCGAGCAGTCAGTGCGAAAGTCGCTGAATGACGCCGATCCGCGGGCCAAGGCGATCGGGGCCCAACTGGTGATGATCGGCATCCTTCCGACTTTGATGCCGCACCATGTGACGCTGGACAGCGTCAGCGAGAATCCGCGCTACTCGCTGCTTGACCAGCAGATCTTCGCAGCCCGTGGGGAGGATCTGGAGATCATCATCGACGGCGTCGAGCGGCTGGCGATGGTGTCCAACACGATCATGCCAGAGGCCGCCTGCACCTCGACGCAGGTGCACCTCCAGGTAAGTCCCGATGATTTCGCCGGCTATTGGAATGCAGCTCAGGCCATTGCCGGGGTACAGGTCGCGCTAGGCGCGAACTCGCCTTTCCTTTTTGGCAAGCAGTTGGTTGCTGAGTCGCGCATCCCGCTCTTTGAACAGAGCACCGACACGCGGAGTGAAGAGCTGAAGGCTCAAGGCGTACGCCCCCGAGTGTGGTTCGGCGAGCGCTGGATCACATCGATCTTCGATCTCTTCGAAGAGAACTCCCGATACTTTCCGGCATTACTGCCGATCAGCTCCGACGAGGATCCTGTTGCGGTACTCGACAGCGGCGGCGTGCCGCGCCTTGACGAGCTGCGGCTACACAACGGCACCATCTATCGCTGGAACCGGCCGGTCTATGACATCAGCGGCGACAATCCTCATCTGCGTGTTGAGAACCGCGTACTCCCAGCAGGGCCGACTGTCGTGGACACGATAGCCAACGCTGCCTTCTTCGCCGGCATCGTGCGTGCCTTAGCCAGCGAGGATCGTCCGATCTGGACTCAAATGTCTTTCCAGGCGGCCGAGGAGAACTTCGTCTCCGGTGTTCGTCACGGCATCAATGCGGAGGTCTACTGGCCGCAGATCGGCCAGGTCCGGGTAGCCGAACTGGTCGTACGCAAGTTGTTGCCATTGGCGGCGGATGGTCTGCGGCAATGGGAGGTCGACGAGGCCGAGATCGGTCGGCTGTTGGACATCATCGAACGCCGCTGCTTGCGTCTAGCCAATGGAGCAACTTGGCAGGTCGCGGAAGTGGCACGGCGCGAGCAAGCCGGTGAAACCAGGCAGCAAGCGGTGAGCGGCATGCTTGCTAGCTATATGCCGCTGATGCATAGCAACGAGCCGGTCCATACCTGGGAGGTGCGCTGATGTCAGAGACGATTCAGTCTCCATCAGATCAGGCCCCGTCAGATCACGCTGGAGCCGAACGAGCTGAGCTGCCCGAGCAGTCATTGACCGCCGGGGCGCCGGCCTGCATCGTCGTCGGGTATTCCTCACGGCCCGAGGGACGCGCCGCCCTGGAGCGCGCGCTCAGCGAGGCCCGGTTACGCGCCGCGGCATTGGTAGTGGTGAACACCTCACCGGATGCAGAGACTGCTGGCCTGGCTGAGCAGCTGGCCGCGTCGGGCCTCAACTATGAGATCAGGAGCGCAGCGGACGCAGCAGATTCAGCAGAGGAGCTGATCAGGATCGCTGAGACCGCCGCGGCCGATTTCATCGTCATTGGGCTCCGCCGCCGATCCCCGGTCGGCAAGCTGCTGCTGGGCAGCAACGCCCAGCGAGTCCTCCTCGATGCGGCATGTCCGGTCCTGGCGGTAAAGGCTGAGCCTGACGCCGTCTAGGTCATCGGACCATGCCGTCCGCACTCGCGACACGAAATCATCGTGGAACTGAGAGTTTGGAGATTCGTGCCAGAATACCCGTGGAGCGCCTATTGACATCCGATGGGCGTTGCTTGCCCTAGTTTCGCTTGCCCCAACAAGTCAGTCCGAGAGGCTCTTTGTGACACCCCCCTCCAAACTGCACAGATCGGCCCGCGCGGTGGCCGCGTCCACTAGCCGGGCACGGCAAGAAAGCGTTCCGATCAAGAAGGCCGCCCCGACCACCAAGAACGCAGCCACCAAGAACGCAGCAAACAAGACGACAGCGAACAAAACGACCGCCAAGAAAGCCACCGCCAAAAAGGCGCAGCTGAAATCAGTCGATAGTGCTCCGGCCACGAAGGCCGCCCCACCGCCGCCTGTCGTCGAAGATGAACCTGTAGTCAACAATGACGTGACGCTCACTGCAGAGCCGGATGTCCCTGATCCCGATGTAGCTGAGCCCGACGCCGTTGATCCTGAGGCAGTCGATGAGGTTGAGCTTGAGGACCTTGCCCTGGAGCAGCTGGAACTTGAGAGTGAAGGGCTGACCGCTGATGTGGTTGTCGATCTCGAAAGCGACGAGGTCGTCCTCACGGTCGGCAAGAAGCGGACGCTGGACGATGTCGACGAGTCATCGTTCGAACCGGCTGAAGAGGCAAAGCTCGAAGAGGAGCTGGCCGAGGATGAGGGCTTCACACTGTCGGAGGCCGACGACGCGGATGAGCCCGAGCAGCAGGTCATGGCCGCCGGCGCCACTGCTGACCCGGTCAAGGACTACCTGAAGCAGATCGGCAAGGTCGCCCTCCTGAATGCCGAGCAGGAAGTGGAGCTAGCGAAGCGCATCGAAGCCGGACTGTTTGCTGATGAGAAGCTCAACGACGATCGAACCAAGATCAAAACGTCACAGCTCGACGATTTCGAATGGATCGCCGAAGATGGTCGCCGCGCCAAGAACCACCTCCTGGAGGCCAATCTCCGGCTGGTGGTCTCGCTTGCCAAGCGGTATACCGGGCGCGGCATGCTCTTCCTCGACCTCATTCAGGAGGGCAACCTCGGTCTCATCCGGGCGGTCGAGAAGTTCGACTACACCAAGGGCTACAAGTTCTCTACGTACGCGACATGGTGGATTCGGCAGGCCATCACCCGGGCGATGGCCGATCAGGCGCGTACCATCCGGATCCCGGTGCATATGGTCGAGGTGATTAACAAGCTCGCCCGGGTGCAGCGCCAGATGTTGCAGGACCTTGGCCGGGAACCGACGCCTGAGGAGCTGGCCCGCGAACTCGACATGACTCCCGAGAAGGTCGTCGAGGTCCAAAAGTACGGGCGCGAGCCGATCTCATTGCATACGCCCCTGGGCGAAGACGGCGACTCTGAGTTCGGTGATCTGATTGAGGATTCCGAGGCTGTTGTTCCTGCGGATGCAGTGAGCTTCACTCTGCTCCAAGAGCAGCTCCACGACGTTCTGGACACCCTGAGCGAGCGCGAGGCTGGAGTTGTGTCCATGCGCTTCGGATTGACCGACGGTCAACCCAAGACGCTTGATGAGATTGGCAAGGTGTACGGCGTAACTCGCGAGCGGATCCGTCAGATCGAGTCCAAGACCATGAGCAAGTTGCGGCACCCGTCGCGGTCACAAGTGTTGAGAGACTATCTGGACTGACGGCGTTCGAATGCTGCGCTAGACGTGTCGGATCGCCTGTAGAAGCTCACCTCAAGCTCAACAAGTGGGTACGCGCGGCCTAGCCGATCCGCTGTGACTCGTCGTGGATCTTGAGCGCTACTTGCTTGAGCTTGTCAGCGTGCTCCTTGCTGTGGTGCGAGCAGAAAAGAAGCTCGAACCCGCTGGCCATCGTGACTCGGACGTAGGCTTGTGCGCCGCACCGATCGCAACGATCCGAGGCGTTCAATGCGGGACCTTCGATGACTGCGTTCACGGTGGGCCTCGCTTTCTCACTATCCGACCATCTCTTGGCAGATGATCTTGGCAGATGATCTTGTCTGTACTTAGGACCGTGCACCGTGTTGCTCAATGCAGGCCCCGCACATCCTCAACATCTCGCCTGCCTCTGATTGTTCCGGCTCTGCATCTCGGAGCAATGACTGTTGTGTAACGAATCCTGTGAATCGCTAGCTGGCCTGGACGTCAGGTCCGCACGAGGTGTTCGTGTCCGACACAGCGCTGGATTGGTAGCTTTTGGCGCGGTTTCGACGCCTCGCGCGAGGTACTCTCAGCCCGTGCCAACTGCCAGCCCTGCAACGGAAAACCGTGACTACGAGGCGCGGCATCTGCTGGTTCTCGAAGGGCTTGAGGCAGTTCGCAAACGCCCCGCGATGTATATCGGCTCCACTGACACCAGAGGGTTGATGCACTGTCTATGGGAGATCATCGACAACGCCGTCGACGAAGCGCTTGGTAATCACGGCAAGGAGATCTTCGTCACATTGCGCTCCGATGGTGGCATCTCGGTGCGTGACCAAGGCCGCGGTATCCCGGTAGACATCGAGCCCCGCACCGGCCTGTCCGGTGTCGAGGTGGTCTTCACCAAACTCCATGCTGGCGGCAAGTTCGGCGCCGGCTCCTACAACGCGACAGGTGGACTGCACGGCGTCGGCTCCTCAGTCGTCAACGCCCTGTCCAGTCGGCTCGATGTCGAGGTGGACAGGAATTCCGCAACCTGGGCGATGTCTTTCCGGCGCGGCGTTCCCGGAACTTTCAGCGGTCCCGGACCGACGGCCAAGTTCACCCCCGGAGACACCCTGCGCAAAATCGGCCGAGTACCCAAAGGCACGACTGGGACTCGAGTGACCTACTGGCCTGACCGACAGATCTTCCTCCATGACGCCCAGCTGTCGCTGCGGGATCTCCAGGATCGCGCCCGGCAGACCAGCTTCTTGGTTCCTGGACTCGCGCTCCATGTCATCGATGCCCGAAGCGAGGACGTCGTCGAAGAGACGTTCCTGCACCAGGGCGGCATCTCGGAGTTCTGCGAGTTCCTTGCTCCCGATCAGCCGATCACCGATGTGATCCGGCTACGAGGCACGGATCGGTTCACCGAGACGGTTCCCATGCTGGACGACGATGGCCATATGGAGCCCGCAGACGTTGAGCGGGACCTCGACATCGATGTTGCCATCCGTTGGGGGGACGGTTATGAGACGCGTACCCAGTCGTTTGTGAACATCATCGCCACGCCCAAAGGCGGTACCCATATCGCTGGCTTCGAGCGCGGGTTAACGAGGGCGTTCGGCAATGCCCTGCAAAACACCCGGCTCCTGAAGAACGGTGACGACGTGCTGAAAGAGGACGTCCTCGAGGGCATGACGGCCGTCGTCACCGTGCGGCTGGCCGAGCCGCAGTTCGAGGGTCAGACCAAGGAGGTTCTCGGGACACCCGCGGTGTCGCGGCTGGTTGCCAAAGCGGTGGAAGGTGAACTCGCCAAGTTCTTGGGGTCCACCAAGGCGGCGACCCGCGCGCAAGCTCGCGCGGTCTTGGAGAAGGTCGTCGGCGCCTCTCGGGCTCGGGTAGCTGCCCGGCAGCATCGGGAGGCCCAGCGCCGCAAGAATGCGCTCGAATCGTCTTCGTTACCGGCCAAGCTGGTCGACTGCCGCAGTAATGATGTGGACCGGTCAGAGCTCTTTATTGTGGAGGGCGACTCGGCGCTCGGGACGGCCAAACTCGCTCGGAACTCCGAATTCCAGGCGTTGTTGCCGATCCGCGGCAAGATCCTCAATGTTCAAAAGGCTTCGATCGGCGACATGCTGAAGAACGCTGAATGTGCCTCGATCATCCAAGTTGTCGGAGCAGGCTCGGGCCGCAGTTTCGATCTCGATGCGGCCCGCTACGGCAAAATCATTTTCATGGCCGATGCGGACTCCGATGGGGCTCATATTCGCTGTCTGCTCGCGACTCTGTTCTTCCGGTACATGCGGCCGCTGGTGGATGCTGGCCGAGTCTTCACAGCAGTTCCGCCGCTGCATCGGTTTGAGCTGACCAATCCTCGTAAAGGACAAGAGAAGTACATCTACACCTATTCCGACGCCGAGTACCAGCGGAAGGCAGCAGAGCTGACCAAGAAGGGTCTGCACTTCAAGGAACCACAGCGCTACAAGGGTCTTGGGGAAATGGATGCTGATCAGCTGGCCGAGACCACAATGAATCCCCGGCACCGTACGCTGCGCCGGATGACAGTCGATGATGGCCTGATCGCCGGGACTACGTTCGAGATGCTGATGGGCAACGACGTGGGTCCGCGCAAGGAGTTCATCATCGATGGCGCGTACGCTCTGGACACCGCCGCCATCGACGCCTAAGCAAGCACTGCGGTCTCCGCGCTCAGCCCCAGCGTTCTAAGAGGCCTGTGTCAACGTCGTAATAGAAGCCGCCGACGACTGCTCGATCACCGATGAGCGGGTGATTCCGAAGCTTCTCGATATCCCGGTGCAGCGTACGCCGCTGGTCGGCGGAGGCGCCGAACCGTACCCAAGAAGCGTCGGCACCGCTGGCATTTCGAATCTTCTCGATGATCACGTCGTCATCGGCGGCCGCCATAGCACAGCGGCTATGCGGGACCACCATGATGCGGTTCACGTTGAGCAGATGGACCCCGGCGATGCAGCCCGCCAGCGCCGAGGTTGTCACTCGACCGCCTGGGGTCCTGATGATCTTGGCATCACCGAAAGTCAGACCGACCATTTCAAGGGGCACGATTCGGGAGTCCATGCAGGTGATCATCAGAACGCCTGCATGTGCCACCCCATCGAAGCCGTGCTGATCAAAGTGCTCAGCGAATTTCTTGTTGTTCGCAAGTAAGTCGTCGAAGGCATCGTCAGTGCTCTCATGATCGGGGGCATCATGATCGGGCCTGTGAGCTGGTGCATGCTCCATGTGTATCGGCTCCACTGGGAGATCAGCCGCCAGCGGCAGAGCCGATCGCCGCTATTGGTTGAGTACCGGGGGTTCCTGACCCGTCCCGCCGGGCATCGGGGTCAGGCAACGGAACGGGACTGCCGCTAGCCGCAGCGGCGATGGCAGGTGCCTGCCCCGCCCAGGCGAGCAGCAGCGAATCCTCGCCTTTGAGGAACCGGTGGCAGCGTATCCCGCCGGTTGCCCGGCCTTTAGCCGGATGGTGTTCAAAGCCTGTGACTTTGATCGAACCGGCATCCGTCCCTGGCAGCGCGCGCGAGCTGCCCGATAC
>DATDKX010000299.1:0-18030 GCA_036519615.1 Propionibacteriaceae bacterium
ACTGTTGATCGTGGTTGCCATGGCCCTGTCGTTGTGTGCCGGGCGGCTGCTGCAGCTCCAGGGCTTCGACTCCTCTTCCTACACACTCGATGCGTTGACCCGGACACTGCCGTTGCTCCCGGCGCGCGGCCAGATCACTGATCGCAATGGTATGGTCCTGGCCGCAACGCAGCCGGCCGTCGCGGTGACAGCAGATCCAACGCTCACGGCGCCCGACGCGGCACAGATTGCGGGTGTGCTTTCCGGCCACCTGGCCATGTCGCAGAGTGAGCTGATGCCGCTGCTGACCAAGCGCGGCACTCACTTTGTCTACATCAAGAAGAAGGTGCCGGCACTGACCTACAGCGCGCTGGCCGCTGACCTGTCGGGCCGCCACCTGCACGGAATTTTTCGCGAGAGCGATCCCATCCGGACCTATCCCAATGGCTCGATTGGTGCCTCGGTGGTGGGTTTCGTCGGAGCCGATGGCAAGGGCCTTGCCGGGCTGGAGCGCACTCTGAACGCCCAGCTGGCCGGTGTGGAAGGCAAGGAAACCTATGAGAGCGCCCCGAATGGCAGCAAGATCCCACTCGGCAGGAGTTCGATCACACCGGCGCGTAACGGGCTTAGCTATCAGCTCACGCTCGACTCGGAGGTGCAGTGGGTCACCGAACGAAGACTCGCGGATCAGGTTGCCAAGACCCATGCCGATTCCGGCTTCGCCATCGTCTTAGACGTGAAGACAGGTCAAGTGATCGCGCTGGCCAATGCCCCGACCTACGACTCCTCGAGTCCGCAGGCCGCCAATGCCGAGGACCGGGGCAATCGCGCGGTCTCAGCTCCGTACGAGCCTGGAAGCGTGCAGAAGGTCTTGACCTCGGCGGCCTTGATCGACTCTGGCATAGCGAATCCGAGCACTCGTGTCGTTGTCCCGAGCCGCATCAGCTCCGGTGGCCGGTCAATCAAAGATTTCTTCTCTCACGGCGTGCTGCACTACAACATGCGCGGGGTCATCGCGATGTCATCGAACATCGGGACAACACTGCTGGCCCGCCAACTCGACAAGAAGACGTTGCACGACTATCTGGTCAGCTTTGGTCTCGGTCGAACCACAAGCATCGAGCTGCCTGGCGAGTCTGCTGGCATCCTCCCGAAGGCGGACATGCCGGACGGCCAGCGGGATCGGGTCGCATTCGGCCAGGCAATTGCAGTAACCGGGATTCAGGAGGCCTCGGCCGTCGCCGGCATCGTGAACGGTGGGCTCTACAACCCACCGACAGTGATCAAGAAGGCGATCGACGGCGAGGGCCAAGAAGTAGCAGTGCCGCGTACGCCGCCGCGGCGCGTGATATCGGAGAAGAGTTCGGCCGAGGTACGCGACCTCATGGGGGCCGTCATCGACAGCGTGAACGGTCAACGGAATCTGAAGCTCGATCGATATACCAGTGGTGGAAAAACCGGCACCGCCCAGCGCGCGGATACCAGCTGCGGCTGTTACCGCGGTTACGTAACATCATTCGTGGGCTTTGCGCCCCTCGACGATCCGCAGATCCTGACCTACGTCGTGATCAGCAACCCGAGGGTAGGCGATACCGGAACCATCACAGCAGCACCGGCGTACCAGGACATCATGAATTTCGCGTTGCCGCGCTACTCCGTCGCTCCGGATGCCAAGCCGCACAAGCCACTGCCTACCGAGTGGTAATCCGTAGCGAGCGATCAAACACGGCGAGCGGCCCTGAGCAATCAAATACTGGGCGAAGCAAGTAACTAAAGGTGGAGGGTATTGGTCCAGAGGGACCGAGGAATCGATAACGTCACCAGCGTGTCTTCTGCTCTACGGGGGGGCGTGATTCGGCCGCGCACCAGACACCAGATCGGTTTGACTGAGCTGCTCGGGAATCGTGCCACGGTGAGCGGCTCGGTTGTCAGTGGCATCACCATGGATTCCCGGCTGGTACGCCCCGGCGACCTCTATGTCGCGTTGTCCGGCGCTCATCATCACGGTGCGGAGTTCGCTCGGCAGGCAGCCGAGGCGGGAGCCGTCGCCATTCTGACCGATCCCGCTGGAGGCCAGATCGCCCAAGGGCTCCCTCTTCCGGTGGTCGTTGTCGATCATCCTCGTCAGGCCATGGCAGGGGTTGCCGCCACGATTTACGGCCGGCCGGCCGACGCGCTCACCATGTGCGCCGTCACCGGCACCAATGGCAAGACCACCACGACATTCTTATTGGAGGCCGCGCTCCGTGCTGACAACGTGAACACCGGCTTGGTCGGCACTGTTGGTTTCCGGCTGAACGGCGAGCCATTGGACTGCGTCCCGACAACTGTGACGACGCCGGAGTCGACAGACCTGCAGGCGCTGCTGGCCTTCCTGGTCGAGGAGGGAGCTGAGACCGTTGTTATGGAGGTTTCCTCCCATGCCCTGGTGCTCGGCCGCACCGAGGCGATCACCTTTGACGTCGCGGCCTTCACCAACCTCGGCCGAGATCATCTGGATTTCCACGCAAACGTCGAGTCCTACTTCGAAGCCAAGGCCTCGCTCTTCAGCCCAGAGCGGACCAAACACGCGGTGATCAATGTTGACGATCCCCGGGGCCGCGAGCTGGTGCAGCGGATCAGTCGGCGCTCCGGAATCGGCCTTACTACGGTAAGTCTCGATGGCGATGCGGCCTGTCGAGCACTGGCGTACCAGGCCCAACCGGATGGCCGAACTGCTGTTCGGGCCGACATACGAGGTCGGATTCTCGACTTCAGTCTCAATCTCCCTGGCGACTTCAACATTCGCAACGCGTTGACGGCGCTGGCAATGGTCGATGCGATCGAGGGTGACCTGGACCGTGCGGCTGGCGGTCTAGGTCAGGCTGAGGTTGCAGGTCGAATGCAGCGGATCGGGCTGGGGGAGGGTGCGCCCCTGGTCTACGTGGATTTCGCACATACGCCACAGGCGATCGCTGCCGCTTTGCAGGCGCTGGGAAGCCCCAGACGATCCCGTCGTCGCATCGTCGTGCTCGGTTGCGGCGGCGACCGAGATCCTCAGAAACGGGAGCCGATGGGGGAGTCGGCAGCTCACAACGCCGACGTAGTGATTGCAACCGATGACAATCCCCGCTCCGAAGATCCACGCGCGATCCGGGCCCAGCTGATCAATGGCGCCCGGAGTGCGGTTCGTGGAGCGGCGCTGCAGGCCGAGGTAATCGATGGCGGTGACCGGCGCTCGGCGATCCGCCTCGCGTTGCAGCTTGCCAGACCGGGTGACGTGGTCGCGATTCTTGGCAAGGGTCACGAGCTCGGTCAGGAGGTGGCCGGCACGATCCTCCCGTTCAGCGATCCGGTCGTGGCAGCCGAGGAGTGGGCCGTGCTGCATCCGGACCCCGCTCCGCCCATCGGTCAGGGCCAGCAGGGCGCGCCGCCGTGATCCCTGTGACGGTCGATGAGGTCGCCATGGTGCTAGGTACCCGACTATCTGGTCCGGAGGATGGGGCTGCGGTGATCACCGCACTGACAGCCGACTCCCGGTCAGTGATTCCTGGCGCCCTGTTTGTGGCACTGCGTGGCGTGCGTGTCGACGGTCATGACTACGTTGCGGCGGCGGCGGCGGCCGGTGCGGCGGCATCGCTTACCAGACATCCGGTAGCCGGTGCCCGATGCCTAGTGGTAGCTGATCCGCTGGTTGCTCTTGGCCGGCTGTCGCGCTATCTGGTCGATCGGTCGGGTTCAAAGGGACTTCAGGTCGTGGGCATTACCGGCTCGGTCGGCAAGACCTCGACCAAGGATCTGCTGGCGCAGGTGCTTGAGCAGGCGGCGCCCACTGTGGCCGCGGCCGGCAATCTCAACAACGAGCTCGGTGTGCCATTGACCGTTGGCTGTATTGCTCCTGAGACCCGATTCCTAGTTGTAGAGATGGGCGCGCGGGGTATCGGCCACATCGCCTACCTCTGCGACATCGCACCACCGCGCGTCGGGGTCGTGCTCAACGTCGGTCAGGCCCATGTGGGGGAGTTTGGCGGACAAGCGGCAATTGCCCAGGCCAAGGGTGAGCTAGTGGAAGCCCTGCCAGCCGATGGCTGGGCGGTGCTGAACATCGACGATCCACTTGTCTGGGCAATGCGGCGGCGTACTCGCGCTCAGGTGCTGCCATGGTCAACCATCCAGTCCCTGGACCAGGGCGTGTGGACCTCCGGGCTGGCAAGTGACACGTACGGGCGCTATTCCTTTACCCTCCATGAACGCCGCGCTGGTGGCCCGGAGCATCGCGCGCCGGTTCTGCTTCAGCTAACCGGGCGACATCAGGTTGCGAACGCAGTCGCTGCAGCTGCTGCCGCGCTCGCCCTCGGACTCGAGCTCGACCAGATCGCAAGTGCGCTCGGTCATGCAGCACCGCGATCGCGCTGGCGGATGGAATTACATGACCGCCCGGATGGGGTCACGGTGATCAACGACTCATACAACGCCAATCCCGACTCCATGCGTGCAGCCCTGACAACGCTGGCTGAGCTGGCGCGTACCGGCCGGAACACCTGGGCGGTGCTAGGAGACATGCTCGAGCTCGGTGATCTCGCAGCGGACGAGCACGCTGGAATCGGCCGGTTCGCCGCGGAGCTCGGAGTCGATCATTTGGTCGTGGTTGGTGAACATGGATCGCAGATGACGAGAGCAGCCGTGGCTGCGGGCTTTCCTGCCGCGCAGGCAGTGGCGGTAGCTGACAAAACGGACGCGGTTGCGCTGGTTACAGCGGCACTCAGACCGGGCGACGTCGTCTTGGTGAAGGCATCTCGTGGCTTAGCCTTGGACACCGTGGCCGACGACATCCTGACTTCGGTCGACCTAACCCGATACGAGGATCCCGGGTGAAGACCATCGTCTTCGCCGGCGGCCTCGCGCTGCTCGGCACTCTGCTGGGCACCCGGCTCGCCATTCTCGTGCTGGTCAGGAAGGGTTACGGACAGCTGATCCGCGACGACGGTCCTACGTCCCACCATGTGAAGCGTGGAACTCCGACCATGGGCGGCCTGGTGATCATCGCCGCCGTCCTCTTCGCATACTTCGGCAGCCACTTGATCACCTTCACTGCTCCGTCTGCCTCGGCATTGCTGGTGTTGTTCCTGTTTACCGGCTTAGGTGTGGTCGGATTCCTGGACGACTACATCAAGATCAGCAAGCAGCGGTCGCTGGGCTTACGAAGTAAGGCGAAGATCGCCGGCCAATCGATCGTTGCCATTGTGTTTGCGGTCGCGTCACTGCAATTTCCCGACGAGCGTGGGGTGACCCCGGCTTCGCCTGCCATCTCATTTCTGCGCGATATCGAATGGCTTCAGCTGCCGCTGGTGCTAGTGATCATCTGGGTGATGCTGCTGATCGCTGCCGCCAGCAACGGCGTCAATCTCACCGATGGACTCGACGGCCTGGCAGCCGGTGCCTGCGTGATGATCTTCGGCGCGTACACGTTGGTCAACATCTGGCAGTACAACCAGTCGTGCGCCTACACCGCGTCGGCCGGGCCGAAGTGCTATGAGGTGCGGGACCCGTACGACCTCGCGGTCGTGGCGGTGGCACTGGCCGGCGCCTGCTTCGGCTTTTTGTGGTGGAACGCTGAACCGGCAAAGATCTTTATGGGCGACACAGGGTCACTCTCTCTTGGCGGTGCGCTTGCCGGAATGGCGATCATGACCCGCACCGAGCTGCTGTTGGTGATCTTGGGTGGGCTTCTGGTGATCGAGGTAATGTCGGTGATCCTGCAGGTCGGCTTTTTCAAGTTGACCCGCGGCAGGCGACTGTTCAAGATGTCGCCCATTCACCATCACTTTGAGCTGCTGAGCTGGGCCCCGGTCACTATCGTGATGCGCTTTTGGATCATTGCCGGGCTGTGCGTTGCCGCCGGTCTCGGCATCTTCTACGCCGAGTGGGTGGCAGGCACATGACCCCGTCCTGGCTGCCGGACGCCGACGGCCGATCACCTTGGCCACAGGCCCATGTGGTCGTCGCTGGCATCGGAGTATCTGGGTTTGCGGCTGCGGATGGGTTACTGCAGTTCGGGGCGCGGGTCACGAGTCTGGACGACCTGCTGGACGACAAAACTTCCGACAAGGGCAAGTTGTTGGAGGTTCTCGGCGGCGCAGTGCGCCTGGGCCCGGGTGCTACCGCGACTCTTCCCGATGATGTCGACCTGGTGATCACCACAGGCTGGCCCGCCACGGCGCCGCTATTGCGCCAGGCTGCCGAGCGCGGGGTTCCGATCTGGAGCGAAGTCGAGCTGGCCTGGCGGCTGAGTCGGCCCGACAAGATAGTGCCGTGGCTGGGGATTACCGGCACGAACGGCAAGACGACGACGACCCAGATGCTCGAGGCGGTCTTGGCTGCGGCCGGCCTACGCACAGCCGCGGTGGGCAACATCGGCCGTCCGATCATGGAGATCGTTCTGGACCCGCAACCCTACGACGTACTAGCTGTCGAGCTGTCCAGCCATCAGCTGCACTGGTCCAGCTCCTTGGCTCTGCACTCCGCTGCGGTCCTCAACGTGCAGCCCGATCACCTCGAATGGCATGGCTCGTACGCGGCCTATCGGGACGCAAAGGCCAGGATCTACCAGGGCGTTCAGGCCAGCTGCGTCTACAACGTTGCCGACCTAGTCACCGAGCACATGGTTGAAGAGGCCGAGGTCGTCGAGGGTGCCCGAGCGATCGGTTTCACGCTCGGAACACCAGGTTTGTCGATGCTCGGCGTCGTCGACGACCTGTTGGTTGATCGGGCCTTCATCGAGCAGCGTCGCGACTCAGCGCTCGAGCTTGCGAAGGTCAGCGACGTCAGCCCGGCCGCACCGCACAATGTCGCCAACGCCTTGGCGGCCGCGGCCCTTGCTCGTTCCTACGGCGTACCTGCGACGGCGGTCCGGGGAGGTTTGCGGACGGTCAAGGTAGGTCCACACAAGATTCAGACCGTGCTGGAACGCGACGGAGTCTCATGGGTCGACGACTCCAAGGCCACCAACCCGCATGCTGCGGATGCCTCACTGCGGGCCTTCGAATCAGTGGTGTGGATCGCGGGTGGCCAGGCAAAGGGCACGACCTTCGATGAGTTGATCACTAGTCATCGGCAGAGATTGCGCGGCGCCGTGTTGCTCGGGACTGACCGAGACCTCATCGCTGAAGCCTTGGCTCGACACGCGCCGGAAGTCCCCACACAAATCATTGAGGCGGTCGACACTAGAGCAATGGCACAAGCCGTTGCGGCGGCTGCTTCCCTGGCCAGACCTGGTGATGCAGTTCTGCTCGCGCCGGGGTGCGCCAGCAAGGACATGTTCACCGACTACGCCGCACGCGGAGATGCCTTCGCCGCGGCCGTGCGCGCGCTCGCAAAGGAGTAGACGTCAGTGGCGACCCTGACCCCGCAGGGCCAGACCGCGTCCGGCCACCGTGCTACTCCGCTTCGCTCGCCGCAAGTTCTGCGGCCTCGGCGTTCCCGGTCAGTGGTCGAGGTGCTGCACTGGCTCCGCTCGATGCTGGACCGGCCGCTGACCAGCTATCACCTGGTACTCGGCTCTGTGGCACTACTGCTCATTGTCGGGATCATGATGGTGCTCTCAGCTTCCAGCGTGAACGCCTACCTGACGCACGGCGATTCCTACTTCTACGTCAAGCGGCAGGTGATCTTCCTCGGCGTCGGGGTGCTGGGCGCGTTCACGATCATGAAGCTGCCGCCATCGACGCTGCGGCTGCTGAGCTGGTTCGGCCTCGGCATGGCAATTGTGTTGTTGATCTTGACCTATACACCACTCGGCATCTCGGTGAACGGCAATCGCAACTGGCTCTATCTAGGCTCCTCGCTCTTCTCGATCCAGCCGGCCGAGTTCGCCAAGCTGGCCATGATCCTTTGGGGCGCCGACGTGCTGGCGCGCAAGTATCGGTTGCTTGATCAGCCGAAGCACCTGCTCGTGCCCTTTCTGCCGGTGAGCGGAATCTTGGTCTTGCTGGTGTTGTTCCAGGGCGATGCTGGTACGGCAGTCGTCATGGCGGTCATTGCTACGGGCATTCTGTGGATCGTTGGGGCGCCGCTACGAGTACTCCTCGCATTGGCATCGACCGGTGTTGCCGGTGTCATCGGGATCTTCGTCACCTCGTCGGTACGGATGCGTCGCCTTGCCGCCTTCCTCGATCCAACCCTTGATGCCGACGGAGCCAATCACCAGGCCAACGCCGGAATGTTTGCAATCGCATCCGGAGGCTGGTGGGGGGTAGGTCTCGGCGCGAGCCGCCAGAAGTGGGGCAGCTTGCCCGAGGCGCACACCGACTTCATCTTCGCTGTGCTGGGCGAGGAGTTCGGGTTGTTTGGCAGCTTGGTGGTAATGGCCATGATCGGCATCTTGGGCTACGCCGGCATCCGGATCGCAATGCGCGCCGATGATCTTTTCGTACGCTATGCCGCCGCCGGTATTACGACGTGGTTCATGGTGCAAGCATTGATCAATTTGGCCGTGGTTCTTCGGCTACTTCCAATCGCCGGCGTGCCGCTGCCGTTGCTCTCTTACGGGGGATCGGCATTGATTGCCAACCTATTGGCGGTCGGCGTCCTCTTGGCCTGCGCCCGCAGAGAACCGGAGGCTCGCCAACTGCTGGTGAAAAAGGCGATGCGCCCCCCGCGCAGAATGACCACGGTCGTCGGCTCGCGGACCAATCAGGGCCGTACCGGCTGATGGTCAGATCAGCATCGGGCTCGGTAGTACTCGCCGGCGGCGGGTCGGCTGGACATACGTCTCCCTTGATCGCAACTGGACTGGAGTTGCGCCGGCTCAGCCCCGAACTCGCTGTGACGGCGCTGGGTACCGCTCGCGGTCTGGAGACAACCGTCGTCCCAGCAGCAGGTCTGGAATTGGAGCTGATCCCACCAGTGCCGATGCCGCGCCGAGTCGGCAAGGATCTGGTGCTTGTTGGACCGCGTTTGGTTCAGGCTGTGACCGCAACCGTACGACTACTGCGGCGGGTACAGGCTGACGTGGTGCTCGGCTTCGGCGGCTATGTGTCAACTCCGGCCTATCTCGCCGCCCGCCGGCTCGGATTGCCCATCGTGATCCATGAACAAAATGTGTTGCCCGGTCTGGCCAACAAGCTCGCCGCCCGGCTGACGAGCCACGTCTACACCTCGTTCCCTCAGACCTCACTGCCTCATGCGCGCTGCATCGGGCTGCCCATCCGGCGCACGATCACCGATCTTGACCGGGCCGCGCTACGACGCGAGGCACGCATTGGCTTCGACCTGAACCCCGACCTTCCCACGCTGCTGGTCAGTGGAGGCTCCCAAGGCGCATTGCAGATCAATACCGCGGTGGCAGGGGCCTGGCCTGATGTGCTGGCTCAGGGCATTCAGGTGCTGCACGTACTGGGACCTAAGAATCTCATTCCTGGGATCGAGCGAAGTGTCGACGAGCGGACGGGTGCTGTGTACCAGCCGCTGGCGTACGTGGAGCAGATGGAACGGGCATACGCCGCTGCCGATTTGATGCTGGCTCGCAGCGGTGCTAACACGGTGCTCGAAACCGCTGCCGTGCGGCTTCCTGCCGTGTTCGTGCCATATCCGCATGGCAACGGCGAGCAAGCACTCAATGCCGAACTCGTGGTCAATGCCGGTGGCGGCATCATGCTGGCCGATGTCGACTGCACCTCCATCTGGGTAAGCCAGGAGATTCCTACCCTTTTTGCACATCCGGACCGGCTTGCCGGAATGAGTGACGCGCTGGCGGGCGTTGCGCGGCTCGACGCAGCTACCGTGTTGGCGTCACGAGTTCTGGAGGTGATCCGCTGATGGGTCTGATCACTCCCATCGAGCTGCCGAAACCGGACGAGCTCGGTGCGGTGCATTTCATCGCCATTGGCGGCTCCGGCATGAATGGGATTGCCTCGATGATGCTGGCCCAGGGCATTCCGGTGAGCGGCAGCGACCGACAGGACTCGAAGTATCTGCGCTCGCTCGAGGCGCAAGGTGCTCGGGTCTATGTCGGACACCGGGCTGAGCAACTCGGCGATGCCACAACGGTTGTGGCATCCTCAGCCATCCGAGACAGCAACCCCGAGCTGGCCGAAGCTCGGCGCCGCGGACTGCGGGTGCTGCATCGCAGCGCCGCTCTCGGTTCGCTGATGTTGGGGCGCCGGGGTATTGCGGTCGCGGGAACTCATGGCAAGACCACAACGACGGCGATGATCGCGCACGTGTTGAGTGGCTGTGGCTTTGACCCGTCGTTCGTCATCGGTGGGGCGCTGACAGGCACCGCCACCGGTGGTCATCTCGGCGCTGGCGACATCATGGTCATCGAGGCCGACGAGAGCGATGGCTCCTTTCTGCAATACCCGCGGGAGATCGCGGTAGTTACCAACGTCGACCCTGATCACCTGAGCAACTGGGGGAGTGCGGAGAACTACGCCGACGGTTTCCTCCGCTTCGCGATGGCGGATTCGGTACGGCTGCTCGTCACTAGCGCTGACGATGCCGGAGCTGTCGCATTGACCCAGCGGGTGTGGCAGCGGACGGCCGCCGGGATGCCAGGTCCCGCAGTCATGACCTTCGGTACCTCGGCGCACGCGGATGTCCAGATTGCTGACGTTGGTTTGGCTGGCACCGGGTCGAGGTTCGAGCTTCACTGGAACGGTCACCTTGGGCCAGTGGAGCTGTCCGTGCCGGGCCACTACAACGTACTGAACGCCGCGGCGGCGTATGCGGTCGCCGTCTGGCTTGGGGCCGATGAGGCTGAAGCACGTCGTGAGCTGTCGAAGTACCAGGGCACGTACCGGCGATTCCAGCTGATTGGTACGCCCAACAATGTCCGGGTTTACGACGACTATGCCCATCACCCAACCGAAGTGCTCAATACCTTGATTGCGGCTCGCACCGGTGTTGGTGACGGTCGGGTCGTTGTTTGTTTCCAGCCGCACCTCTACACCCGCACTCGAGACTTCTGGCGGGAGCTCGCACAGGCACTGGAGCGGGCCGACGAGGCCATCGTGATGGATGTTTGTGGCGACCGCGAGGATCCAATCCCCGGAATTGACGGCGCCATGGTGGCCAATGCGGTCGCTCCGGGCACTGCACACGTAACCTACGAACCCGTCTGGGATGAGGCGGCCCCGACTGTGGCTCGGATCGCTCGCCCCGGCGATCTGGTGATCACGGTTGGGTGCGGCGACGTCACCAAGGTCGCGCCCAAGATCGTCGCCGAGATTCAGCGGCTTGCCGAGGTCGCGCAGTGACAGCAACCGCTGTGTCCAGCCGGCGTTCTGGGGCCAGCCGGCGTACCGGGACAAGCCGGCGTAAGGGACCCGCAAGCACCCGTCGGCGGAAGAAGTCGCGCCGGTCTTGGCGCCGTAAGGCCCTGGCTATTACCGCGATCCTGCTAGTGCTCGTGCTCCTTGGAGGCAGCATTTGGGTGGTCTATTTCTCAACAGCCTTGGTGACCAAGCGCGTCAATGTGATCGGGATGCGTCATCTCACCCCGACCCAGGTGAGTTTTGCGGTGCAGATCCCACTCGGCGTGCCTCTGGCTCGTCAGAACCTGGATGAGATTGCCATGCGAGCCATGACCCTGCCAGCCGTCGAGACTGCACGTGCTACGCGCCACTGGCCAAGCACCATTACGGTCACCATCGTCGAGCGTCGGCCGGTGTTTGCGATACACCAGCCGAACGGATACCTGGTGGTCGACAAGTTCGGTGTCGCTTACCAAACCCAGCCAACGCTGCCTTCGCAGGTGGTACTAGCCGAGGTCAGCCCCACAGATGCCTCGCTGCTTCGTGATGTTGCTACGGTCGCCGCAGCACTTCCGGGCAAGCTGCGCGGGAAGGTTGATCGGATCACGGCCACTAGCGGCGACCACATTGTGTTGAGCTTGCAAAAATCTGGGCCGAAGGTGACCTGGGGTAGCTCGGCGGACTCGGAGTTGAAAGCCGACGTGGTAACAGCGCTGCTCAAGAGGAAGCCCAGGTCCTCGATCGACGTCTCTAGTCCACACAATCCTGCCGTTCGCTGAGCCAGCGGACCGTTCTCCTCGATCAACCTGGATCGATTTCGGACCGTCGCTTGTCTGGCCGATTGTCATCGCAGACGACCCGACTTCTGGCGAAACTCAGGGTCGTCTGAACGCCCGTGATCGCAAACGACCCACCCGGCGCGCAGTTGTGAAGCCTTCCCAGCGACCGCTTTCGAGAAAGGGACAGGCAACGCTTGAATCAGCGACCGGTGTTTAAAGCTCAACTTGAGGTATAGAGATTCTAGATGAATCGCTGATCGTGGCGTGTCACGACATGATCACTGGTCGCCATCTCGTAGCCTCATTGAACACCGCGCCGTTTCCCCACCGTGGCAACTTAACGGTTGACCTCACGTTGAGACCTGGTGCGACCACTTGTCCGCGGACATGAAAGAAGAGGCGGAACCGTGGTTTCTGCGTCACAGAACTACTTGGCGATTATCAAGGTCGTGGGCGTCGGCGGCGGCGGCGTCAACGCGGTCAACCGGATGATCGAGGCCGGACTTCGGGGCGTCGAGTTCATCGCCGTGAACACTGACGCGCAGGCATTGCTGATGAGCGATGCTGACGTCAAGTTGGACATTGGCCGTGATCTCACTCGTGGTCTGGGCGCTGGCGCGGATCCTGACAAGGGTCGCCAGGCGGCCGAGGACCATGCCCAAGACATCGAAGATGCGCTGAAAGGCGCTGACATGGTGTTCGTGACCGCGGGGGAGGGCGGCGGTACCGGCACCGGCGGTGCACCTGTGGTCGCTCGCATCGCGCGAGCGCTCGGCGCTTTGACGATCGGCGTTGTCACCCGGCCGTTCTCCTTCGAAGGAAAGCGCCGGGCCTTGCAAGCGGAGCAGGGCATCGTCGGCCTCCGCGAAGAGGTTGACACGTTGATCGTGATTCCCAACGACAAACTGCTGCAGATGATCGACCACCAGATCGCAATCCTGGACGCCTTCAAGCAGGCCGACCAGGTGCTGATGCAGGGCGTCTCCGGCATCACCGATCTGATCACCACACCTGGCCTGATCAATTTGGACTTCGCCGACGTGAAAGCTGTTATGTCGAATGCGGGTTCGGCGTTGATGGGCATCGGCTCGGCGCGTGGCGAGGACCGGGCCCGGGCGGCAGCCGAAACGGCGGTATCGTCGCCACTGCTGGAGGCCAGTATCGACGGCGCTCATGGTGTCCTGCTCTCCATCGCGGGCGGCTCCGATCTTGGGCTCTTCGAGGTGTCTGCTGCCGCCAACCTGATCCAGGGCGCTGCCCATGAGGACGCGAACATCATCTTCGGTACCGTCATCGATGACGCGCTCGGAGACGAGGTACGGGTAACCGTTATTGCCGCCGGCTTCGAGGGCGGCCAACCGCCGCGCCGCCAGCCAGGCATCAGCCGCGCTGCGGACCTCCGTACGCATCAGACGCGACCCACCCCGACACCCGCAGAGCCGGAACCTGCCGTCGCTTCGAATAACCACAGCTCCACCAGCCACACCGCCCCGGCAGAAAGTACGGCGCCAGCGTTGCATCCACCGCCGGTGCCGCTACCGCCTTCTCGGGTCACGGTGCCTCCCAGGGTTCCCTCTTTCGAGGATGATCTTGACGTTCCCGACTTCCTCAAGTAGCGCGTGTCGGGCCCGATCATCGAGATGCCCGGACGGTAATCTCAGCAGCAGAGCGCTGCCTGCGGCGCAATTGTGGCCCGGTAGCACGGCCCGTTTGGAGAAGGCCCAGATTCGAGGCGGATGAGATGGCGGAACGACTAAAGCGCGCAGCAGCTTGGCTGGGCTTAGTCACCGACGATCGGTACACCGACTATGACGACGCTGCCTACACCGATGCCGCCAACTACGAGGAGTTGATCGAGGAGGACAACGCGGGTGAGCCGCTCGCGGTACCGGACAAGCCGGCTACGGTGACTCCCCTCGAAAGTCGGCGCCCCACCAGCAGCGGCACGGCCGCGCCGGCCCAAACCGCCCCAGCCAAAACTGCGGCAACACACGCCTCTGCCTCGTCAGCCGGTACGACGACTCTCGCTCCTCACGCACGGACGGCCGATGTGTCACGAATCATCACTGTTCATCCCCGCACATACAACGAGGCGCGCGTCATTGGCGAGCACTTCCGTGATGGTGTGCCAGTCATCATGAACTTGTCCGACATGGAAGATGTCGATGCCAAGCGGCTGGTTGACTTCGCCGCTGGTCTCATCTTTGGGTTGCGTGGCAGTATCGAACGCGTCACCAGCAAGGTGTTTCTGCTCTCGCCACACGATGTCACCGTGGCGGCGGAAGACAAGGAACGGATTGCAGGCGGTTTCTTCAACCAGAGCTAGCTCGGAACTCCGCCGGCTCGGTCTGCGCCTAGGCTGGTGTCACACACGTGGTACACCGAAGCAAGCCATAAGCAATCCTTAAGCAATACAGACAGGGCCTCAACCGTGGTTGTCGTGGGACTCATCATCAACTGGATCTTGTGGATTTTTCTGCTGATCCTGTTTGCACGCATGATTTTGTCCTGGGTCCCCGTGCTTGTCCGTGACTGGGAACCCAGAGGACCGATGCTGGTCTTCGCCGAGATCATTTACTCGATTACCGACCCGCCACTGCGGCTGCTGCGCAAGGTGCTCAAGCCCGTTCGAGTTGGCAACATGATGCTCGATTTGGCGTTCATCGGTCTCGCGATCCTGGTCAGCATCCTGATGCAGGTCAACCGCAGCTTGTTCTTCTGACCCGTCCGTTAGGCAGCGTCTTTGCTGACTTCGCGGTGTCTTTCGAGACTTCTTTCGCTCGGCTGTGCACCCTCACCAAATTGGGTACGGTAGGGCGGGTGGAGGTGACGGCCTCACCCCAAGTCCCACCTAGATATCGAGGTGCACGATGACGCTGACGCTCGACGACGTCCGCAACAAGAGGTTCCGGATGGCCCGCAAGTCGGGCTATGAGGTGTTGGAGGTTGACGAGTTCGTTGACGAGGTCGAAGAGAGCTTCGCGCAACTCATCGAGGAAAACCAGAACCTGAAAAAGCAGATCGAGGCACTGAAGGCGGCGCCTCCTCCTCAGCAGCCGATAGCTCCGGCCGCCCCCACGGTCCAGGCTCCCCAGCCACGGCAGCCGGCACCGGCCCAGACTGCATCGGCGCAGCCACAATCGGGCACGATCGTGGTCACCACGGGCAAGGAGGCCAGCGCCGCAGTAGTCCGCTTGGTCGAGATGTCGACCGAGCAGGCCGAGCGCCTGGTCGAGGAGGCCACCGAGGACGCCAACCGGATCCGGGAAGAGGCCAACCGGACCGCTCATCAGCTCACCACCGACGCTCGTACCCGCGCGGAGCGCGTGGAGTCCGAGGCTCGGGTCAATGCGGAGCGGCTGCAGGCCGACGCACACAGCCGTGCGGAGAAGCTTGATCGGGAGATTGAGAGTCGGCGCGGAGAGATGTTCGGCGATCTGGAAAGGCAGCGTGACGACCTGACGGCCGCCGTCGCGGCGTTGCGCAACTTCGAGGCCGCGTACCGTACCAACCTCACCACGCATCTGCGCAAGCAGATCGAGACACTGGAGACAGGCAGGGCCGAGCCTGTTGAGATTCCCGATACGGTACGGGATGCGAAGTTGACCGAGAGCAACTCAAACGGAATTAGCACCGCTCAACAGGGCGAGCATGGCGGCGCTGATCAGCCCCAGCATCGGGGAGAAGCGCCAAGCTACAGCGGCAGTCCAGGTAGCAATACCCCGCGTCTGGACGCGCTGCTAGGAGACCAGCGCTGATCTAGTACTAGCGATTGATCAGGACACAGGGCCCGCCTCGGCGGGCCCTGTGGCGTTGGAGCGAGCAGCGAGAAACATTGCATCGCTGGAAATTCATGGAGAAATCAGCGCGGGTCGTTGAAGAAACTGCTTTTGCGGCCTACTGTCTCTGCGTCACTTCCACCTCCAGCCGTGCTCCAAGAAATGGGGAACCCATGACCACCGCTAAATCCAGGGCTGCGGCTACCCCGGCAGCCGAGAACGGCGGTCGCAGCACCACGAATCGGAAGGGCCAAACCAAAGCTCCAGCCAAAGCTTCAGCCAAGGCCGCGCCAACGGTGCACGCAGTACCTGTCGACCATCAAGACAAGCCTGGAAAACCGATGAACCCGAAGTCCTTGCCGGTCCGCCCGGGCGAAGATCCCTGGACCAAGGCCGAGATCAACGAGGTAAAGCAGGCGCTGATCGAAGATATTGCGCGCTTCGAGAGCCAGATCGAAATCTCCACCGCTGAGCTGGTGGGGTTGCTCCGCGACGGCAGTGAGGGGGCCGGACGCGATCCGGCTGACGTCGGTTCTGCGAACTTTGAGCGTGATGCCGAGATGTCATTGGCCAACAACGCCCGGGAGATGCTCGACCAGTCCCGACTCGCGTTGCGACATATTGAGCTTGGCACCTACGGCAGCTGCGACAACTGCGGCCAGCCCATAGGCAAGGGCCGGTTGCAAGCCTTTCCACGCGCCACTTTGTGTGTCACGTGCAAGCAGCGTGAGGAACGGCGATAACCTCAGCCGGCGGCGCTCACCCGATCGAGCGACGACGCTTGCGCCTTCTCGTCGCTCTCGTCGCCGTCGCCGGGCTAGCAGCTGATCTTGCCACCAAGATCATTGCGGTAACTCAACTCGAGCCGCTTGCCTCTGTCCGCTTGCTCGGTGGATTGCTCACGCTGCGGCTCATTCGTAACCCCGGCGCTGCCTTCAGCCAGGGCCAGCGTTTTACCTACGTGTTTGCGATCGCCGGGATCCTGGTGCTTTCCTTCGTGATCATCAAGCTGGTCCCGCGAATTGGTCATCCAGCGTGGGCTGTGGCGATCGGGCTCTTGTGTGCTGGCGTCGCTGGAAACCTGACCGATCGGTTGTTCCGACCTCCCGGAGTGCTGCGCGGTCACGTGATCGACTTCCTGCAGCTGCCGCACTGGCCGATCTTCAACATCGCCGACATGTGCATCACCGCAGCTGCCATCTTGATCATGTTCCTGTCGGTGGTGAAAGGGATTAGCATCACTGGCCAGCGGCATGCCCGGCCCGGACGGGGGGACTCGGGCGATGATGACGATGATGATCATGATCGAAGCACGATAGCGCGTGGCTGATCGAAAGGTCCTGCTCGTGCCAGAGGGTATGAACGGCGAGCGGGTTGACGCCGCAGTGGCGCGCATGCTGGGTCTGTCGCGTAGCCGGGTCGTGGAGTTGATCGGCGCGGGGCAGGTGCTGCTGGATGGTGCCGCAATTACCAAGTCGGATCGCGTCAGTGTTGGGTCCATGCTCGAAGTGGAGCTTGACGATCAACCGCGAACGGCGGCCGTGCGACCGGAGCAAGTCGAAGGCGTCGTCATCGTGTACGACGACGATGACATCGTGGTGATCGACAAGCCGGTGGGTGTCGCCGCCCATCCCAGTCTGGGCTGGACCGGACCCGACGTACTCAGCCACCTTGCCGGGGCCGGCTTCCGTATCT
Source organism: Propionibacteriaceae bacterium (assembly GCA_036519615.1). Lineage (GTDB taxonomy): Bacteria > Actinomycetota > Actinomycetes > Propionibacteriales > Propionibacteriaceae > Microlunatus. The sequence goes on from DATDKX010000299.1 coordinate 17,464, forward strand.
CGACCTCCGGGGTTCCCGAGCGGCGGGGCATCGTACAGCGGTTGGACGTCGGTACCTCCGGGCTGATGGTGGTCGCCAAAAGCGAGCACGCGTACACGATCTTGAAGCGAGCCTTCCGATCCCGCAGCGTCGACAAGATCTACCACGCGTTGGTGCAGGGCCATCTGGACCCGTTCACCGGCACTATTGAGGCTCCGATTGGCCGGCATCCCGGGGCGGACTACAAGATGGCGGTGATGGAGCGAGGCCGGCACAGCGTCACTCACTACTCAACTCTGGAGGCGTTCGTCGCCGCGAGTCTCCTTGAGATCAAGCTCGAAACCGGCCGTACGCATCAGATCCGGGTTCACATGGCGGCGATTCGACATCCCTGCGTCGGCGATCTGATGTATGGGGCCGATCCCGTGCTTGCCGACAAGCTCGGTCTAGAACGCCAGTGGTTGCACGCCGTTCGACTTAGTTTCACGCACCCGAGTTCGGGCGAATTGATGCAGTTTGAATCCCGGTACCCACCGGATCTTCAACACGCCTTGGACGCGATCAGGGCCTGGTAGACCGGTGCCTGAT